>CAYQSE010000010.1:0-56987 GCA_964419905.1 uncultured Enterobacteriaceae bacterium
CGAACCCGCCTTCATCCGGACTTCTTGGAGAAGTGATCAATCGACAGCCGGGACGCCCGCCCCACGTTCATGGGTCCTCGTGAACCCGCCTTCAGCGGGTCTTGGTAGAGCAGTGATCGATCGTGAGCGCCTCGGGGGGGGGCGAGCCCGCCAGCGTATGGCGAGCGGTGAGCACGGGCTCCCGCTCGCCCGCGCTCACTCCGCGAGGAACGGCAGGATCGCGTTGCTGGCCGTGGTGAGTGTGCCCGCCACGGCGCCGCTGGCGTTGATGGCCAACGCCTGTGTTCTGAGCGACGCCGCGACCTGGTCGTCCTCGTCGAGCAACCACTGCGGCTCACTCTCGGCATCACGCACCCAGATCGCGTCATGTGCCAGCGCATCGACGCCGTCGCGGCTCTGCCAGCCGACCAGGGCGCCGTCCTCGTTGACATCGCGAACGGCGCCGAGCGGTGTCACGATCGTGTACGCGCTGGGCTCCGACGCGTGCCACACCAACCCGTGGACGCCGTCTCCGCCGACGATCACCCCGCTGTCGGTGATCTTGTACGGCGTGACCATGGTGCCGCGCGACGCCGGCGTTGCCAGTACGGCTGGCTCCCCGTCGGTCCAGACGTAGCCATCGATCACGGAGGTCGAGCTGCGCATGCAGAAGGCGACCACGTCACCCCCCGCGTTGATCGACCATCCGTTGCACAGCGAGGTGCCCTCGGGATTCTTCAGGTAGTCCGACCCGGACGCACGCAGGATCGCGGTGTGATTGACCGTCCCGATGCGCGCGGTCGCGGCGACCTCACCGTAGGTGTTCACCCCGCGCGGCGCGGTCACGCCTGTCGCCTCGGGGGGGAGCGGGAGGATCTCCCAGCCATCCCCCTGCCACAGCCCGACGCCGACGCGGAGGGTGCCGCTCTGAAGGTATCGGACGGTGGCGGCGAGGTGGGTGCCGTCCGCGCTGACGCTGCCGGGATCGGTCGTGGACACCGTGTACTCGGCGACGGTGCCGTCGCTCTGGGTCACCCGCGCCACGCCCTTCAGGACCTCGATGGCGTCGTCATGCCACAGCACCGCGTACGTCCCGAAGGTCTGTCCAAAGCAACGGCCGGCGACGACGCCCGCGTCGGTGATGCCGACGGGTGAACAAGTGGTCGCTCCTTCAGGGAGCGGGAGCAGTCGGTAGGTGCTCGGCGGCTTCGGCCCGCCGTCGTCGTCGCCATCGCCACCGTCTCCCGCATCGTCACCGTCCTCGCAGCGCACGCCTCACGCGAGCGGGTCGCCCTCGCCTTGGTCGAGACCGTACGCGTTGCCGGTGCACAGACCCTTCGCGTGCCCGTTGCCGTTGCCCGGGCGGGCCCAGGCGGACGGTGCGACCATCGAGAGCGCCAAGAGGAGAACCGCTGTCTGCTGCATCCCACACCCCCCTGCTCGAGACCCTCGGCGCCCGGCCTCCGTGGACGACGCGCCGATCCTGCAAGCTCGATCGTAGGCGAAAGGGTGGTGCCCGGATCAATCCAGGTCGCGCGAACCCAGACCGGATGCGGTATCGCGTGAACCACCGTGGGAGGCGGTGATGGCGCGCTCGCTGGTGCGCCGGGTCGCGGTCGTGGGTTGCCCGATCACCCACGGGTTCCGGATCCATCAGAACGTCGACCGAAGGCTGGATGATGACCACCGACGTGTCGATCCGGTCAGGCCCGTGAGCGCCTCGACGGCCCGCCTGCTCGCGGCAGGCTCGCCAAACGTCCGTACCGGCCCGAAGCGCTCGAGCTCCACGACGGAGGATCACCAAGGTCCACAGAGGTCAGCGGATCGGGTCTCTGTAGACGAGGCACTTGATCTCGAGTGCTCGTGGGCAAGACGCGCTCCGACAAGGCGACGAGGACCGCGACATCGATGCGGCTTGCTCTGTGGAACATTGTGGACCTCTGTGGTCGAACCAGGGCGAGTGCGCCGGCGATGACGCTACGCGAGGACAGGGCGTTGGAGGTCAGACCCCGGCGCCCATGCCACCAGACAGCCGGACCGCAGCACTTCACACGCTGCTGCTGCAACGGACGTATGGGGCCATAATCTCCGGCGGAACACCGGTCGCATGGGATCGGATCCCATGGGATCACGGGGCGGGGCCGGCCCCCACGGTCGTGGCGCGAGGATGCTGCGGCAGCGGCGCTTCAGCGGGCGACGAACGCCCGTGCGCGCCCGTTCTTCAGCCCAACGAGACCGACGACCGTGCCGTCTCGGTTGATCGCGCGCGGGAACGAGCGCTCGAAGTCCTCCGCGTCGACCAGCGGGGTCGGTTCCTGCCCGGCGTTTCGCCACCAGAGGCCCATCGGTGGGTCACCGACCGGGCCGTTGACGCCCACATAGCCGACGATCACGCTGCGGTCGTTGATCCCGTTGGCGGACCCCTCCGAGGCGAGGAGGGTGCACGTGTCGGGCTCTGACGCGTCCCACGCCGCGGCGGCGCGCCCATCGAAGCCGACGATCTCGCCGTGGGCGTTGATCGCACGGCCGAAGGCGGCGCTGGTGGACGGCGCGCACCGCGGCAGGACATGGGGCGCGCCGGCATCCCACAGCACCGGCTCGAATGCGCCGGTGCTCCCCATGAAGCACTGGCCCACGACCTGGTCGACGTCGTTCGTGGCGAAGGCGAGGCAGTTTCTCCCACCCACGGGCGGCAGCAAAGCATCGGACCCGCTCGGGTGGAACGCGGCCGCGACGCGGCTCACGCCTGGCGCGAACGCTGCGCCGACGACGACGCCCGATGCGCTGATTCCGCGCACGCCCGATCCGGTGAACCCCGTCGGCAGCGGCAGCGCCACCCACGCGCCGTTCTCCCACAGCGACGCACGGAACGCGACGGACCCGTCGGGGAGCTCAGCGCTGATCTGGCCGGCGATCTGCCCCGCGTCGTTCACGGCCCACGCGATGCCGGCGATCGGGTCGTGTGACGTCCACGCGCCGTCGGCGCCCTCGATGCGCAGCGGCCCGTCGAGCACGGTCAGTGCCCCGTCGACCCACGCGACCGGGAGGTCGTCGCAGGTCCCGACCACCACCCCGCTCGCGTTCAACGCGAACGCGTCGCAGTCGGCGTCCGGGGAGGGCGCCTCGAGCACGGTGAGGGTCGTGGGTGGCTTCGGCGCGCCGCGGCCGGGCACGGCGTGCGCCGCGAACGGCAGGGCGACGGCGGATGAGAGCGCGAGCAGCGCGATGCGACGGTCCATGATTTCCCCCTCGGCTCGGCGCGCGCCGTCCGGCGGCGTGCTGTTCGAGCATTCGCGAGTTTCTCGGTTGAGAAGACTCGTGGCAAGGAGCTGCGTGCGAGCCCGCGCGGCGGGCGGATTCATCGAGGACCGCCCGCGCGCGCTCGCGCAACAGTGTCGTGCGGAGGAGGACTATGCGCCGGGTGGGGGCGGCGGCGCGCTGCCCGGCGGGGGCGGCGGCGCGGTCGCGAGCGCGGACTTCACCGCGTCGACCTCGACAGCCGGCTTCCATCCGGGCCAGCCCGCCTGCCACAGGTGGTGCGCGCCGTCCGGATCGGCCTTCACGATCGCGACGATCTCGGCGAGCGCGCGCTCACCGTCGCCGGCGGGGCCGTGGTAGTGGAACTTCGGCCCGGCGGACGGCTCGGGCGGCACGCGAGACGCGATCTCGGGCACCTCGGACCACGCCTTCCACGCGGGCCAGCCGGCCTGCCACACCATGTGCGATGCGGCGCGATCGGCGAGCACGCGGCGCGCGATCTCGTCGGCGGGGAGCTGGGCCTGGCCGCTGGGGCCGCTGTAGTGCAGCGGGGCTGCGCCGGGCAGCGGCGGCGGCGCGGCGCCGCCGGGCGCGCCGCCGAACGCCGCGCCCATCTGCGCGCCCATCATGTTGCCCATGCCGAAGCCGACGCCCATGCCCACGCCGGCGCCCGCGATCCCCGTGTTCTTCGCGGCGTGCTCGATCGCGTCCGCCGCCTTGAACTGGGTGTACGCGTTCAGATCGCCGATCACGCCCATCTTCGTGCGCGTGTCGAGCGCCTTCTCGACCTCTTCGGGCAGGCTGATGTTCTCGATCGTGAACGTGGTCAGCGTGATGCCGTAGGAGGCGGTGAACGCCGGGTTCATCCGATCCCGCAGCGTCTCGCCGAGCGAGAGGTAGCTCGACGCGAGGTCGAGCACCGGGATCTTCGACTGCCCGATCGTGTCGGCCACCGCGGACTGAAGCTGCTTCTTGAGCTGGCCGGAGATCTCGGCGGTGGTGAACAGCCCGTCGGTGCCGACGAGCTGGCGGATGAACACGGCGGGATCGGTGACGCGCCACGCGTAGATGCCGAAGCCGCGGATGCGCAGCGGGCCGAACTCGGCGTCGCGCATCATGATCGGGTTCGGCGTGCCCCACTTCTGATCGGTGAACTGCCGCGTGCTGACGAAGTAGACCTCGCCCTTGTAGGGGTAGTTCAGCTTGTAGGCGATGCTCTGGAAGAACGACGCGATCGGGGCGTTTCGCGTGTCGAGCGTGTACGTGCCGGGACCGAACACGTCCGAGAGCTTGCCCTCGGACACGAACACCGCCGCCTGCCCTTCGCGCACGACCAGCTTCGACTTGTCGGTGATCATCTGGTTGAAGATCGGGAAGCGATACACGATCGTGTCGCTGGAGGCGTCGAGCCACTCGATGACTTCGAGGAACTGCGCGCCAGCGTGCGTCTTGAGGGTGTCCCAGAGGCTCATGGATCGACTCCTCCCGGTCTTGGGGGCAATAGAGTAATCCCTGCCATCATGCGCGACACCACCCCCCGACGCTTCGTCGCCGCCCTCGAGCGGCTCACCCCTCCCCAGCTCGCCGCTGGCGCGCTCGCGCTCGTGTGCGGGCCGCTGATCGGCACGGTCTGGGCCACCGGCGCGCTCGACGCGGTGCTGATCGTGGCGTCTGCGCTCGGCGCGCTCGGCGCGGGCGCGCTCGCCCTGCATCGCCGCCGGCTCGACGCGCTGCCGCTGGAGCTCTCGCCGGTCGCCCTCGCCACGACCGAGCGCGGGCATCGCGTGTACCGGTTCCGCGCGCGCCTCGGGCACGGACGGGTGCTGCGCGCCGTGGGCCACGAGGTCCGCTTCGAGCTCCCGGACGGCTCGATGCTCACGCTCCCCACCGCCATCCCTCACCTCTCGGCCGTGGTGGGGCCGTGGACGATCCTGGTCGATGACGGGCCGGGGCTGTGCGACCGGCCTGGCGTGTTCCGCGTGCGGGCGTGGGGTCGGGAGGGCGCGCGGACGTGGGAGACCGAGCGCGTCTATCCGCGCGAGGCGCTCCAGCCGGGGCGGTTCGCGCGGCCGGCGGAGCGGTGGCGCGGTCGGCTCGCGCTCTCGCCGGACTGGGACGCGGTGGAGCCGGCGTGAGCCCGATCCTCCTCGCGACGACGCTCGCGCTGGGGCCGATGGACCTGGTTCGGGTCGACGATCCCGACTTCCCGGGCGCGGACGCCGTGTCCGCGACCGGCGCGGTGCTGCTCGCGCCCCCGCCGCCCGGCGTGCCGTGGCGGTGGGAGGCGGTGCCCGAGACGACCGCCGCGCCCGCCGTCGAGGCGCTCGACGCGATGCAGGTGCAGGGCTGGCACGACGCGGGGTTCACCGGCGCGGGCGTGAAGGTCGCGGTGTTCGACCTGCAGTGGTTCGGGGTCGAGGCCGACGCGGCGACGCTCGCGCCGTTCACGACGCACGACTGCTACCTCACACCCACCTGCGAGGCGCCGATGGACACCTGGCGTCCGCGCTTCGGCTTCGAGGAGGGCGCGCACGGTCACGCCTGCGCGCAGGTGATCCGCGACATCGCGCCCGACGCGATGCTGCACCTGGTGCGGGTGAACACGAGCACGACGCTCGAGAACGCGGTGGACTGGGCGATCCGCGAGGGCGTGCACGTGGTGAGCATGTCGCTGTCGTTCTTCAACACGAGCTTCTACGACGGCACGGGCTTCGTGTCGGCCCAGATCGACAAGCTCGCGCGCGCGGGCGTGCTGCCGGTGGTCAGCGCGGGCAACTACGCGAGCGCGCACTGGCACGGGCCGTACGCCGACACCAACCACGACGGGCGCATGGACCTCGACGGCGGCGACGGGCTGTGGGTGAACCTGCCGGTGGGTGGGGTCCGGGGGCTGTTCGTGAACTGGAACCAGCACCGCTCGTGCGGGCTGACCGACCTGGACGCCTACCTCTACGACGCGGCGGGCAACCGGGTCGGCGGCTCGGAGGACGTGCAGCAGGTCGGCGCGGACCGCTGCGCGCCGGTGGAGCGGCTGTCCGGCATGGTCACCGAGGCGGGCTGGCACCGGCTCGAGATCGTGCACCGGCGCGGCGCGCGCGTCGCGCTCGAGGTCGACGTGCTCGCGACGAGCGGTCGCGTGTTCGAGGGGCACCCCGGCGGCTCGATCGCGGATCCGGGCTCGGCGGCGGGCGCGTTCACCGTCGGCGCGGTGCGGGCGCGCGGCTACCTCACCAACGACGTCGCGTCGTACTCGTCGCGGGGCCCCACCTCGGACGGCCGCGAGAAGCCCGACATCGCGGGCCCGGACGGGCTGACCACCGTGTCCTACGGGCTCGAGGGCTTCTTCGGCACCTCGGCGGCGGCGCCCGCGGTGGCGGGCCTGGTCGCGCTGGTCCTCTCGGAGGATCCGAGCCTGACGCCCCGCGCTGCCGCCGCGCGCCTCCAGGGGTGGGCGATCGGCGCGCCGCGCGCGCCCTGGCGAGGCGATCCGCGCTGGGGTGCGGGGAAGGCCCGTCTGCCGTCGGAGCCCGAGCCGGTGGGATGCGGACGGCGCCCCCTCCTGCTCCCGTTGTGGCTGCCGCCGCTGTTCCTGCTGCGCCGCCGCGTCGGTGCGCGGTAGGATGCCGTCCGTGCATCGGCGCCTCCCCATCGCGATCGGCAGCGTGCTCCTGGCCGCCTGCGTCTCTCCGGGCGCGGTCGAGCCCGTGGGCGCGGCGTTCTCGCTGTGGGAGGTCGACGGGTACGCGGTCGATGACCGAGCCGGCGGGGTGCCCCTGCCCGTCCTCGTGCGCGCGGTCAACGCGTGGAGCGCGCCGGTCCCCGACGCGTCCGCGCGGGTCCGCGTCGGCGCCGACGCGGTCGACATCCCGCTGGACGCCTACGGCTACGGGACGGCGTGGGTCGTGGCGCCCGGATCGATCGAGGTCGCCGCCGGAGGTGCGCGCGCCACCGCGCACGCCACCGACGCGGCAGTCGCACCGCTGGCGCTCTCGGGGGCCGCGCCGCCCGCCGGCGAGCTGATCGGCGCAGTGGCGGGTGCGCGCGGCGCGCTCGTCGCGACCGCGGACGCCGTGTCGTTCGTCGCGCTCGACGGGTCGCGCCACGAGGTGCTGCGTCCGCCGGGCGGCGGCATCCAGGGGCTGCACGCCGCCCATCTCGATCACGACGGGGTGATCGACGCGGTCGTGTGGACGAGCGACGTGGTCGTCGGGCTGCGGGGGCGTCCGGGCGGCGGCGCGGGCTGGTCGTTCGGGCTGCGCGCGGATGGCTGGGCGGTCGGTGGGGTGGCGGTCGGCGACCTGAGCGGCGATGGCCTGCCCGACGTCGCCGTCGCGTGGGTCGACGGCGCGCGCACCACGGTCGAGGTGTTCGAGGCGCTCGGGCTGGAGCGCTACGAGGCCGCGGGGGTGGTGCAGGTCAGCGCGCGCGTGGTCGGGCTGGCCGTTGGCGACGCCGACGGCAGCGGGACCGCACAGCTCACCGCGATGCGTCTCGACGGCGAGTGGTCGCGGATCGCGCGCGGTCCCGGCGGGACGTACGGCCACGTCGGGCCCTCGTGGCCCCAGCTTCAGATCGCGGCCGAGACGGGGACGCGGCCCGCGAGCGAGGGCGACTTCGACGGCGACGGCGGGGCCGAGGTGTTCCTGTTCGGGCCGCGTGCCGCCGGCGTCGAGCGCGTCGTGCAGGTCTGGGGTCTGCTCGGTGATCCGCCCACCGTGTTCCAGCTCTCGGCGACGGGGGCGTTCGTCGACCTCGCGGACGCCCAGGGCGACGGCCTGATCGACCTGTGGCTGCTCGACGAGCACGGGGAGCTCACGGTGCTCACCCGCGCCGAAGGGCTCAACACCCGCCGCAGGGTGGCCACGCTGCCCGAGTCCGGCCCGCTCGCGCTGTTCGATCAGGACGGCGATCGACGCCCGGAGCTGTTCGTCGCGGGCGGCACGCTGTGGACCTGGCGCGACGGGGCCGCGCACCCGACCGATCCGTGGACCGAGGCCGAGGCCGACGTGCTGCGGTTCCCGGTCGGCGCGCGTGCGGCGGTCGTCGCGGGTGATCTCGACGCGAACCCCGACAACCTCGAGGTCGCGACGCTCGGGTGGACGGACGACGGGGCCGTCGTGTCGCTGTTCCGCCTCGCGGTGGGCGCGACGCCGACCCTCACGCTGGTGGACACGATCCTCCTCTCGTCGACCGGGGAGCCGCGCGATCTGGCCCTGTGCGGCTCCACGATCTACGCACTGGCCGACGACGCGCTCGCCGCGTTGACGTTCGCCGGCGGCGTGAGCGAGGCGGTGCAGGCGGGCGGAGACCACGTCGCGTGCGGCGTCGGAGCGAACGGCGCGCGGGTCGCGGTGGCGGACGCGAGCCGGATCGAGCTTCGCGATGCCGGTCTCTCGGTCGTCGAGCAGCGCGAGGTGGGCGCGCACGGGCTCGCGTTCGTGGGCGCGGGGGTGAGCGACGCGCTCGCGGTGTGCGACGCGCCGGGCTGCGGGGTCGTCGGCTGGGCGTGGTCCGCGGTCGGCGGCCCGGTCGTCGCCCGCACCGAGGCGGGCGGGATCACGGTCGAGGTCGAGCCGGCCGCGCGGCTGGACGGCGCCGGGGCGCTGCTCACCGGCGACGTCGACGGCGACGGGAACACCGACCTGATCGCCGCGTCGGGCGAGTGGATCGCGGTCTACCTGTCCACGGGCGAAGGCTTCGGCGTCGGGCGATCGTTCCGCGCGCCGCGCCCGGTGGTGGGGCGTCCAGTGGCGGTCGACGCGACCGGCGACGGGGCGGACGACCTGCTGTGGATCGACGACGCGGGCGATCTGGTCCTGTCTCGGCGCGGCGGCGCATGGTGAGCCCGGGATCGCTGCTGAAGCCGGGCCGCGACCCGGGCCGGGCGTCATTTTCCGGTCGCTTGTGGCGCGACCGGCTTGACCATGGAGGGGTGGAGCGCCTATATGTGCCCACTTCATACTTGGGCCCCCTCGTGGAGAGCTGAAATGCTGCGCTCGTTCACTCCCCTCCTGCTGCTGGTCGCGGCGGCCTGTGCGCCCCAGAACGCGCAGCTCACCGAAGGCCAGTACACGGCGTTCATGCCGCTCCGTAGCTCCCGCACGCTGTTCGAGGGCCGGATCAAGCCCGAGAACGCCGACGAGAGCTGGGCCGTCGACTGTCGGAACGATCCCCCGATCCCCGGCGCGCTCGACATCTGCGACAGCCGTCAGACCTGGCCGCCCGTTCACGAGCAGTGGCTGGTCCGCGACGCCTACCAGGTGATCTCCGAGCCGCTCGATCCGTGGCGCGGCGAGGCGATCATCACCTCGGAAGGCGACATGCAGGTCACCTTCCACCAGCGGCTCCCGGGCGGTCCCGACTTCTTCTTCGCCTTCGTCGTCAACCCCGACTTCTACCCGACGCGCTGCACGCAGGACGCCGACGGCGAGCTGGTTCGGGTGCCGATCGACGGCGAGGACTGGCTCGAGAAGTGGTCCGAGGATGTCGACAGCGGCACGCTGTACTACCTGAACTCCGGCGCCTACCAGTTCGACCCGACCGCGACCGATCGCGTGTGGGCGCTGCCGCAGGAGTGGCGCGCGGGCTTCTCGTCCGCCCGCTTCGGCGCCGAGGATCTCTCGATCCGCCGCATCCGCTACGGCCTGCCGAGCGCCTACACCTCGTTCGAGTCCGAGGAGACCGAGCTCGATGCGGCCGCCCTGTTCTACACGGACATGGACGTCGGCACCGATCCGACCACCTACGGGCCGTTCCAGGAGCAGATCGCCCGGGTGGAGGGCGTGGCCGAGGCGGTCACCGAGGAGCTCACCAACGTGAACCTCACGCACTTCGCGCCGCGGGTCCACACCAACGAGTGGCGCGCGCCCGACGGTCTGCCGTCTGGCATCGATTCCTGGGTCGAGCTGCACTATGCGTGGGTTCACTTCGATGATGGCGCCGATCTCGCGGTCGGCGGCTCGGCATCGGGCTCGTTCGCGCTCGTCTACGACGCGCAGACCTCCCAGACCCGTGTGTTCGTGACCGGCTCGTTCGAGATCCCGCGCATCAAGCGCGATCGCTGGGTCACCGACGACGTTCGCGCGGCGAAGTTCGAGGAGTCCGGCACCACGCTGTGCGGCCTCACACCGGACCAGCTCTAGCCGCGTCGTCGCGCGGCGCGGTCACCAGGACCCACTTCGTGGCGTGCGCGTTCAGCGCGCGCCCATGGAAGTCGCTCGCCTCGGCGATCACCTCGAAGCCGGCCCAGTCGAGGAGCGCGCGGAGCTCCTGCGGGTAGAACATCCGCAGGTCCAGGTGCACCTCGTGCGGGGCTCCGTCTCCGCGGTCGTAGACGTAGTGGACATGGTGGATCTGCGTCAGGGGATCCCAGGCGCTCTGCTCCCACGACGCGATCGTCTCGCCGTCGCGCGGGTCGATGAACGTGCGCTCGCCGTAGCGTTGCGCCGGGTCGCGCGCGTAGAGCTCGGGGAAGGGCAGGTACATGTCGAACGCGAACCGTCCCCCGGGCAGCAGCACCTCGCGCACGCCTCGCAGCAGCGCGAGCACGTCGCGGTGGTCGCGGCAGTGGTGGATCGTGTTGAACGGCAGGATCACCAGCGGGTAGCGCGGCGGGCCCGAGAGCTGTCGGAAGTCGCCCCGCTCGACGTGCAGCCGGCTCCGCACGGCGTCGGGCTGCGCGTGCCGCTTCCGCTCCAGGTCGGCCAGCATGCCCGGGTTCGCGTCGACCCCGTGCACCTCGACCCCCGACTGCGCGATCGCGAGCGTGATCCGGCCGTTGCCGCAGCCGAGCTCGAGCACCGGGCCGCCGACACGCTGCGCGAGCCCGATGTAGTACGGGATGTCCTCGAGGTGGTCGGCATACTCGAGGTCGTAGTGCAGCGGGCTCGCGTACGGATCGTCGTTGGGCATGACGCGGAGCATGGCACGGCGCCGCGCGCCTCGCGACGGCGGTTGAGGTAGAGAGGGTGCTCGGCGTACCCTCGGATGGCTTACCTCGGCGTAGGGAGCGAGCGCTTGTCAGGTCTGCTTCGCATCGACGGCCACACGCTCGACCTGTCCGACGTCGTCTCCGTGGCGCGACAGTCGCGCGGCACCGTGCTCGACGCGGACGCGCGGACGCGGATGGAGGCCAGCTGCGCGTGGGTCGAGCAGGTCGCGGCGGGTGCGATCCGCGACGCGGACGGGGCGCCCCTCTCCGTCTACGGCGTGAACACCGGGTTCGGCTCGCTCGCGCGGATCGCGATCGACGGCAGCCAGAGCCGCATGCTGTCGTGGAACCTGATGCAGTCGCACGCCGCGGGCGTAGGGCCGCGGGTGGCGCCGGACGTCACCCGCGCGATGATGCTGCTGCGCGCGAACGCGCTCGCGAAGGGGGCCTCGGGCTGTCGCCCCGCGCTGGTCGAGACGATCCTCGCGATGCTCGATCGCGACGTCGTGCCCGAGGTGCCTTCCCAGGGCTCGTGCGGCTCGTCCGGCGACCTCGCGCCGCTCGCGCACCTGGCCCTCGTCGTGTTTCGTGGGCCCGAGGAGGAGGGCGACAGCGGGTGGGCGTGGCATCGCGGCGAGCGCCTGCGGGGCGCGGACGCGATGGCGCGCGCGGGCATCCCGCGCCTCGTGCCGCAGCACAAGGACGGGCTGGCGATGTGCAACGGCAGCCAGCTGACCACCGCGTACGCGACGCTGGCATGCGAGGACGCGGCGCTGCTGCTTCACGCCGCCGAGATCGCCGCCGCGATGAGCTGGGAGGCGCTGCGTGGGGTCACCCGCTGCCTGCTGCCCGAGGTGCACGCGCTGCGCCCCTACCCAGGCAGCCAGGCGGTCGCCGCGGATCTGACCCGGCTGCTCGAGGGCAGCGCGCTGACCGACTCGCTGCCGGGCAAGGTGCAGGACGCCTACGCGCTGCGCTGCACGCCCGAGGTGCTCGGCGCGGTGCGCGACGCGATGCGCTATGCGCGCTCGCAGGTGCGCGTCGAGCTGAACGCCGCGACCGACAACCCGCTGGTGCTGCTCGGGCTCGACGACGCGAACAAGGCGGTCTCGGCGGGCTTGTTCCACGGCGAGCCGGTCGGGATGGCGTGCGACCACCTCAAGCTCGCGCTGTGCGAGCTCGGCGCGCTCTCGGAGCGGCGCACCTATCGGCTGACCACCGGCTCGCTCTCGGCGCGCCTGCCCGCGGCGCTGGTGCGCTCGGATCGACCCGGCATGGGGCTGATGGTGCCGCAGACGACCGCCGCGGCGCTGGTGAGCGAGAACCGCTCGCTCGCCTGGCCGGCGTCGGCCGACTCGATCCCGACGTGCGAGGACCAGGAGGATCACGTCGCGATGTCGACCACCGCCGCGCGACGGGCCGCCGAGGTCGCGCGCAACGCCCGTCGGATCGTCGCGGTGGAGCTGCTGGCTGCGGCGAGCGGGCTGTGGTGGCGGCAGGCCGAGGAGGGGGTGACGACGCTCGGGCGCGGCACTCGCGCGGCTCTCGCGGTGATCGAGGCCGCGATCGGGCGCACCGGCCTCGGGGCGCCGTCCGAGGAGATCGCTGCGCTCGACGAGGTGCTCGTGCGCGGAACCCTCGTCGCGGCGGTGCAAGACGCGATCGGGCCGCTTCGTGGGGTGGATGATGCCTGATCCGATCGGGATCGACGGCGGCTCGCTCACCTGTGCCCCGCTGGCCGCGGTCGCCGCCGGCGCGCCGGTGGCGCTCGACGAGGCCGCGCGGGCGCGCATGGAGGAGAGCGCCGCGTGGTACCGCGCTCAGGGCATCCCCAACGTGCTCCGGGCGAAGTGGTCGATCCTGGTGGGTGGTGCTGCGCCCGAGGACGACGCGCGTCTGATCCGGGACTTCGTGCTCGGGCACTGCGCGGGCGTCGGCGACCCGCTGCCGCCCGAAGCCGTGCGCGCGACGATGCTCGCGCGCGCCAACGTGCTGGCGACCGGCGCCTCGGGCGCGAGGGCCCGCTGTGTCGATGTGCTGCTCGCGATGCTGAACGCCGGCGTCGTGCCGGTGGTGCCCGCGCAGGGCTCGGTGGGCGCGGCGGGCGACCTCGCGCCGCTCGCGCACATCTGCAGGGTCGCGTGCGGGTGGGGGGGCCAGGCGTGGCGCGACGGCGTGCTGCGCCCGGCGGCCGACGCGATGGTCGGGCTGCCGCGCATGGCACCAGACGACAAGGAGGCGCTGTCGCTGATCAACGGCGCGACGCTGACGGCTGCGCTCGCGGCGCTGGCGTGCGTCCGTGCGGAGCGACTGCTCGAGACCGCCGAGTCGGCGTGTGCGCTGTCCTTCGAGGTGAACCGCGCCGACCTCGGCTGCCTGCACCCGCGCGCGCTCGCTTCGCGCCGGCACCCCGGCGGGGTGCGGGTCGCGACGCGGCTCGCGGCGCTGCTCGACGGCAGCGCGCTGGTGCACTTCGGCCGCCGACCCGATCCGTTCTCGGTGCGCTGCGCGCCCGCGGTGCTCGGCGCGGCGGTCGATGCGCTCGCCTACGTGCGCGGGATCGTGGAGGACGAGCTGAACGGCGCGTGCGACAACCCGCTCGTGTTCCCGGACGCCGGCGTGTTCGAGGCGGGCAACTTCCATGGCGCGCCGACCGCGCTCGCGATGGACCACCTGAAGGTGGCCCTCGTGCAGGTCGCCTCGATCGCCGAGCGGCGCGTGTTCCGGATGACCTATGGCCAGCTCTCGGGGCTGCCGAGCTATCTCGCGCGCGACAACGGTATGAACAGCGGCCTGATGCTCGCGCAGTACACGGCGGCGTCGCTGGTCAGCGAGTGCAAGGGCAAGGCGTTCCCCGCCTCGGTCGACTCGATCCCCACGATTCAGCACTACGAGGACCACGTCTCGATGGGGCCGATCGCGGCCCGCGGCGCGCTCGACATCCTGGAAGCGGTGGCCGACGTGCTCGCCATCGAGCTGATCTGCGCGGCCCAGGGGCTCGAGTTCCACGGCCCGGAGCGGGCCGCGCCGGCGACGCGCGCGCTGCATGCGGCCGTGCGGGAGGAAGTCGCGCCGTGGGATCGCGACCGCGCGCTGTACCCGGATCTAGACGCGATCGGGGCCGCGGTGCGCGCCGGACGCTTCACGCACGCGCCCGGGCCGTGGTGAGCGGGGCGCCAGCGCTCGACCACGTCGGTGCCCACCGCAGCAGCCACATCGCCGACAGCGCGGTGAACGCGACCAGGAGCACGGCCCACGGCGCGGCGGGAGGCCACGCGATCGCCCACGCGAGCGCGAGGGAACCGACCGCGCCGAGCCGAAACGCCTCGGACGGCACCGCCCAGGCGCGATGCTCGAACAGCCCGCCCCAGTTCAGGGTCGCCCACACGATCGCCGCGGCGGCGGGCGCGAGCAGCGTCCACGGCGCGGTCTCCTCGACCCACAGCACGGTGGTCACCGCGATGGCGACCACGCCGAAGTGCGCGAGCACGTAGGGCGCGAGACCCGGCGCGGTCGGCGTGTCGAACTTCACGAACGTCTCGGGCGAGACGTCGGCGGGCCCAGGCAGCGCCGGGCGCCCGGGCGCGCGCCACTCGGGCGGTCGGAAGAACACCCCGATCTTGTCGACCCAGCGCTCGGACTCCCGCGCCTCGCGCAGCAGGTACGCCCAGTGCTCGAAGTTCGCCCACACCGGGTTCCACGACGAGAACCGCTTGATCGTGCCGTAGCAGGCGGGCTCGGTCTCGGGCTCGAACGTGCCGAACAGGCGGTCCCAGACGATGAGCACGCCAGCGTAGTTCTTGTCGACGTAGCGGGGGTTGATGCCGTGGTGGACGCGGTGGTGCGACGGCGTGTTCAGCACCCACTCGAGCGGACCGAGGCGCCGCACCGTCTCGGTGTGGATCCAGAACTGGTACAGCGTGTTCAGCGCGTCGTTCACCAGATAGACCACCGGCGGGATGCCGAGTAGCGCGAGCGGCCACGCGAACGGCGCGTGCGTGGCGCTGCTGAACCACGCCTGGCGCAAGGCCACCGCGAGGTTGTAGTCCTGGCTCTGGTGGTGCGGGACGTGGGTGGCCCAGACGAGATGGACGCGGTGGCTCGCGCGATGCCAGGCGTAGTACGCGAGGTCGACGAGCAGCGCCGCGAGCACCCACACCGCCCAGTGCCCGGCGGGCAGATCGAACAGGCGCACGCTGTCGTAGATCGCGATGTAGCCGGCGAACACCGCCACCTTGAGGAACACGCCCACGACCTGGCTGCCGATCCCGCAGGACAGGTCGGTGATCGCGTCGTTGAGCCGGTAGACCCGTCGCCCCTGCCAGCGAGACACGAGCAGCTCGACCCCGATGAGCAGGAAGAACAGCGGGATCGCGACGGCGATGAGGTTGATCTCCACCTGGCCTCCTCGGGCGAGATGACGGATCCGTCCGCGTCGCGATAGGGTACGCGCCGCGATGGAGGGTGGTGTGAAGAGTTTGCTTGCAAGCCTGATCGTCGCGATGTCGCTGGTCGGCTGCGCGCGGAGCCTTCCCCCCAACGTCGCGCCGGATGGGCAGGTCAAGGCGGTGACCGCGGACGGCTGGGTGCTGCCGCTGCGGCACTACGCGGGCCCGGGCGCGCCGGTGCTGCTCGTTCACGGGATGGGCGCGAACCACTACAACTGGGACTACCGCGACGAGGTGTCGCTCGCGGTCTACCTGCAGGAGGAAGGGTTCGACGTGTGGGTGCCGGAGCTTCGCGGTGATCCGGGCGCACGCCCGCCGTCGCGCGCCGCCGCGCGCTCGTTCTCGTTCGACGCGCACGCGGACTACGATCTGCCGGCGGTCGTCGACGCGGTGCGTGAGGTCACCGGCGCCGATCAGGTCGCTTGGGTCGGCCACAGCATGGGCGGGATGCTCCTCTACACCGCGCTCGTCCGCTACCCGGAGAAGATCTCCGCGGGCGTCGCGGTGTGCTCGCCGGGCGAGCTGACCACGCTCGGACCGCTGCAGCGCAGCGTGCGCGGGCTCGGCTGGGCGGTGCGGGGCGACGGGCTGATCCGCTCGACGGGCCTCGTGAAGCTCGTCGCGCCGCTCGGGCGAGCCAACCCGCTCTACGGCAAGCTCGCGAACCGCGCCAACCTCGACTATCCGGTGGCCAACGGGCTCGCGCGGCACGCGCTCGTCGACATGACGCGCCCGATGGCGCGACAGGCGACCACCTGGGTCAAGCGCCGCACCATCGTGCGCGAGGACGGCACGCCGTGGTTCCCCACGCTCGACGCCCAGGTGCCGACCTTGCTGCTCGGTGGCTCGGTCGACAAGATCGTGCCGGAGCCCAATGTCGCTGCGACCTGCGCGCGGATGGCCGACTGCACCTACCAGGTGCTCGGTACCGCTGGAGGGCTGTCCACCGAGTACGGTCACGTCGACCCGATCGTCGGCCGTACGGCGCGAGACGAGGTCTACCCGCTGATCGGATCGTTCCTCGCGGGCCACGTCGTCAGGCCCTGACCGCGTTACCGCGGGTGGCGAGGCGGGCCTGGCCGTGCCATGTTCCCGCCCAACGCACGACGGGAGGGCGCCTGTCCGAGTCCGCGCCAGTTCGCATCTTGGTGGTCGAGGACGACGACGACGTCGGCGAGCTGCTCGAGATGGCGCTGACGTCGCTGGTCGGCAACGTGCGGACCGAGCGTGCTGCGAACGGGCTGATCGCGCTCAGACGCATCGAGGAGGACGCGCCGTACGATCTGGTGCTGTGCGACATCATGATGCCGGGCCTCGACGGCGCCCGCCTGCTGCGCGACCTCGACGCGCGCCGCGCGTTCCGAGGTCAGCGGGTGTTGTTGCTCTCTGCGGTGCCCGAGAGCCAGGTGCGCGACCTGATGGAGATCACCGAGGTCGTCGGCTACCTGCAGAAGCCCGTCGACCCGATGCGCCTCGCCGAGCGCGTGCGCGACCTGCTCGCCGCCGCCTGAGGACGCTCCGGACGCGCGTCCTCGGTTGAAGGGTCGGTTCCGTCGGATCGCGGGCGCGAGTTTGGCCGACGTCCGTCAGTCGCATATGCTGGCGGCTCAGCAGACCCACCGGTCGCGAGGGGGCGCAGACCGCCGATGCAGCAGTCCACAGGACGCGTCATGTCGGATGCGCCTCGAGGTCGCTCCGAGCGGGCCTTTCGGGCACTCGGCGCGTTCGTGGTGCGTTGGCGCATCGCGCTGCTCACGCTCGACGTGCTGCTCACCCTGGCGCTGAGCGGGGTGATCGCCAGCCGGTTGGAGGTCCACAACAGCAACGACTCGTTCCTTCCCTCGTCCGGGCCCGTCCACGAGGCGATGGAGGCCCTCCGCGCGTCGTTCGGTGACGATCAGACCTTCCTGCTCCTCGTCGAGGGGGAGGTGTTCGACCTCGACTACCTGGCGCGCCTGCGCGCGCTGCACGAGGACGTCGCGCGCATCGATCTCGGGGAGGCGGCCGACGCCGCGCCGGCGGGCACGTCGGGCGGGGGGGACGGGTTCGACGACGTGGGCTGGGGCGATGTCGCCGGCGGCTCGGTCGTCGAGGAGGTCACCAGCCTCGTGAACGTACGCGAGATCGCGTGGACGGAGGGTGCCCTGCACGTCGGCGGGCTCCTCGACGCGTGGCCGTCGCCCGCGGAGCTACCCGCGCTGCGCGTGCGCGTGCTGGGCTCGGACGTCCCGGCGGCGCAGCTGGTCGCGGGCTCGGGTGAGATGTCGATGATGGCGGTCCGTACGGTGCCGCTCTCGCACGACGAGGTCACCGAGGTGTTTCTCGCGCTGCAGGAGGTGATCGCGCGCCACCAGGCGCCTGGCTTCCAGGTGGGCATCGGCGGTGCGTCCGCGCTGTACGCCGAGCTCGATGGCTTCACGATGCGCGACATGCTGCGGCTCGGCAGCGCGGTGGTGTTCGCGCTGATCGCGGTGATGCTCCTCCTGTTCCGCAGCCCGGCGCGCGTGTTCGGCCCGCTCACCGCGGTGGCCCACGCGGGCGTGTGGACCCTCGGCCTGATGGCCGTGCTCGGCATCCCGCTCACCCTGGTCACGCTGATCTTGTGGCCGATGCTGCTGTGCGTCGGGGTCGGCGCGGCGATCCATGTTCAGGAGGTGTTCCTGGACGCGCGCGCCGAGGGGCTGGACCGGGACGAGGCGGTGCGCCGCGCGCTCGGGCTCGCGGGGGTTCCGGTCGCGCTGACCGCGGCCACCACCGCGGCGGGCCTGCTGAGCTTCACGCTCGCAGACATCCCGCCGGTCCGCGAGCTCGGTCTGCTCGGCGCGTTCGGCGTCGGCGCCACCTTCGTGCAGACGGTGACCTGGGTGCCGGCGTTCCTGGCGCTCGATCGTGCCCGCCCGGATGCACGGACGTCGCGCGGGCTGGCGATCGGTGAGGTCTTCGTCGGATGGTGCAACGCCGCCTCTCGTGGCGTCGTCGGGCGCAGGCGGACGCTGTGGGCCACCGCCGCGGTGGTGCTCCTGGGTCTGCTGTTCGCGTCGCAGGTGGAGGTCGCGCACGACACGTTGTCGTTCCTGCCGCGCACGCACGCGGTCCGGGCGACCTTCGACCGGATCGACACCGAGATCGGCGGCACGAACACGGTCTCGATCCTCGTCGAGGCCGACGACGTGCGGCGACAGGAGGTCTTCCAAGCGCTTCAGCAGGTCGAGGACACGCTGAAGGACTTCCGGGATCCGTCCGGCGCGCGCGTCGTGACGAGCACCGACGGGATCGGCGCGATGGTGCGCGAGGGGTGGCGCGCGCTGCACGAGAGCGATCCGGCCTTCTACGCGCTGCCGGACACCGGCCGCGGTCTGAAGGAGACGCTGCTCTTCCTCGAGACAGGCGATCCGGCCACGCTGGGGCGCGCGCTGACGCCGGACGGCCGACAGGCCCTGGTCACGGCGAGGATGCGCTGGCGTGACTCGAACGTCTACCACGAGCTGCTGAGCGAGATCCCGGAGCGCTTCGAGGCGGCCCCCGACGTCCGCGTGCGCGCGACCGGCTCGGTCGTGAACCACCTCGCGGTCGAGCACAAGCTCTCCTCGGGGTTCTTCCGCAGCTTCGGCGGTGCGCTGCTCGTGATCACCGTGTTCATGGTGCTGATGCTCCGCGATCTCCGCCTCGGCCTGATCGCGATGCTGCCCAACCTCGCACCGATCGTCATGGTGCTGGGCCTGATGGGGCTCGTGGGTGCGCGGATCGATGTGCAGAACGTGCTCATCTCTTCGCTGGTCATCGGGGTCGCGGTGGACGACACGATTCACTTCCTGCATCACTTCAAGCGCCTGCATCGGCAGACCGGCGACGTCGAGGCGGCGATCGCCGGTGCACTTCACCACGCGGGCCGAGCGATCGTGGCGACGACGATCGTGCTCGGCGTCGGCTTCGCGGCGTTCCTGGCGAGCAGCATGCCCACGGTGCGCCTGTTCGGCGTCCTGGTCACCGCGGCGGTGTGCTTCGCGCTGATCGCCGACCTGCTGTTCGCCCCGGCGCTGCTGCGTCTCGTCTACCGCCGTGTGGAGGCGGGCGTCCCCCATTCGCCTTGACAAACGCGGACAACGCCGTACGTGGGCGGCCCGCCCACGTTGGGTGATCTGGATGGCGTCGATGAAGTCCCTGTTTCATGTCCTCACCGTGGCGCTGGCCCTCGGCGCGTGCAGCACCCCCGAGCAGATCGCGTTCGAGTCGCGTCGCGCCTCGCACGGCCTCACGCTGACCGGGAGCTGCGAGGCGGCGGAGACGTGCGGTGGAAGCTCGGAGGGCTCGTGCTGGTGTGACGATCAGTGCGTGTCGTTCGGTGACTGCTGCACGGATGCGGCCGAGGTCTGCGGCGTCGACGAGTGCGATCCGGCTCGCGGAGACGGCTGCCCCGAGGGCGAGCGCTGCGTCGACGGCCCGCCCGCCGACTGCCAGCCCGAGGACGCGTGCGGCGCGCAGGACGCGCGCAGCGAGGGCATGTGCATGGCGTTCTGGGGCTATGCGTGGGATGGCGAGCGCTGCGTCGGGCTGAGCGGCTGCGGGTGCGAGGGCGACGACTGCGCCGCGCTCCCGATGGAGCTCGAGGCCTGCGAGGCGGCCTACGCCACCTGTGACTGCCGCGACGCCGCCGATCCGGCGGTGCATCACGTCACCCAGGATCCGAGCGTGTGTCAGGTGATCCGCTACACCTGCGCGCCCGGGCAGGAGATGTTCAGCGACGCGTGCGGCTGCGGCTGCGTCGACCCCGAGCCGGCGCCGACCTGCGCCTCGAACGCCGACTGTGGGGAGGACGCGTTCTGCGCGTTCACCGACACCTGTGGCGAGGGGGATGGCGTCGGCGAGTGCGTCACTCGCCCCCAGGCGTGCACCCACCACTACGATCCCGTGTGCGGCTGCGACGATCGGACGTACGGCAACGCGTGCATGGCCGCCAACAGCGGCGTCAACGTGGCCGCCCCGGGCGCGTGCCCGCCCGCCGCCGACAGCTGCGAGGATCAGTGTGGCGACGCGTCGCGTGACGGCTCCTGCTACTGTGACGATTGGTGCGAGGCGTTCGGCGACTGCTGCGCGGACATCGGCGCGTGGTGCGACTGAGCTGGGCGTCGCTCAAGCCGCCGCGGGGGCGCGTCTCGCGGCGGCGAGCCACGCCGCCGCGCCGACGACCGGCGCGAGGGTGACGAACCACGGCGCGCGGCTCTCGGCGGCCCGCCGCCTCGCCTCGATCGCGAACACGAGGGTGAACGCGAGGAAGTCGAAGGTCATCGCCCAGATGAAGCCTTCCTCGCGGAACGCGCGGGCGAAGTCGGCGGGATCGCCAGCGACGAGCGCCCACGCGAGGATCCCCGCAGACACGACCCCGAGCGCGACGGGCGCCCGCGGCGTGCCGGCCCACGCCGGCGCGGGCGGTCCGCTCGGCGCGGGCTCCCGGCGCAGCCAGAACCACGGCAGCAGCGCGAAGCAGCCGAGCGCGAAGCTGCCCAGCAGGAACGGCCACGCCGGGATCGGCCGCGCGCGCCAGTGATCGCGCAGCAGCAGCCCCATGAGGAGCGGCCACACCCCCATCAGCCAGAACTCGCCGACGATGAGCGGGTTCTCGTCGCCCCAGCGACCGAGCATCAAGTCGAGCAGCCAGGCCGTCTGGTCGGGACGGGACGGCGGCGCCGGGCCGAACGCGACGACGACCAGGACGAGCCAGAGGGCGAACCACGCCGCGCGCTGCATGGGGAGGACTCCGTGTGGGGCTCGTCACAGGGTATCCGGCCGCTGCCGGCGGGCCCCCCGCTGGGTGCCGTAAGCCTGGGGGGCCGGCGCCCGAAGCGCCCCTCGGCTATGCGATCCCATCGTGACGAATCGCGCCCTGCTGCTCCCGATCTCCCTCGCGCTGCTCGCGGCGGCATGCCACCGCGCGCACGAAGGGGCGCCCTCCGCCGTCGACGCGCGCGCACCGGTGGAGCCGCCGATGGTCAGGCTGGCGGAGCAGGTGCGGGTGGCGGTCCCGGCGTTGCTCGAGGTGCCCGAGGACGCGCTCGCGGTTCCGGTCGCGCCGCAGCCGCCCGCGGTGCCGATCGCGGGGCAGCGGCTCGCGGACTACGAGGCGCTGCGCCCGAAGTCGGTCCTCGACCTCCAGCCGTGGCGGCGCGAGGTGTCTCCGGAGGAAGGCGTCACCCTGATCGACCTGCACCCGCGGCACCACCGCTGGCTGCTGCTCCAGGTCGGTGACCAGACCTACCACCTCGAGAACCCAGCACCCGAGACGCTGCTCGTCGACCTCGCGGCGTCGAACCCGAGTGGGCTCGCGCTGGTACACCTGGGGGATCACCGCACGATCCACTGCGCCCCGTGGAAGGGCGTGCCCACCGAGCTCGAGGCCGCGCGTGCCGATCCGCGGGCCTACGTGCCGATCTGCGAGCACCTGCTGCTGCGCAACCCGGTCCGTGGGCGGCGATCGACGCTCGAGTGGAGCGCGCAGTTCGTCCGGGACCACTTCGCGGGTGCGGAGCACCTCACCGAGCTGGTGAAGCGCACGACGGGCGGGCGCTTTCGCGTGCAGGCGGACGTCGAAGAGGTACGCGCCGCGGCGCCTGGCGCGGTCGGGCCGATCGCGGTCCGGCTGCTCGACGAGCACGCCGGTGCCTCCGTAGGGCGCGGATCGCTCGGGCTTCCGCTGGAGGAGACCGCGACGCACCTGCCCGCAGGGCGCTACCACCCCGTTCGCGAACAGCCGGGTGTGTCGGTCGCGCTGGTCTCGCCGCGCATGGTCGCGCAGCCCGACGATCCGGCCGATCGCGCGCTGCTCGGGTCGATCGACGAGCGCGAGGCCGACGCGCTCGTGGTGCTGGTCGCGCTGGACCTCGGGGCGTTCGAGCTCGACTTCGAGGTGGGCACCGAGCACCCGGGCGTCGCGTGGTCGCCCCGCGCGCCGCCCGAGCGAACGGACCGCGCGCTGCCGGGGCCCGACGGGATCGGCGATCTGGCGCCGCTCGCGCGCACCGGCCAGGTCTCGCCGTTCCTGGCGCATCGGCTGGCGGGGACGTTCGTGGGCGGGTTCAAGCGGGACCACGCGGCGTTCCGCAGTGGGCCGCTCGTCGAGGGCTACGGCGCGAGCCACTACGGGGTGATCCAGGACGGGGTGATCCACTCGAAGCTGCAGCCAGGGCTGTCCACCCTCGTGGTGTGGGACGACGGTGAGGTCGACGTGCTCACCTGGGCGGCTGCGCTCGACGCGGAGCTGGATCGGGTACGGCACGCGAGACAGAACGGCGTGCCGCTGGTGGAGCGCCGGGACGGGGTTCCGCGCGCCGGCACCTTGGTCGGCGCGTGGCGCGATGGCAACTGGGGGGGCTCGGTGCACGGCGACCTGCGCAGCCTGCGCGCCGCCGCGTGCCTCCAGCGGGGTCCGCGCGGTCCGCACCTGATCTACGGCTACTTCACCGCGGCCACCCCGCGGACGATGGCGCGCGTGCTGCTCGCGGCGGGCTGTGAGGACGCCATCCACCTCGACATGAACGCGCTCGAGCACACCTACCTGGCGCTCTACGACCACGGGGTCGACGGGCGGTGGACCGTGCACCACCTCGACACCGGGATGGCCGTGTTGGACAAGGAGCAGAGGGGCGTGACGCTGCCGCGGTTCGTCGCGCTGGCGGACAACCGGGACTTCTTCCTGCTGCTGCGGAGGGAACCCTGATGATCTGGACCTTGCTGGCGACCGTCGCGCTCGGGCAGCCGTGGGTGGACGCCCTGGTGGAGGCGCACGGGCTCACCGCCGAGCAGGCCGCCGCGGTGGCCGCCGTCGTTGCCGCCAGCGATCGGCTGGGTCAGGGCCTGGAGGGGCCGACGCGGTACGCGATGCCCCGCGAGGACTGCCGCGCGCGGCGCGCCGAGGCGGGGGTCTTGGATCGCGATCCCGCGCTCGAGGCCCTCTGTGGGCGGCCCTACATGGCGCCGCTGTACGACCCGGCGACACAGCGCCCCGACGACGCCCGGGTGTGCATCGACCAGTACGAGTTCCCGGGTGCGCCGTGTGAGTACCCGGTGGTCTGGGTGCGGGCGGGCGAGGCCGCGTCGCTGTGCGAGGCGGTGGGCAAGCGACTCTGCGACGCGCACGAGTGGGAGGGTGCGTGCGCTGGCGCGCTGCGGGAGCCCGACTATCGCTACGCGCTCGCGGCCGGCCGGTCGCCGAGTGACGCGGTGCGCGCGATGCGCGCGGCGCACAACGCCGCTGAGGGTCCCACCCGGTCGTGGGCGTACGGGCCGGCCTACCAGAAGGGCGTGTGCGCCGCGGCGAGCTTCAAGGCGGACGCGTGCGACGGGAGCGATGCGCGGCGGTGCGGCAGCAACACCTATCCGACCGGTGCGTTCCCCGGCTGCGTGAGCGCGCTCGGGGTGTACGACCAGCACGGCAACGCCGCCGAGCACATGAACCTGCCGCTGACGCCCGAGCAGCGCGCGAGCCACCCGAGCGGCGCGCTCGGCGTCACCGAGATGAAGGGGAGCTGGTTCATCTGGGACACCTTCCAGGCGCACGAGGACTGGTGCAGGTGGCGCGCTCCGTTCTGGCACGGTGGGCTCGTGCGCGCCCCGGACAGCCACCGCAACTACCACCTCGGCTTCCGCTGCTGCGCGGACCTCCCCACCGTCGACGAGACGTGCGCGCCGTGAGGCCGCTCGTTGGACACGGCGCCTGGCGTGCTTACGCTCTCGATTGAACCGCTCTCCACCGAGGACGCCATGCTCCTGCTCTGGCTCGGCACCGCGTTCGCCGGACCCGCGACGTGGACGGGGAGCGCGTTCGCAGACGCGACCGCCAACCTGGACGACCGTGCTCGTCAGCGTGCGGCGGTCGCGCGCCTCGTCGACCACGCGGTGCCGTCGTTCCTGTCGCACCTCGCGCCGGTCCGCTACGAGGCCGCCGACGCCTTGGGGACGCTACACGTCGTCGAGGTCGCGGTGCTGCCCGACTACCTGGCGATCGGCACCGACGACGACTTCCTGCGGTTCGGGCTCGACCTCCCCGGCGCGCTCGCGGTCGCCCGCGCGTGGGGGATGGCCCTGCCGACGCCAAAGCTCGTCGACGCGATCTACGCGGCGGCGTCCGTGCGGCTCGCGCCGATCCCGCTCGCGCCCGGACCGGACATGCGCTCGATCGGCTACCTGCTCCGCCACCACGACCTGATCGGCGCGCAGGGCGCCAACGCCCCTGCGGCGGCGCTGCGCGCGGGACACAAGAAGGACGTCGTGCTCACGCGGAAGCTCGTCGAGCAGCCCGACCGGGTCGCGATCTACGGGTGGCACGTCGACGAGTCCGCGCCGATCCAGCCGCTCTCGCTGTGGCACGGCGCGGGCTATGCCGACTACAGCCACGGGGTTCGGCTCGTAGACCCGATCGTCCGCGTGGACGGCGCGGTGTTCAGCTTGTTCGACCTGCTCGCGGACCCGTCGCTCGCGCCGCTGGTCAGCGACGAGGGGCCCATCCCCGAGGCGCGGGCGCTGATCGAGGGCTGCGAGACCCCGTAGGGCAGCGGCCAGGGCACGTTGCCGTCGCGCGCCTCACTTCTGGCGGTACACGATCGCGTTCGCGATCTTCGCGGCGTCGTCCTGGCCCACGCGGCGCGCGGCGAGGTCCTCGTACAGCGCGTCGGACTCGCGCCTTCGCCGCACGCCGTCGTAGAAGTCGAGCGCCTGGAGCGTCCAGGCGCGGAGGCGATCCCAGCGGCTCGCCTCGGCGGTCGTGTGCAGTCCGCGCTCGCGCAGCGCGAGCAGCCCGCGCAGGCGGGTGACAGTGCGGGCCACCTCGGCGTCGAGCCCGGCGGTCTGCAGTCGACCGCTGTCGAGCGCGTCCTGGAGAGCCTGGACGGCGATGCGCGTGTCGGCGACGCCATAGTTCGGATGTGCCGCGAGGGCGCGGACCCGATCGCGCAGCGTGTCGGGATCTACCGCGAGCAGGTCGGTGGTCAGCGTGAGGATGCGCTGCAGCGACAGCCAGCGGTACACGTAGTCGAGCCCGGTGCCCTTGATGTTGCAGCTGCCGAGGATGCGGAGATCGGCGCCCGGGGGGGCGATCATCACGATGTTGTGCAGCACCTGGTCGCCGGTGAGCGCCGAGTTCGACAGCGGGCGCGCGCGGGCCTCCATCAGCGTGAGGAAGCCCTCGATGACGTGGCTCGCGTCCCAGGTCTCCTTGCGCGCGAGGTGATGCAGCCAGCCGGTCACCCGCAGCCACTGCTCGACGACCTGCGCCTTGGTGCGCCCGTCCTGCGCGGTGTCGCGCGCGTGGTGTCGCACGAGGGCTGCGGGTGCGGGGTTGTCGGTGTAGTAGGCCGCGATCCACCGGTCGACATCCGCGGGCTCGGCGCCGAACGCGATGCAGAGCGCGCGCGCTGGCTCGGGCGCTAGGGGCTGCCTTCGCAGGCGGCGGCCGATCTCGGCGATCAGGCGGGGCTTGTCGCTCGCCAGATCCTGCATCCGGTCGCGCAGATCGGTGTGCAGGAAGGTCACGTACGCCTGGTGGAACGGGATCACGTTCGTGCCGATCGTGACCAGCGCGTCGGCGGACACGTCGAGCGCTGCGATGCGCGCGAACACGCCCTGCCGCGCGAGCCGGTCGGCGCGGTTGTTCACGACCGTGATCGTGAACTGCCCGAGCCCTGCGTCCTCGGGCTGCTCGTCGAAGCCCATCCGCGCCCAGTTGGAGAGGAAGCCGGCGCGCTCGTTCGCGGACATGCCGTTCACGAAGCTGACGATGCGCCCGTCGTAGGGCACCGGGCCATACTCCTTGAGCACGCCGAGGTCGGGCACGACGTGATCCGCCATCGCGCGCAGCGCGACATCGCGCTCGATGCCGAGCGCGCGGGCCATGCGCACGACGAGCGCGATGTTGCGTGGGTGCTCGTTGTACGGGAACCGGGCGAGCAGGTCGCGCGGCAGCAGCAGCCACTCCTCGGGCGGCACCATCGTCAGGTCGCTGCCACGGCGCAGCGCCTGCTCGCGCAGGATGGGCGTCATGTGCTGCTCTGAGGTCAGCACCGTGCCGCCATACGGGATGAACCGCGAGATCACCTCGGCGACGTCGAGGCCCGACGGGCCCTGGATGTCCTCGTGGTCGGGGTAGGTGTTCGTGATCGTCGTCAGGTCGTCGCGTACCCAGTCCTGCTGAAGGATCTCGACGTACTGCGGGTTGAGCGCCATGCACTCCCACAGCAGCACCTGGGGACGCAGGTGGTAGGCGAGGCGCAGGACGTTGCGCTGCTCGAAGATCGTCGCCTTGTCGTAGGGGCGGTACAGGAAGATCTCGGTCGGCTCCCGACCCGGGATGCTGCTGACGACCATCGCCTCGCAGCCGGTGGTCTTCGAGAGCACCGAGTAGCCGAGCCCGTGGAAGATCGCGGCCTTGAGCCGCTCGGTGCCGGACTTGCCGCGCGAGCCCCACCCGCCGACGACGAGCGGGATCCCGTTGCGCCACCGGGACTCGTTCGCGCGGCGGCCGACGCTGCGCCCGATCCAGTAGGCCATCATCGCCGCGCTCACCGCCGCGAGCTGGGGCACGGTGTTCGCGTCGAGCGCGAGCACCCGGTTGAACACGTCGTCGGCCATCACCAGGGGGAGGGTCGCGAGCTTCGTGCGGTCGATCTCGAGACCGAGCGCGCGGACCTCGGCGTCCCAAGCGCGCACCGGGTCGAGATCCGCGCCGCCGAGCAACCGCAGCCGGTGGTCGGCGAGCGCCGGGTAGCTGCGATGGATCGCGGCACGCACCCGCCACGGCGCCCGCGTCGGGCGGACACGGTAGCCGGAGCGGCTGGCCTGGACGTGGATTCCGCCGGGGCGCGCCGCGGCGAGCAGCGTGGAGGGCAGCGGCAGCTCCGCGCCCCAGTCCAGCCGGGTCGGCGTGCCCTGCCGCAGCCCCGGCACCAGCGTCGGGGTGACCTCGGCGAGCCGCTCGGACATCGCGACCAGCCGTCCGCGCGGCCACCGATCGGTCAGGAACGACCACGCCTGGCGCTTGTCGGGCCGAGGGCGCGCGAGCTCGTAGCCCATCCGCCACCAGGCGAAGCGTGGCGGTGCGCCGACGTAGATGGTGTAGCCGCGACGAGGGGGCTTGTCGGGCCCGTCGTCGCCGTGCGGCTCGGCGGACAGGTCGAAGCCGTCGGCGGCTGCGACCGAGAGCACCTCGAGCAGGGCGCTCGGAGACAGCGCGCCCAGCGCGCCGCGACGGAAGCGCTCGGACGCGCCCTCGGGCGCGGTCGCGAGCCAGTGATTCAGCTCGGTCAGCGCCGCGTCCGTCGCCGGATCCGCGTGGATCTGAAGCGCTCGACGAAGCGTGGCGGCGGCGTTGGCGAGGTCCGGATCCTCGTCGTGCGTGGCCCACCGGTCGAGCGCCGTGGCCCACTCGGCGGACGCGTGGGTGGCGTCCTCGGCGAGGGTGGGCAGCCGGTCGAGCACGGCGCGGATCACCAGCGCGGCCAGCCACGCGTCCTCGGTGGCGAGCGTGGCCTCGACGAGCGGCCCCCACGCCTGGCGGTCGCCTGGGGCGTCGGGCGGCCCGAGCGCCGCGATCACCGCGGCGCCGCGGGCCACGCGGTCGCCCGGCTCGCGGATCCATCGGGCCAGCGCGCGTCGGTCCGCGTCGCGCGCCGAGCGCGCGAGCGCGGTGGCGATCGCCGCGGTGACGTGCTCGCCGTCGTAGGGCCGGTGCAGCGCCTCGTGGAGCAGATCCCAACACCCATGGTCCGCGGCGCGCCGCGCGACGCGGGCCCGCAGGAACGCGTGCGACTCGGGCAGGAGCGCGCGCAGCGACGAAGGCGGGAGCAGCAGACCGTGCAGCACCCGCTCGATCGCCGTCGGGTCGTCCTGCGCGTGCAGCCAGCCCTCGAGCGCCGCGTCTTGCACCCACGGGTC
The DNA here is from genome assembly GCA_964419905.1 of uncultured Enterobacteriaceae bacterium. GTDB lineage: Bacteria > Myxococcota_A > UBA796 > UBA796 > JAFDJI01. The sequence continues at coordinate 28,534 of CAYQSE010000010.1, forward strand.
TTCCTGGACCGCGTGCGCGAGCTGGAGCAGGACCTGGCGGACCGAGGCGGCGCCGGTGATCTCCTCGCGGCTCAGCGCGCCCGCGAGGCGACACGCCGCCGCGCGGATCGGCCAGGGTCGGCGCAGCCCGGAGAGCATCCGCGTCGCGGCGTCGCGACACGCGATCACCGCGTCGTCGTCGAGCACGCCGCGCGCCCGGTGCGCGAGTGCGATCGCGAGGAACTCCCACTGCTGGCGCGCGGCGTGTAGCCGAAGGAGCAGGCGGTCTTCGACCGCCTCGATGTCGAGGTGGCGATCGAGCGCCACCAGATCCTGCTCCAGATCGGGCGACTCCAACCGGGTCAGCACCTCGACCAGCGCGGCGCGTCGGTTGCCCTGGGAGCGCGCGAGCGCCAGCGCGTCCCTCAGCTCGGCGTCCTCCTCCTCCAGGCGGGCCAGCTCGCGGGTCAGGCGCGGGAGCAGGCGCGCGAGCGTCACCTCGGGCGCCTCGGCGCCGCCGCCCTCACGCGTGGCGAGGGTGGACAGGCGCTGCGCGAGCGTCGCGACCACGTCGCGGCCTGCGCGTCGCGCGACCTCGGGCAGGGCGTCTCCGAGCAGGGCCACCCAGTTCACGGCGTCTCCTCTTCGATTACGGCGCGGCGCCGCTCGGCTGCCGCCTCGTGGAACCACTCCGGGAGGTGGCTCTCCGCGAGCTGGGACGGCGCGACGTCCATCAGCCCCCGATCGCGGCTGGCGTAGAGTCGCACCTCGATCATCGCCTCGAAGTCCTGGAAGTGGAACCGGTAGCGTCCCGACGCGCCGATCTGGAGCGCCAGATCGCGGTCGGGCCACGCGGTGATCGCGGCGCGCGCGAACGCGGACGGCGACCAGAAGCCAAACCGTCGGTCGTCGTCCGAGAAGCGGTGCTCCAGCTCGGCCCCGCCGCGCAGCCACACCCCAGGGCGCCCGCCCTCGAGGAACACCTCGGTGCCCCACACCTCGAGCAGCGGCCGGGCGTGGGCGTTCGAGCCGAGCCAGGTGCCCATCGTCGCGTCGAGCCACGGCAGCATCCGATGGCGCGCGCGACCGGACCAGGTGGCGCCGAACGGGTGCTGGTCCTTGTGCTGCGACCACAGCCGGACCATGTCGGTGCCGTAGGTGTAGCGGTCCCACGCGCCGTCGACGACGCCGTAGAGATCGGCCTGCAGCCGGGTGATCAACTGCCAGCGGCGCCATGGCCAGGTGTCGAGCTGCACCCGCAGGCGCCCGCGGGCGCTGGCCATCTGCGCCTCGGTGGTGTCGCCGCGGATCCACTCGCCGGCGCCGAGCAGCCACAGGTTGAACGTCCCCCGATGAGCGAGCCACTCGACCTGAGCGCCCGCGGAGAACAGGCTGCCGCTGCGTGACAGGTCGCCGCGCAGGCGCGCGTCGACCCACAAGGGCAGGCGGGTCGGGCGGCTGGCGAGCCCGAGGATCTGCCCGCCGCGCAGCGACGGGAACAGGCTGGGCTCGGGCTGGGCGTCATCGGCGTCCGCGGTGCCGACGCTCGTGCGCAGGTAGACGGTCATCGGCGGCCGCCGCACCGGACGGCCGGTCGGCGGCACCCACGGCGTCGGCGCCTCGGCGGGGGGCGCGCGGCGGCTCGGTGGCACGGTGGCCAGCCCCGCTGCGATCCAGCGGTGATCTGCGAGCGGCTGACGGCTCCCGGCACGCGGCACCCGTAGCGACGGCACGACCCACACCTGGTGGCTCGTGCGCACCTGCACCGATACCGGTCCCTCCAGCGGGATCGGCAGCAGCACGTCGGCCGCACCGGCGACCCGTCTCGTGGTGGCCGCGACCCCGCCGCCTCCGCGGGCGATCACCTCGACCTCGGCGTCCGCACCCTGCGTCCGCCAGGTCTCGAGCCGGATCACCGTCGGGCCGAGCACGTCGAAGCGCACGCTGCCGCCCGGTGCGACCGACCAGGCGTCGCGAAGGCGCTCGCGGGCCAGTCCTTCGGGCCGCTTCACCTGCGCGTCGACGCCGCCGCTCGGGCTCACCCCGACGTAGACGGTGCGCGCGTCCTCGGGCACGCGCAGCGTGGCGGCGGCACCCCAGGGGTCGGCGCGCGTCTCGGCGAGCACGCGCCCGGACGGGTCGCGCGCCTTGAACAGGCACCCGTCGGGCGGCGCCTCCACCCGGGTCGCGAGGCAGCGGACCTGCAGCGTGCGCCCGCCTGCGCTCGGGATCTGCACCTCGTAGCCGGCGAACAGGCGCTCGATCTCCTCGCGCGCCCAGGCCTCGGGGAACAGATCGGGGCCGTCTGGGGGTGCGTCGGGCCATCGGACCGCGCGCGACACGCCGCCGCGGACCTGGTGGACCCGCTCCCAGCCCGAGGCGTAGCGAAGGGGCCAGAGCCAGGGGTGCTCGACGTTCGCGGGGGGCGTGTGGCTCACCAGATCGCTGAACGCCGCGATCCGCTGCTCGGCGGTGAGGATCTGTCCGGCGATGGGCGCCTGTCGCCACCACGGTCGCGGGTCCAGCCCGTCGCGGCGCAGGCGGACAGCGACGCCGATCCAGTCGCCGCGCGCGGCGGCGGCCTCGGCCCCCTCCGACGCGCCGATCGGAACCCACACCGGATCGGCGGGCACCCAGCGCTTCTCGCCGAACAGCAGCGTCGCGGTGCGTTGCTGCAGTCGATCGGTGATCGGGTTGTCCTCGGCCTCGCCCGGTCGGAGCAGCACCGCGCGCTCCCAGTCGATCCACGCGAGCCGGTCGTCGCCGAGCGCCTCGAGCGCGGCCGCGCGCGCGAGCAGCGCGCTCGCGCGGGTCGCGTCGGACGTCGCCGTCGCGATGGCCCGAGACAGGGCGCGAAGGTCGGCGGGTGGCGGCGTGGGCGTCAGCTCGGGCGCAGCGTCTCGGGGTGTGTCGCTCGGGTCGCTCGGGTCGCTCGGGTCACTCGCGGGTGGGGCCAGCGCCGTCAGCCGCGCGACGACGGGGGCCTCGGCCCACACCTCGACCTGCTCGTCGCCCGGCTCCAGTGGAATCGACACGCCTGGAAGCCACGGCCCGCCACGCGCAGTCCACCGATCGGCGGGCGCGTCGCGTGGCGACAGGGTCCAGTGGTCCACGCGTCCAGATGGGTGGCGGACCCGCAGGCGGTAGGGCGCCTGGCGCGACTCGGGGTGGCGCACCCAGATGCGCGCCTCGGACCCGGGCGTCTCCCAGGTGAGCGCGCCGCCGGGCTCGACCCACCACCACCGCGACGCGCTCCACGCGTCGAGCGCCCCGTCGAGCCCGGTCACGCGGGCGCGGGCGGCGCAGCCCTCCACCTCGGGCCAGTCGTCGGGTGCGCCGTCACCGGTCCACAGGAACCGCTGCACGGCGTCCTCGGGCGTCGCGCGCCACGGCGCGTCGTCCCCGAACCTCACGGTGCAGCGCGCGTTCTCCTCGGCCGTGAGGTGCAGCGTCATCACGCCGGGCGCGTCCACGCGGATCGCGCGCTGCAGATCGGGGGAGGTCAGCGGGATCCACCGCACGTCCTCGACGCGGGTGGGGAGGTTCGTGGGGCCGAACAGCAGGAGATCTTGCGGGGCCCCGTCGGGCGCGCGCACGGCCCGCTCGACGTCCTCGCCCGACGGCGCGATCAGCACGCGCTCCGACGCGATCTCCCCGGTGTCCACGGCGTAGAGCAGCGGCCAGGTCCCGGTGAGCTCGACGTTGGCGCGACCTTCGACCCGCACCTCGTGCGTCCCTTCTGGCAGGAGCACCCGCCACAGCGCGGTCTCGCCCTCGGGCGGCTCGCGCGTGGGCTCGCGCGTCAGGGAGCCGTCGCGCAGCGCGACCCGCTCGTCGGTGGCGCGGGTCTGGCACGCGCGCGCCTCGCCGACCACCAGACACAGTGCCTGCGGCGTGTCCTGCCAGCGGGCGGAGACCACGAGGCGACGCGGGCCGCGGATCGTGAACGTGGCGTCGGTGGTGTCGGCGCGCCAGGACGTCCACCCGGGCGGGTGGGGGCCCGGCGGGCGCAGCGTGGCCCAGCGCGCGGCGCGGTCGTCACCATCGAGCAGCCACGCGCGCTCGGTCTCGGTCAGCGCGCCGGAGGCGATCACGTCCGTCACGACCTCGTCGAGCGATCGCCCGAGCTCGAGGCGCGCGGCCCCCTCGGCCGTGATCGTCTCGCTCAGGCGATACAGCGCGCAGCCCGGCGGGCTCACCAGCCAGGTATCCATGCCGCGCGGGGCCGGCGGGAACACCCAGCCCGACTCGTCGCGCACGGGGACCGAGAACGGGCCGTCGACCAGCGCGCCGTCGAGGACCGCGCGCCGACGCGGCACGTCGCGCGCGCCGCACTGGGCGCGCAGGAGCTCGTCGCCCCAGAGCTGCACGAGGCGGGACGTGGTGGTGCGATCGTCGGGCGTGGCGGGCAGGGGCTCCCAGCGCGGCGTCTGGACGACGGGCGGCGGCGGCGGCGCTCCGAGCGCCACCCCGAGCCACACGCCGAGGAGGAGGCTCACCATTCGGCGTCCGCGACCGTCCGGGCGAACCGCGCCCGGAGATCCGCGTCGCGCAGCATCAGCGCGCGGGCGTCCGGCGAGAGCTCCACGTGCAGGAAGCGCGCCTCTGGCCACTTGCGCAGCATCTGTCCCTGCACGTTCGTGGTGCCGCCGAGGCGCTCGACGTCCTCGCCGAACGCGGCGACGTCGCCGAACACGGGCGCGAGCGCTGCGCTCAGCGCGGTCGGCGGCGCGTCCGGATCCCCGGTGCTGAGGATCGCCGCGTGGGGGGCGGTGCCCGCCGCGAAGCCGTGGACCTGCACCACGCGCAGTCTCGGATCCGCCACGACGAAGCCCACCGTGGCCGCCTGGAACAGGCTGCCGTGCTCGCGGGTGACGTCGGCGGGGTGCACCGGATCGGTCTTGAGCTCGCGCGGGGTCGAGCGGTAGCGGTGCACCGTGTTCCACATCGCGGCGCGCGCGCCGCTCTCGACGAACAGGTGGCGCACGATCTCGCCGGTGTGGGTGTCGTGCAGCGCGTGCGGCGCCTGCCACACGATCGGGCGCGCGGGCCCGCAGCGCATCGCGAACAGGCCGGCGCCGCGGCTCTCGTGACCCTCGCGCACGATGGCGATCCGCTCTGCGCCGACGACGAGGACGTCGAGCTGGAAGTCAGCGGGCTCGAGCACCCTGCGGACGCGCTCGAGCGTCTCGTCCGCGCACGCGCCGCCGTCCTGGACGAGCAGTCCGGACGCCTCCCGAACCGCGGATCGCTCCGCGGCATACGGCGACCGCCAACGCGCGTCCTCGCGCGCGGCGCGCCACGCCTCGTCCAGCAGGGTAGCGACGTCTGCGGGGGCGTCGGCGAGCGCCGCGCCGAGCAACATCCAGATCATGAGCCACCCTCCGGGTCTACGGCGATCAGACCGATCTGCTCGATCTCATAGTCCTCGGTGGGGGGGGTGTCGGTCTCTAGCAGGCCCCTGACGTACAGCGCCTCGGCCGACAGGTTGCGCAGCGTGATCCGGTAGGTGTCGCCCGAGAGGTTCGACGCGAGCACGAGCCCGCGCGGCACGAGCACCACCGCGGCCGTGTCGGGATCGTCCAGCGGCCACGCGAGCGGCGCGCCCTCGCGTGGGGAGAGCTCGAGCTCGCGCTGCTTCTTCGTCCACGACGGGTGCAGCCCGGCGGTCAGCGTCTGGCCGTCGTCGACGTGCACCCACAGCTTCGCCGCCTCCGACGGACCGAGCACGCCGACCGCGAACACCTGCCGCTCGAGCGTTCGGACGACCTCGAGCACGAGATCCTCGCCGGGCTCGAGGCGCCAGAACCGCCGCCCCTCGTGCGGTGAGGGGCAACCCTCTCCGGGCGCGCCGAACGTGCGCAGCCACAGGGTCGAGCCGGCTGGGGCCTCCAGCGACACGCGCTGGCGCGCCGGCTCGCGCCCGGTGCGGAACCGGTAGACCCGCTGCGCGAGTCGGCCCTCCTGCCAGGTCACGCCGTCCAGCGCGATCCGGTACGGCGCACCGAGCGAGGACAGGCCCGGGGTCCACAGCGTGCCCGAGAGCACCCCGTCGAGCCGCCCGACCGCGGCCGCGGTGCGATCGAGCGGGCTGCTCCCCGGCTCGAACCGGCACATCAGCATCCGCGCCGTCAGGTCGTCGGGGTGCGCAGGCGGCACCAGCCAGATCCGATCGGGGCGCGGGGCCTCGCGCGGCACGACGGTCGTATACCACCGACGCCCGCCGTCCGCGGCCTGCGAGTCGCCGCCTCCGCTCGGCTCGAGGCGGACGTTCGCGGCCACGCGGGCGCGCTGGGACTCGGGCAGGTCGCCGTCGGGTGCGAGCGTTCGCCAGTCGGTGACCGGACGCTTGCCGTACCGGATCGAGAACGAGGCGTCGGGCAGCGGGTAGATGTCGGGATCGCCCTGCGGCGCGCCGCGCGCGCGCATGCTCAGCAGCAGGTCGTCGCGGGTGGTGACGGTGATCCGACGGATCCGTGCGTCGACGGGCACCCAGGTGCGGATCGGCTCCGAGATCCATCGCTGCGTGCCGGTCATCCCCTCGAACGGGGCCCGCTCGGGTGTGAACGTCGCCGCGTCGCTCCACACCTTGCGCCCGAGCGCGTCCCAGCCGGTCACGCGCAGCGTGCGCGGCCGGCTGTCCCACGCGTCTGCGAGCACCGCGCGGATCTGGAGCTGGAGCACGTCGCCGCCAGGCGGCCACGCGCCGGTCCACGACAGATCGTGCCCCTCCCAGGCCCGGTACGTGTCGAGCAGGTTCCACTCGGGCCCGATCAGCACGAGGTCGTCGCCGGTCCACGCGCCGGGGGGGCTCATGTCGGCGAGGCGATGGGCGCTGGTGTTGCCGAACAGCGTGGACGCCTCGACCCGATCGACCGTCCACCAGAACGGGCCGATCAGGTCGCTCGTCGGGTTCTCGAACACCAACGAGCCGGGCCCCTCGGGGATCTCGAACACCCGCGCGCGGCTCGCGCCGGCCAGCGTGATCGGCTGCCCCGGCCGCTCGGAGACCTGCTCGTCGGCGTAGCCGACCCAGCGCGCGGTGAGGCGGGAGATCTCGGGCTGCCCGGAGAGGGTGACCTCGGCGGGTCCGACCAGGTTCACCGCGACGGCCCGATGCCCGTCGAGGTTCTGCCACGCGAGCTGCTGCTGGGCCTTGGACAGCCGGAGCTGGCTGCGCATGATCCACCGGGGCTCGATGACCTCGCGGGTCGCGGCGTCGGGTGGCAGCGTGCGCCAGACGGTGCTCGCGAGCGCGCGGCGCTCGCCGCGGTCGAGGAACGGCCACAGCGGCAGCCCGATCCGCGACAGCAGGCCCTGCTGAAGCTGCGCGGTGGGGCCGAACAGCGCCATCCCCACCTCCACGCGGCCGCGGATCTCCTCGCCGTACAGGCGCACGTAGAGCGTCGCGCCGTCCGCCGGCGCGGTGACCCGAAGGTAGCCGCCCTGGGGCAGCACGGTCTCCATCGGGATCAGCGTGACCACGTCGTCGGTGATCATCTCGCTGGAGTCCTGGAGCCACGCGTTCTGCCATGGCGAGAGGCCCGGCCCCGGCATCCGCGACAGCGTGGCCGACTCCCAGAACGTGTGCTGCAGGACCGGCTCGCGCTCGTCATCGAGCCACGCGATGTCGATCGGGTAGTCGAGCGGCTCGCCAGACGCGATGCGGGCGTCGTCGAGCATCACGCTGCGCGAGATCAGCCGCACCCGGGTCGTGTTGCCGGGCACGAGGAAGTCGGCGGTCAGCCCGGGCGCGAGGGCGTACGCGAGGAAGGGCTCGTAGGGGAGCGCAGAGCGCGCGATCGCGGCGGGGCGTGCGCCGATGGCCCAGGCCGTCACCGCAGCGACCGCGAGCCACAGCAGCACCGCGGGTGCGCGGAGGTCCCTCACCGCTGCCTCCAGCAGCCCGTGAACGGGAACGCGTCCATCGGCGCACCCGCGGTCGCGGTGCATGTCCACGTCGGACCGACGAGCGCCGCGATCAGCCGGGTCTCGGTGTCGAGCATCACGAAGTCGCCGTGCTCGCCGCCTCCGAGCCCCTCGATCGACGCGTCGTCGAGCGCCTCGACGTGGTGGCGCAGCAGCGGGAACACCGTCGGCAGCCGGACCGGTGCGTCGGGATCGAGGCGCGCGGCGAGCGCCTCGACGCGCGTTCGCTCCATCGGAACGCCGTGCTCGCGATACCACGCGATCCGCTGCGCGTACTGCGCGGTCCCGCGCACCTCGCCGAGCAGCGCGGGGTTGAACCACGCGACGAGCGCGGCGTTCTCGACCATCGCGTTCACGTACTGCACCGGGAACTGCCCTGAGGCGTTCAGCGCAGACGTCGCCGGATCCCCGAGGACGTAGCCGTAGCCGGGCCAGTCCGCGAAGTGAGGCCCCAGCAGCCGCTCGATCGGCGCGATGTCGTCGGCGTGGACGGCCTCTACACCGCGTGCGATCACCAGGGCCGGCGTGTCGGGGCCGCGCCGGACCTGGTGCCGCACGAGCAACACGCGGGCCGCGGGCCCGATCCCCTCGGCGGGCGGATAGGGGCGCAGCACCTGGCGCGCCGCGAGCGGCGCGAACGGCAGTCGTCGGAGATCCCCGTCGAGCATGTTCTGGAGCCCGAACCGGGTGCCGTGGTTCGACACCCACAGCGCCTCGCCGTCGACGCGCCGCCACAGGAGCGCGGCGACCTCCGCGGTGCCGCGCTCGTCGGTGCTCAGCGGCGCGGCGACGAACCACGGACCGGGCGCCCCGGGGCGGAACACCCACGCGCCGAACCCGAGCGGTGCCTGCTCGGTCTCCTCGAGCAGCCAGAGGCGTCTCCCCGCTTCATCGTCCGCGGTGGCGAGGCGGGCACCCAGCCTGTCGGCGATCCAGGCGAGCGGACCCGCGGCGTCGTGCCCCTCGCGCGCCATCCGTGCGGCGGCGCCGATCAGCACCTCGGCGGCGGTGAGGCGGTGCGCGGGCGTGGACGGATCGATCCGGCGGGCTTCGCTGTGCAGGATGGCCGCGTCCAGCGCGCGCTGCAGCGGGACGGGGGCTGGCGGCTGGGGCATCTGCGCGGCGAGATCCGGGAGGGTCAGCGTGAGCAGCCCATCCTGGCGGCGCATCAGCTCCCACAGGGGCTGTTCGGAGCCGTGGTCGGCCTCGAACCGCACGGGCAGCTCGGCCAGCGTGTTCGGGCCGTCACCGGGGCGCGTGGCCAGGGCGGGCGCGGTGAGCGCCGAGCGCGGATCGAGCCAGCTCTCGCCATCGGGCTGGGTGCGGACCAAGAGCACGGTGCGGGGCCCGAGCGCGTCGCGCAGGCGGCCCCATCGGCGCAGCTGGCGCGGATCGCGCGCCCCGAGCAGTGCGGTGCGGGCATCGTCGATCCCGTTGACGATCACGAACGACACGAGCCCGCGCTCGGCGAGCCACGCCGCCGCCCACAGGCTGTCGGGGTCGCCGAGCGGGCTCGGCACGTACAGCCCTGGCCCCGCCCCGCCGCACCACCACAGCGCGGGCAGGCCCACGGGAAGCTCGGGGCCGGTGCGCGGCGCGCGGATCGACAGGCAGCGCTCCCCATCGGCGCGCACCGCCCATCGGGCATCGAGGCCCTGCGCCCGGAAGCTCGCGAGCGCCGTGGGAAAGTCGGTGGCGTCGTCGGCGCGGGTCAGTCGCTCCAGCCCGACGATCCAGTCCAGGTACGCGGTCTCGGCGGTCTGCTCGGGGGGATACTCGGGCCGCACGGATGCGTGGGCGAGGAGCACCGAGCGCGCGATCGGCTCCTCGAGGCGCTCCTCGATCGGCGCGCCGCCGGTCAGTGGCGCAGGCGGCATCAGCCAGGTGAGCGCGAGGGAGAGCGCGAGCGACGCGAACAGCCCCTGGATCACGGTGACGAGCAGCGTGATCAGCGTGCGTGCGGTGTTCTTCTTGCTCATGCACCGCACCGCGATCAGCGCGGTGAGCAGGTAGCCGAAGCCGTACGCGTCCGAGATCGGCATGTCGGGCGCCCAGCGCAGGGCCAGCACCGCGATCACCCACTTCATCGCGTAGCTGACCACATAGACGCTCACGATGCGGCGCGGCCCCTCCAGGTTCAGATCGCGCACCCACGGCAGGCGGATCAGCCCACGGTAGAGGAACACGAGCGCGATCACCTCGGCGAACGTCACGATCAGCTTCAGCGGGGTCAGCGTGACGATCGCCAGCAGCGCGGGCACCAGGATCCCGCCGAAGTCCCACCCGAAGCGCAAGTTGTTGTGGGCCGCTACGAACGCGGTGGTGACGAGGATGATGTAGGCCTTCGGCGTGGCGAGGAAGTCGACGGCGACCCGCTCGAAGATCAGCTCGAACCCTCCCAGCTGGAAGTTCGTGAGCGGCATCAGCACGTAGCGGAGCACCGCGTAGGTCGCGGCCGAGCCGAGCAGCACCTGGAACAGCCCGCGCACCATCCCGGGCTTCCAGAACGTGTTCGCGAGCAGCGGAACGAGCACGATGCCGATCCCGAAGAACCGCGAGCCGCGCCACACGGGATCGTGGAACAGGGGCTGAAGGATCCACTCGAAGCCCGGCGCGGCGAGGCCCTCGACCACCAGGCGCACCGGCACCGAGACGACGACGAACAGCAGGAAGCGCTCGCGTCCGAACACACGGCTCCACAGGTCGAGCTTCGACGGCCCGATCGCGAGCGTCCACACGATGCCGTAGGTGAGGATCGCCTCGACGAACAGCGCGACGAGGGACATCGGCGCGACGATGCCGATCGCCGCGAGGTAGCCGGTGACCACGAACCCCGCGAACACGAAGCCGAAGGTCTCGGTCATCATCCACAGGAGCACGACGCCGACGAGGATGGCGGTGTGAATCGAGCCATCGAGCATCCGCTCCGGGAAGAGCTCGATCACGGACGCCCCGCCCGCGCCGAGGAGAACTGGACCTCGACGCCCTCGCCGGGCGCGCTGCGCACCACGAGATCCGTGAACACCGCGCGTGCCCGTGCGTAGGGGCGAAGCGCGCGAGGCAGCGAGCCGATGTCCTCGTGCCAGGGCCCCTTGGCCACGGCCAGGATCGCCGGGTCGAAGCCGGGCCCAGACCAGCTCAGCGTGAACAGGGTGTCCTCACGCCGCTCCTCGACCTGCACGCTCACCTGGGAGCCGGGACTGGCCGACAGGATCGCGAGGTCGAGCAGCAGGTCGAGCGTGTCGCGCGCGCGCCCCGCCGGGGCGAGGACCGGGAGCGAGATGTCGGGGATGTCTGCGACCAGCTCGACGCGGTGCTGCTCGGCGAACCACAGCGCGTCGTTGATCGCCTCGCGGACGAGGCGGCCGAAGTCGAGCTCGAGCAGGCGATCGGGCTCCTCCTCAAGGCCCGCCAGCGACTTCAGCTCGTCGAGCGCCGTGGCGACGTCGTCGGCGTTGCGCACGATGTTCTCGAGCATCTTGCGCGCGCGCTCGTCGCCCATCTGCCCCTCGAGCATCCGGGCGTAGCCCATCACCACCATCAGCGCGTTGCGAACGCGGTTGGACGCGAAGCCGAGCACGGAGGCGCGCATCTGCTCGAGCTGCTGGCTGGCGGTGAGATCGCGCGCCCACAAGACGTACCCGAGCACCTCCTCGGAGGCGTCCTCGGTGGGACGCGACACCGCCTGTGCCGTGGCCAGCCAGCCGTGCGCGCCGTGACGCCAGCGCAGGGTGAGCGGCTCGCCGGTGAGCAGCAGGCGTCGCAGGTCGTGCGTGCGGTCCTCCGGATCGAGCCGCGCAATCAGCTCCGCGAGCGTGGACACCGCGCCGAGCTGGCTTCCCGTGAGTAGCTCGGTCATGGCCTGGTTCGCGAACTGCAGCGTGCCGGCGAGGTCCGTGGTCAGCAGCGGAAGGTCGAGCGCGTGGAGGGCCTGGACCTGTCGGCGGCGCTCCTCGGACGCGCTGTTGAACAGCCGGCGCACGGCCTCGGTGTCGGATTCGAGCCGGTCGCGGAGGCGCTCGCGCCACTGGCGTGGGCCCATCCCCTCGTAGAGCGCGAGGTGCCGCCCGCACCAGCGCGCGAGGTCGGCGAGCACCAACGGATCGGGCTCCGCGAAGTCCTGGGGCCAGCCCACGAGCCAGTAGCCGACCAGCTCGCGCCCGTCGCGGACGGGCATCAGCCGCAGCCCGCCGGGATCGGCGCGGAGCACGTCGGCGCGCGCGCCCGTGTCGTGCGTCGCGGCGAGCTCGAGCAGGCGCTGGCGCTCGCGTCGACCGACCAGCGCCATGTCCTCGGGGCCCATTCCGCCCGGGGTGACGGTCCACCCGACCCGTCCGCGGCGGCCGAGGTGGAGGTAGCCGGAGCGGTAGCCCGGGAAGCGTGGCGCGAGGAGGTCGGCGAGCTTCTGGGCCAGCTCCTCGCGGGTGCGGATCCGCGTGTCGCGCCACGCGTAGCGGATGCCGTCCTGCGCGAGCAGCAGCGCCACGCTGCGCAGGAAGCGCCGGGCGACCCGACGGCTGCCGACGGCCGACAGCGCCGGTGGCAGCGCGGCGGCGAGCACGATGCCGGTGAGCGGCGCCACGACGACGTGGGCGGCGGTCGCGAGCAGCGCGAGGAGGGCGACCCCGATCGGCGTCCACACCAGCACCGACTCGCGCTCGGCGCGTCGCTCCATGCGCGTCAGCCCGATCGAGAGCAGGACGGTGAACACGATCAGCAGCAGCTCCCCGCCGGGCCCCGGCCGCGGGGTTGGGAGCGTGGAGCGGGCCGAGGTGATCGCGCTGCCGATCGCCTCGGGCCAGGTGCGAAGCTCGGCCTCGGGGCCGACGCGCACGGTCCGGGCGCGCCACGGATCGGTGACGCCGAGCAGCGTGGTCCGGCTCGCGTCCTCGGACACCGGGACGCGCGCGCCGCGAACGAGGTCCGCGAGCGAGATCGCGGGCAGGCCCGCGCCCTCCCCCTGCGTGCGCACCCACAGCGCGAGGGGCCCGCCGGACGGGCAGCGCCCGTTCCACACGCAGAACGCAGACGGTCCGAACACGCCGCTCGCGTTCGCCGCGTCGGTCAGGTCGCGCACGACGCCGTCGGGGTAGGCGGGCAGGCTGAGGTGGTGGTCCCACGCGGCGAACGGGCCGTCGGTGGGCGGCTCGAGCAGGCGCGGGAGCCCAGGGGCGTCCGATGACTCGAGCACCAGCCGCGGCACGCGCAGCAGGGCGCGGGCGCGCGTCGGGTCGGCTGGCGCGTCGTCGGGCTGCGCGGGCTCGAGCAGCGTCGTCCAGGGGTCGACGAGCGTCACCTGCTCGATGCCCGCCGTGTGCAGCTCCGCGAGGATGCCGTACCAGGTGGCGGCGCTCCACGGCGGCGGTCCGAACGTCGCGATCGTGGACTCGTCGATCACGACGAGGAGCGGCGCGGCGTCGCGACCAGGTGCGGCGCGCCACATCTCCAGGCGCGCCGCGATCCACCGGTCGGCACCCGCGAGCAGGCCGCCCCACTGAGCGAGCAGCAACAGGGCCGTGAACAACGCGGTGGCGCGCAGCATCCACGGGGGACGCGCGCGTTGGGATGCGGCCCCGCGGGAGGGGTTCGGCGTCGAGATACCCAGCATCGGTGCGGAAAGGCCCTTCTCGTGCGACTCTAGCACAGCGCTCGCCGACGCCGGGCGGTTGTACGCCGCGCACGGTGCCCCCTATACTCCCCCCGCGTCCAAAGGAGCTTCCCACGAACCCCGACGCGCGAGAACGGCTGGTCGAGGCCCTGTCCCGCATCGTGCGCCAGATCCAGGCGCGCGGTGATCTCGGCGACCTGCTGCAGACGATCCTGGTCGAGAGCCGCGCGCTGCTCGATGCCGAGGCCTCGATGCTGTTCCTGTTCGACGCCGAGCACGGGGCGCTGCGCCTCGAGGTCGGGGTCGGGGGCGAGGCGTGGTCGACGCCGTCGCAGGTGACGCTGCTCGACGCGGTGATCGGTGCCGCGGCGAGGGAGCAGCGCCCGATCGTCGTCAACGACGCGTCGACGGACGATCGGGTGCGCGCGCTGCACGGCGGGGCGCCGGTCCGAAACCTCGTGTGCGCACCGCTGATACGCTACGGCGTGCTGATCGGGGTGGTCGAGGTGCTCAACAAGCGCACCGGCGCGTTCGACGATCTCGACGCGCGCGTCCTCGAGATCCTCGCGGAGCAGGCAGCGGCGCACATCGAGCAGACCCGACTCACACGCGGCAACCTCGAGGCGGAGCGGCGTGCCGCGCTCGGCACGGCGGCTGCGGGGCTGGCCCACTACATCAACAACGTGCTCGGCCAGTGGCAGGGCTCGGCGGGCCTGATCGACGTCGGGCTCGAGCGCGGCGACCTCGCGCTGATCGCGCAGGCGTGGCCGCTACTCCGGCGCTCCCACGAGCGGATCACGCTGCTCGTGCAGGACATGCTCGATCTCGCGAAGCCGCGCGCGCCCGAGCGCGCCGAGGTCGATCTCGCCGAGATCGCGCACCAGGTGGCAGACGCCGAGCGCGAGCGCGCGCGTCGGCTCGGGGTCACGCTGACGGTTCACGCCGAGGCGGTCCCCTACGCCCTCCTCGATCGCGTGCGGATCTACGAGGTCGTCACCAACCTCGTGGCGAACGCGCTCGATGCGCTCGAGGAGGCCGCGCGCGGTGGCGCGGTGCGCATCGCGGTGACCTACGAGGACGACGCGCTGGTGCTGCGGGTGTTCGACGACGGGCCCGGCATCCCAGAGAGCGTGCGCGGACGGATCTTCGACCCGTTCTTCTCGACCAAGGGCAGCCGCGGCACCGGGCTGGGCCTGTCGCTGGTGGCGAAGACCGTCGAGGAGCATCAGGGCCAGGTGAGCGTCACCTCCGAGCCGGGCGCCGGCGCGGAGTTCGTCGTGCGGCTGCCGCGGGGCGGCGCCCCCCGCTGACCGCTACGGTTGGCCGCCGTGGCGGATGGCGTCCACGCGGGGCTCGAGCACCCAGCCCGGGTCCCAGGTGCCGTCGTGGCAACGCGTGCACACCGCCTCGAGCACGCAGACCGGGCAGTTCTCGCCGAGGTGGACGATGTTGTCGCGCCCGCCCCCGGCGGCGACGTGCGCCTCGCCGGGCCCGTGGCACGACTCGCAGCCGACGCCCTCGTCGACGCGGTAGGAGGTCAGCGCGGTCGGCGGCGGACCGCTCGCGTCGGCGGTGGCGTGGCAGGACACGCACGCCACGGTCGTCTCGGGCTCGGGCACATGGGCGCGCGCGGCCTCGGTGGACAGGGTGCGCATCGCGGTCGCGTGCGGTGAGGCAGCCCACGCGGCGTGCTCAGCCGCGTGGCATGGCGCGCACGCCGCCGCGCCCACGTGCTTGCCGTCGGGGAACGCGAGCAGGTCGCGGGGAAGCTCACCGTCGACCAGCGCGCGCCGCGCCGTGCGCCACCCGGCCTCGTCGAGTCCGACGGCCTTGTAGTGGTCGATCAGCGGCAGCCCCTTCGCGTACGAGAACGCGATGGAGTGCTTCGCGTCGTGACAGCCCTCGCAGGTGGTGGCGGGCTCGGTGCGCTCCCCGTCGTGCGGACCACCCGGGCCATGGCACGCCTCGCAGCCGACATCCACGAGGTGCGCCCGAGACTCGGACCAGCCGGTGGGCTGACCCGCGCCGGTGACGTGACACACGTTACAGGCCGGATCCTCGTGAACGCCGCGCTGGACCAGGGTGCGCCACGCGACCGAGTGGAAGCTCAGCAGCCATGCCTCGGTCTCCTGCACGTGGCAGGCCGCGCACGCGCTGTTGCCGACGTAGACGCCCGGCGCGAACGCCGCCCACGGATCGGGCAGCGCGCGCATCGCGATCAACGTGTCCTGGCCCGGCTGGTACGGATACCAGCCGTCCTCGATGACGACCTCCTTGCCCCGCTTGCGCACGAGCAGCGCGGACGGGGTGGAGCGCGCGCCCATCGCCGCGCCGATCCGCCGGTCGGCGTCGACGAGGACCGGGTAGGGCACCTCGTAGGCGACGCGGTAGGCCGCCGCGGCCCCTTCGGTCGTGCTCCCGGTGGCGATGCCGAGCACCGTGATCTTGCCCTCGAGACGCTTCGACAGCGCGTTGAACTCGGGCTGTGCGTGCTGGCAGTGCGGGCAGGTCGGCGCGAAGTAGACGAGCAGCGTGCGCTCGCCGAGGTGTGGCAGCAGCGCGGGCGGGAGCGCGATCGGCCGTGCGGGACCCTCGGGCCCGCTCAGCACGCGCGCGGCGTTGGCGGCCTTCGTGCCTTTCTGCCATCCGCGGGCGTCCGTCACGCCGGCGAGGGCCACCGCGGCGAGCAGCGCCGTCGCGAGCAGCAGGGCGAGGGAGCGGAGCGAGCGCAAGAGACCTCCCGGACCCGTTCAACTAAAGCACGCGCCTCGAACCCGCCACGGCGACGAACGCTGCCGGGAGGTCGCCGATCGCGATACGCGGAGCGCGATGATGGATCCACGCGCGTTCACCCTCCCCCTCCCCACCCTCGGCGGCAAGCAGCTGTGGGCCGACGAGCTGGTGCACCGCCGCTATCGGGTGCAGCGCAGCGTGGTCACCGGTCACTTCCGCCTGCTCGATCCGCGCGACGTGCGGCTCGCGGTGGGCACCTTCGAGACGTGTGAGCGGGCGCTGGCGCTGCAGCTCGCCGAGCGCCCCGCGCCGCGTCACAGCGACCACGTCGTCATCCTGCTGCACGGCATCTTTCGCGCGAAGGACGCGTGGGTGCCGATGGGCAAGGCGCTCAAGGCGGCAGGGTTCGATCCTGAGCCGGTGAACTACCCGAGCACCCAGGACAGCATCGAGGGCCACGCCGATCAGGTCGAGCGACTCCTCGGGCGGCTGCGCGGCGCGCGCGAGGTGTCGTTCGTCACCCACAGCATGGGTGGGCTGGTCGCGCGAGAGCTGCTCGCGCGGGACGCGCCGTGGCGCGAGCGGCTGGCGGTGAACCGACTGGTGATGATCGCCACGCCGAACCGCGGCGCGGACATGGCCGACCGGCTGGCGCCGCTGTGGGCGTTCCGGCGCCTCGCGGGCCCGGCGGGCTCGCAGCTCACCCACGACTATGTGCCCGAGCTCCCGTTGCCGAACGTCCCGTTCGGCATCGTCGCGGGCGTGCGCGGCGACGGGCGCGGGTTCAACCCGCTGCTGCAGGGCGACGACGACGTGACCGTCTCGCTCGACTCGACCCACCTCGAAGGCGCCGAGGATCGGATGACGGTGCAGGCGATCCACACCTTCATCATGCAGAGCCCGCCCGTGGTGGCAGCGACGGTTCGCTACCTGAAGACCGGGCGGTTCGGCGAGGTCACGGAAGGCTGATCGGCAGGCGGAACCACGCGCTCTGCAGGTCGCTGCAGTTGTCGGTCCACCACACCCACGACGCGCCGCGATCGTAGAACGGGGTGGGCCAGTAGGTGCCCCACGTCGACTGCGACGCGCAGGTGACCGCCGGACTCCACGCGCTGTCGTCGAACGCGGTGTCGGTCCAGTCGGCGGGCGGCTGCGTCGCGGTCATGCGCCACGAGCCGTCGCCGGTCACCCAGGTGTCGACCCCGTCCACCGCGACCACCGCGATCAGCCCCGAGATCACCGACGCCTGGTCGCGCGCGTGGATCGCGAGGACGTGGTCGCCGCTGTCGAGGTCGAGGGTGAGCGTGTCGAAGTAGTTCCACACCGTGGTGTTCGTGCCCTGCTGGGCGACCCCGTCCACCCACGCGTCCCAGGCGTCGTCCGCGGTGAGGAAGATGTCGATCGTGTACGTCTGAACCGGCGGCGGTGGCGGCTCCAGCCCCTCTCCGGCGAGCGTGACGTCGACGACGCCGTCGAGGGCGGCGTCCGATGCGACG
Source organism: uncultured Enterobacteriaceae bacterium (assembly GCA_964419905.1). Taxonomy (GTDB): domain Bacteria; phylum Myxococcota_A; class UBA796; order UBA796; genus JAFDJI01. Next base: position 46,279 of record CAYQSE010000010.1, read on the forward strand.
GTGACGGCACCGGACGCCGCGCCGACCGCGTTCGGGGTGAACGTGACCGCGAACGGGGTGGACTCGTCGGCGCCGAGCGTCGTGATCGTCAGCGGCGTGAGCGTGAACGTGCCGCTCGGATCGGTCAGCGCGAGCGGCTCCAGCGTCAGCGTGCCCAGGCCGACGTTACGCACGGTGACCGTCTGCTCCGCCTCCTCGCCGAGCGCGACTTCGCCGAAGTCCAGCGCGGAAGGCTGTACGCTGAGCGCGGGGCCGTTGCCGGGCGGGACGACACCGGGCGGGCCGTGCAGGTCGTACTCACCACAGCCGAGCGCCAGGATCGGCAGGATCCACCTTGCGATCATCGTTTCCCCCTTGACCGTTTGGTCAGGCTCGCGAGGATACACGCCGGTCGCGCGGCCCGCAACCGCCAGTACACGCCGCGCTCGCCGGAGGTAGGATGCACGTGGCTGTCGACCGGAGGACGCCGTGCCGCGTACGTTCCTGACTCCCCTCGCCGCGCTCGCGCTCTGCGTCGGCCTCGCCGCGTGCAGTGCGACCCAGCGTCAGGGCAGCGTGCTCGCCCGTTCCGGGCAGTACGCCGAGGCCACCCAGGTCTATGTCGACGCGCTCCGCGCCAACCCGGGGCATGGCTGGGCGCGCAGCGGGATGCGCCGCTACGGCGAGCTGGCCTACCTCCAGACGCTGGACCTCGCCCGCGAGCGCGAGGCCGAGGGCGACTACGAGGTGTCGTTGGTCGCCTACGACGAGGTGATCGGCCTCCTCTCGGCGCTCAAGACGTATGACGCGCTGACGTTCACGCCGGACACCCACCTGCGCGCAGAGCGGGACGGGGTGCGACGAAAGCTGCTCGAGACGCGGTACCGGGAGGGCGTCGCGAACGCGTCGCTGGGGCGGTGGGACACGGCGCTCGCTCGCTTCGAGTCCGCCTCCGAGATCGACCCGGGCTACCTCGACCTTCCGGCGCAGATCGAGCGCTCGCACCGCGCGCTCGCCGAGCAGGCGCTCGAGCAGCGCCGCTACGCGGACGCGGTCCGCGCGTTCCAGGCCGCGCACGCGCTGTCGGGCGACACCGAGCACCTGGCGTGGGCCGCGGCGATCCTGGCCGCCACCGGGCGCTACTACCTGCGCCAGGGGGCTTGTCGGCAGGCGGTGGACGCGCTCGAGGGCGCGCTGCCGCACGCCATCAACGACGCGACGCTCGAGGCCACGCTCGACGCTGCGCTGGAGTGTGCGCGGGTCGAGCTGGTGGTCGAGCCGTTCGAGGTCGCGTTCGGCCTCGCGGTGCCCGAGAACCTCGACCTCGGCGCGATGGTCGCCGACAAGCTCTCCGAGCAGCTGGTCGCGCAGGGCAGCCGCCACGTCCGGCTGATCGACCCCGCGCTCGGTCGCGCGGCGAGGGAGCCGTCGGCGACGAGCCACCGCTTCGCCGTGCGCGGGCGGATCTCGCGGCTCGAGGTGCAGCGGCTCACGCTGGAGCCGATCACCGAGCAGACGCAAGGCACGCTGCGCGATCTCTGTCCGGGCCACTCGGGCTACTACACGAGCACCGACGCGCTGTGCGACGAGGAGGTCGCGGTCGCGTACCGCCGCGACGAGCAGACGGTCGAGATGAAGCTGTCGGCGGCGCTCAAGGTGCTCGATCCGGTCAATGGCGAGCAGAAGCTGACGCGGACCCATGACGCGTCCGCGTTCCAGTCCGCGGTGCAGCTCTCCGAGTTCAAGCGGGTGTTTCGCGGCGAGTGGACGCCGACCGCCATCTCCGCGTCGCCGATGAAGGATACCGTCATGCTGCCCGAGGCGATCGTGGCGCTGCAGTCTCGCCCGGCGCCGCTGCCCACCGACGCCGACATGGTCTCGGCGGCAGCAGAGAACCTCGCGGTGCAGGTCGCGGCGGTGATCCTCACCAGCGTGGACGTCGAGGTCGAGGCCGCGGCGCCGAAGGCGCTCGCGAATATCCGGCGTCCGCTCACCGACCCGAACCAGATCGAGCTGCAGTCCGGCGAGGTCACGTCCCAGCCGGTGCCCGGGCGCGAGCCACCGCCCGAGCCCGAGCAGGAGGCCGAAGGCGCGCAGGAGTCCGAAGCCGAGCAGGAGGCCGAAGGCGCGCCCGCGCCGCCCGAGGCGCCGTAGCCCTGCGCGGCTCAGCGCTCGTGGAGGTGGCCGATCTCCTCGGTCTCGGTGATCGGACGATCTTCGAGCGAGTCGACGGGGGCCACCCGCGCGAGGAAGCCCTCCATCACCTCGCCGTCGAGGACCTCCTTCTCGAGCAGGTACGCGGCCATCTCCTCGAGCATCACCCGGTTCGTGCGCAGGATCTCCCGCGCGCGCTCGTGGCAGCGCACGAGGATCGCCCGCACCTCGGACTCGATGGTCTCGGCGGTGACCGAGGACGATCCCCTCGGGCTGAACCCCTGCTCGCCGAGCCCGAACGGGTTGGCGCCGCGCTCGCTGCCGCTGTAGTCGACGGCGCCGACGCGCTTGGACATGCCGTACTCGACCACCATCCGGCGCGCGAGGTCGGTGGCCTTGCGGATGTCGTCGAAGGCGCCGGTGGTGACGTCGCCGAACACGATCTCCTCGGCGGCGCGGCCGCCGTAGAGCACGGTGATCCGGTTGAGCAGCTCGGCCTTCGACATCAGGTACCGGTCTTCGAGCGGGAGCTGGATCGTGTAGCCGAGGGCGGCGATGCCGCGCGGGATGATGCTGATCTTGCGCACCGGATCCGCGCCGGGGCTCGCCGCCGCGCAGATCGCGTGCCCTGACTCGTGGAACGCGACGGTGCGGCGCTCCGAGAGCGAGAGGCGTCGGTTCTTCTTCTCGAGCCCGGCGATGATCCGCTCGATCGCGTCGCGGATATCCAGGCTGGTGATCGCTGGGGCGTCGCGCCGGGCGGCCAGCAGGGCGGCCTCGTTCAGCGCGTTCGCGAGATCGGCGCCCGCGAAGCCGGGCGTGAGCTGGGCGATGCCCTCGAGGTCGACGTCGAGGCCGAGCTTGAGGCCCTTCGCGTGCACCTGCAGGATCGCGATGCGCCCGCGCAGATCGGGACGATCGACGAGCACCTGCCGGTCGAAGCGACCCGGCCGCAGCAGCGCCGGATCGAGGATCTCGGGGCGGTTCGTCGCGGCCATCACGATGATGCCGCCGCGGTTGTCGAAGCCGTCCATCTCGACCAGCAGCTGGTTCAGCGTCTGCTCACGCTCCTCGTTGCCGCCGGGCCCCCCCACCCCACGGGCGCGACCCACCGCGTCGAGCTCGTCGACGAAGATGATGCACGGCGCGTGCTCCTGCGCGGTCTTGAACATGTCGCGGACGCGCGCCGCGCCGACGCCGACGAACATCTCGACGAAGTCGGAGCCGGAGATGCTGAAGAACGGCACCCCCGCCTCCCCGGCGACCGCGCGGGCGAGCAGCGTCTTGCCGGTGCCCGGCGGGCCGACGAGGAGCACGCCCTTGGGGAGCCGTCCGCCGAGCGCGGTGAACTTCTCGGGGGTGTTCAGGAACGCGACCACCTCGCGAAGCTCCTCGGCGGCCTCGTCGACGCCCGCCACGTCGGTGAAGGTGACGCCGGTGCCCTCCTCGGGCACGAGGCGCGCCGACGATCGCGAGAACGCGGCGACGCCGCGCCCGGCCGGGTCGCGGCGCGCGAGGAACACCCACAGCATCACGAGCATCCCGAGCGGGAGCAGCAGGTAGAGGCCGAGGCCCTGGCAGTCGCTGACCGGCAGCGCGCGGTAGGCGACGCCCTTCTCTTCGAGCAGGGTGACGAAGCCCTCGTCGGCGGGCACGCGCACCGCCTGGACGACCGGGCTGGCGCGCCCGGCGTCGGCGGTCGGGACGAGCCGCGCGCGCACCGTGTCCCGGTCGAACGTGACCTCCTCGACCTGACCCTCGACGACGAGCTGCTTGAGCTCGGACCACGCGACGTTGCGGCCGCCGACCGTCATCGCCGACTGCGCCATCCACGCGACCGCGAGCATCACCGCGACCATCACGATCAGCGGCGTCCAGCGCCCCGCGCCCATCGGATCGACGTTCTTCTCGGCCATTCAGCGCCCTCGGCCGCGGACGCCGGTCTCCTGGTCGAGCACCTGCAGCGTCTGCTTGTACAAGAACCGCGCCTGCTGCAGGTTGTCGCCGATCGCTACCACGCCCACCTTCCCGTACTCCGATAACGCTCCGATGAGGTGGAAGACGACCCCGCGCTCGGTGGGGCCGTGGAAGTGCAGCCCATGGTAGACCGCGATGTCGATCAGGTCGTCGGGCATCAGGCCGCGGTAGCGACGCTCCTGGATGGTGTCGGTCGCGAAATAGTACTTCGGACGCCCGGAAGGCGAATAGAACAGCCCGTCGCCGGGATGGAACTCGCCCGCCGTCAGGAACTTCAGCGTGAGGAAGGGGTGGGTGGTGCCACCCTTACGCAGGTTGATCTCGATCGCGGAGTGCTTCCACCCGGCATCGGTCTTCACCGAGACGTAGTCGATGCCGAACCGTCCGATCACGCCGTGCCGCGCGAGCACGGCGGCCACCTTGGCGGCTGAGTCCTGGATGTCGAGGCGATACGCGGGCGCGGCCGGAAACGTGCACCCGAGGAAGACCTGCCCGGACGGCCCGCCGAGCACCTGATCGTGCGTCGAGATCACCTGCGGCTCGCCGATCGGGTTCACGCGGCACTGCGCCGACGGTGAGGTCTTGTGGGCGCCCTCGACGAACGCCTCGACCACGCCGCCCATCTCCTGGTACTTCGCGGCGAACGACTCCCAGCGCTCGTCGGGGGCCTCGAACCGGAGGTCCGGCAGTCGGTCGAGGATCGCGCGCGCAAGCCCCGGATCGGAGGGATCGAGGCCCTCGTAGCGAAAGATCGCGTTGCCCTCGCCAGAGAAGCCCTCGTTGAGCTTGACCACCGCGCGGCTCGCGGTGGGATCGTGGCGGTAGACCTCGACGAGCGCGCCCGCGATGTCGTCGGGCGTGCTCAGGCGCTCGAAGCCGAACGGCATCTCGACGCCCGCCTCGCGGAACACCTCGCGGCAGCCGCTCTTCGTGCCGAGGAAGTTGAGCTGTGGATCGACCGAGTTCAGCGGGATCCCGAGCCGCACCGCGAGCGTGCGCTCGAACGGGCTGGAGTTGAAGCAGACCATGTGCGCGCGGGACACGTCGCCCAGCTCGAGGCGCAGCCGCTCCAGCAGGCGCGGGCGCTCCAGGATCTTCTCGGTCAGGCACCGCTCGCTCGAGCCGTCGGCGCAGTCGAGCAGCACCAGCCGCTTGCGCGCGTGGCTGCTCGGCACGCCCGGCAGCAGCGCCAGGTAGTAGTCGACCACCGTGGGGTGGAGCTGCTGGCTCGTGACGTAGATCAACTTGGTCCGCGGCTGGCGGAGCAGCATCAGGTTCACGAGCATCCGCTCTTCGTAGTGGATCACCCCGCTGACCTTGCGCAGCTCGCGCGGATCGAGCGAGAGCGACGGCACGATCAGCACCGCCTGCGGGGTGCGCGGATCGCTTCCGAGCGCGTGGAACAGCGCGGGGACGCGCTCTTGGAGTTCGTGGAACGCCCGGATCTCCTCGGGCGAGCCGGGCGCGGGCCAGGGGGGTACCGTCATGCAACGATCATACCCAAAGCTGGCGGCGTCGGGCTGCGGGTCGGCGTGGGTTGCGGCTATGTTCTCGCCCCGGAGGAGGACGCATGGAGCCCGTGCGCGTCGCGGACATCGCAATCGGACCCGGCCGACCGCTCGTGCTGGTCGCGGGTCCGTGCGTGCTCGAGGGGCGCGACATGGCGCTCGCGATCGCCGAGTCCCTCGCGCGCACCTGTGCTGCGCTCGGGCTCCCGCTGATCTTCAAGGGGAGCTTCGACAAGGCGAACCGCACCAGCGCAGACAGCTTCCGCGGCCCGGGGCTCGATGCAGGGCTCGGCTGGCTGGCCGAGATCCGCGCGCTCACCGGGCTGCCCGTCACGACCGATGTGCACGAGCCCGCCCAGGCGAGCGCGGTCGCCGAGGCGGTCGACCTGCTGCAGGTGCCGGCGTTCCTGTGCCGTCAGACCGACCTGCTCGAGGCGTGCGGTCGCACCGGTCGTCCGGTGAACATCAAGAAGGGCCCGTTCCTCGCGCCGCGGGATCTGGCGCACGCCGCCGCGAAGGTCCGCGGCGCCGGCGGCGCGGGGGTGCTCGCGACCGAGCGCGGCACCACGTTCGGCTACCACGACCTCGTGGCGGATCTTCGCGCGATCCCGTGGCTGCACGACGTCGGGCTCCCGGTGGTGTTCGACGCCACGCACGCGGTGCAGCGCCCCGGCGGCGGCGACGGGCGCAGCGGCGGGGAGCGGCGCCTCGCGCCCACCCTCGCGCGCGCGGCGGTGGCGGCGGGCGCGGACGCGATCTTCCTCGAGGTCCACCCCGACCCGGCGCGCGCGCTGTCGGACGCCGCGACCCAGCTCCCGCTGGACGGTCTGCCCGCGCTGCTCGCCGACCTGGTCGCGCTGGCGGCGGTGGTGCGGCGCGCGGGAGACGCGACGTGATCCGGCTGGGCTGCGCGCTGCTGGCGCTCGCGGGCTGCGGTCCGCGCGGCGTCCCTGCCGCGGCGCCCGACGGCGGGCTGATCTGGGAGCAGCTTCGCCTGCGGGGCCCGGTGATCGGCGAGGCCGCGCTGGTGGTCGGTCCGGACGGCACCTCGGTGCTGATCGATGTCGGCAACGACAGCCACGAGGACGCGATCCGCGAGGCGCTGGCGCACCACACCGGCGAGGAGGCGGTCGACTGGGTCGTGCTCACGCACGCGCACGCGGATCACGTCGGCGGGTTCGACAAGCTCTTCGATCCGGCCGGCGCGCGCCCGGTGCCGGTGCGGCGCGGGGTGGTCGTGCGCGGCGGGCCGGTCGGCGGCGGCGCCAACGCGCGCGAGCGCGCCGAGGTCGACGCGATCCTCGCCGATCCGTCGTTCGGCGCGCCGGTGTTCGCGCTGTGTGACGCGGCCGCGTGTCCGGGGCTGTGGCGCGGCGCGCTCGATACGCCGGGCGACGAGGGGCCGACGCGGATCCCGCTCGGGGATGGCGCGGACCTGTGGCTCCTCCTGTCGAACGGCGCGATCGCGACCGCGGACGGCGTGATCCCCGGCCCACCGCTGGGCGTCGACGACAGCGAGGACGAGAACGCCCGCAGCCTCGGCGGCGCGCTGCGGTGGGGCGACTTCTCGCTGCTGTTCGCCGGAGATCTGACCGGCGGCGGCAAGGACACGCCGGACGTCGAGACGGCGATCGCCGCGGTCGCCGCCGATCCGTGGCCCGATCGGGTCGACGTGCTCAAGCTGAGCCACCACGGCATCCGCTCGTCGACCAACGACGCGTGGATCGCGCGCTTCCTGCACGGCGGCCCCGCGCACGCGCTGGTCGGCGCGAACAGCGGCTACCTCGCCGCGCCGTCGAGCGACGTGCTCGACGCGCTCGCACCCGCGCTCGACGGCGGCCGCGTGTGGGCGTCGGGCACCGGCAGCCTGGTCCGCAGCCACCCCGCGCTCGTCGACGCGGGCCGCGCCGTCGTCGTCAGCGTCGACGGCGGCGGCGCGGACATCCGCGTCCTGCTTCGCGAGGGGCAGGGCTACGTCGAGTAGCCGAGGCGCGGCGCGCGATGACAATGGGAACGATGTTCTCGGCGGATTGGAGGGGGGGCGCCTCGGAGTGGGAACAACGCCCGGTGGCGTGCTCGCGGCGGGTGGTGAGCGGCGGCGCGGTAGGATGGTGGCCGGGCTGGGTCTCACGCAAAGACGCAAAGACGCAAAGGAGGGCAGGCTGACCGAGAACGAGGTCGCGAGGGTCGTCGTGGATGCGGCGTTCAAGGTCCACACGGCGCTGGGGCCTGGGCTGCTGGAGTCGGTGTACGAGACGGTGCTCGCGCACGAGCTGGGAGCTCGAGGGTTCCGGGTGCAGCGTCAGGTCCCGATCGCCATCGAGTACGACGGGATGCGCTTCAACGAGGCCTTCCGCGCCGATCTGCTGGTCGAGGACGTCCTGATCGTCGAGCTGAAGTCGATCGAGGCCATCCGTCCGGTCCACGAGAAGCAGCTCCTCACCTACCTGCGCCTCTCCCCCCGCAAGCTCGGCCTGCTGATCAACTTCGGCGCTCCCGTGATCAAGGACGGCATCACCCGCGTCGTGAACGGCCCCGACCGCTGACGCCTCGGGCTTTGCGTCCTTGCGTCTTTGCGTGAGGTCCTTCCCGGTCCGCGAAACGAACGACGCTCCAAGCCTCCTGAACTTCCGGAGGGTTCGAAGGATCATTCCGAGCCGGATTATCGCGGTGCGCCTCTCAGCCGCTGCCCTTGGCAGCGGCGTCGGCACAAGCCGTCGAAGGGAACGCCGCCAGCGCCGCCTTCGCGACCGCCGCCTCCCGATCCGCCTCGGTCACCTGCTGGTAGAACCGCAGCATCACGACCACCGAGTGTCCTGTCAGGCTCGCCGCCGTCGCCGGGTCCACCCCGGCGCGCAGCATCCGGGCGACGACCATGCGCCGCAGCCCGTGCGGCCTTGTCATAGTGGGCGAGCGTGCGATCGGAGAGGTCGGCGCGCTCCTGCTGCCGGGCGTGCCAGCGGTCGATGAGCTCGCCCACGGTGTTCACCGGGCCGGTCGCGACCTTGCTCGCCGGGGCCGGCAGTCCGCGCGTCACGTGGTCGGCGAGGAGGTGCTGGGCCTCGTCGCGGGTGGCCCAGCCCGCCCACACGAGGTCGCGGACGCCCTTTCGGCGTGCGCGCCCGTACCATGGCAGCACGCCGTCCTGCTCGCGGCTGCGGTTCATCGGCGAGGCGCGGACGGGGCCGATCTCGATGGGCTTCGGGCGGGTGGCCTTGGCCATCGCTCACCTCCGACCGGCGAACGGGCCGCCGAGGGGGCGCAGCGTGGGCGCGGCCGGCGCGCGGGTGCTCAACTCACAATGTTACCACGCCGTAGATGTCGTGTGCACACTCCATGGACGGCATGACACTCAGCGCGGCCCTCCTCCTGGTAGAGGCGCCCAGGTCAGCTTGCGCGCAGTTGCGCGCAAATGCGCGCAAAGGCACATGCGCATCATGAAGACCGACGACCTCCCCGAGCTCCTCCGTGGTGGCGAGTCCGAGTCTGTCGAGTTCAAGACGTCGCTCGCGGACAGCAAGCGCATCGCGATGGCCTGGACGGCGCGATCACGATGAGTGGACTGCGCATTGGGGGAGGAGGGTAGCGTCCGGAGGACGTCGCTGCCTTCTTGGCACCACGAAATCTCGGAGAATGGCTCCGAGATTTCGTGGTAAAATTACGCCATGACCGAACTTGTCCACCGCCCCAGCGAGCTGGCTCGCCTCCGCGCTCTGCTGGAGGAGTTCCCTGTCGTCGGCGTGCTCGGCGCGCGCCAGGTCGGCAAGACGACACTCGCCAACGAGCTCGGCGATCAGCGCGCCACCCCCGTGACCACCTTCGACCTCGAGGACCCTCGCGACCTGGCGCGCCTGACCGACCCGATGCTCGCGCTGCAGGACCTGCGCGGCCTCGTCGTGTTCGATGAGGTGCAGCGACGCCCCGACCTCTTCCCCGTTCTCCGTGTGCTGGCCGACCGTCGCCACGCGCCTGCACGGTTCCTCGTGCTCGGGAGCGCCTCGCCGGAGTTGCTCCGTCAAGGATCGGAGTCGCTCGCGGGTCGGGTGGCCTTCCATCACCTCGGGGGTCTCGCGCTGGATGAGGTCGGTCCGGAGCGCTGGAGGCGCCTGTGGATCCGGGGAGGTTTCCCCCGTTCGTTCCTCGCTCGCGACGACGCGGCGAGCCTGCGGTGGAGACAGCAGTTCACGCGGACCTATCTGGAGCGTGACGTTCCCCAGCTCGGGATTCACGTCGGCGCCGACTCCCTTCGTCGGTTCTGGACGATGATCGCCCACTATCATGGGCAGACGTGGAACGGAGCGGAGCTGGCCCGCGCCTTTGGCGTCACCGACAAGACCGTCCGCCACTACCTCGACGTGCTCGTCGCTACGTTCATGGTCCGACGGCTGGCGCCCTGGCAGGAGAACCTGGGAAAGCGACAGGTGAAGGCGCCGAAGGTGTACCTCTCCGACCCGGGGCTGCTTCACGCGTTGCTCGGTCTCGTCGACGAGACCGACCTCCTCGGGCACCCGAAGGTGGGCGCCTCCTTTGAGGGCTTCGCCATCGGCGAGATCACCCGGCATCTCGGGTGCGAGCCTGAAGAGGCGTACTTCTGGGGCCTCCACTCCGGCGCGGAGCTCGACCTCCTCGTGGCCCGGGGACGCAGGCGCCGAGGATTCGAGATCAAGCACACGGACAGCCCGGTCGTCACGCCGTCCATGCGGTCGGCCATCGAGAATCTTCGCCTGGACCAGCTCGACGTCGTCCACGTCGGGGACCGGACCTTCCCTTTGGGGGAGGGCATCCGCGCTGTCGGGCTGGCGCGGCTCCACGAGGACGTGGAGCCTCTCTGAGCGGCAAATCCAGCGGGGCGGGGTTCTCGGTGGGGATGCGCTTCGACGAGGCTTGCCGTACGCCGCGGATCAAGGCCGGCATCCCCCTCGCGGTGAACGGCCTCGACCGCTGACGCCTCACGCTTTGCGTCTTTGCGTCTTTGCGCGATCCTCTTCCTGGTGAGCCCTCACCACGGCGCACCGCAGAGGTTCGCGGATCGGCCCTCCCTCGACCTCGACGACCTCTCTTCCGGGACCAGGCCGTGGCCGCACTCTACGA
>CAYQSE010000011.1:0-51659 GCA_964419905.1 uncultured Enterobacteriaceae bacterium
AGGCAGCTCGTCGGTGCCCGGGGCGTCCTCGGGATCGAGCCCGTGCTCCGTCGGCCGGTCGGACTCGTCGAGGAGCGTGGTGACATCGTCGGTGCGCGGGCGCACGCCGTCGCCCAGGTGGTAGGCGTCCGGCGTGAGCAGGCTGCGGTGCCCGCGCGTGCGCCCCTTGGCGCGGCGGAGCGCGGCGCTCGGGGTGCCCGGGCGGCCGGTGAGGTCGGTGTCCTGCTCGAGCCCGGGCGGCAGGGCCCGCGCGGGCAGCGGCGCCAGCACGGACGGCTCGGTGATCTGCTCGTCCTCGGGCGACGTCACGCCGGCTGGGCGAAGGCCTGCCGCGGTGGCCTTGGGGGCCACGCGGCTACCCTGGAGGAGGCGTCGCCTCCCTTTTCCCCTCGCGCGGTCGTCCACTGCAGAATCCGCCCCCTGCATCATCCCACATCGAGGGCGGCGTCAGCCAGCGGACGGTCGAGAAGCCGCGTGCTGCGCAGATCGCAGCAGGATCAGTGCCCGCCGTGCTCGCCGCGCTCGGCGAGCGCGTGGACGTGAACGTCCCACGGATGCGGCTGCAGCCGCGGATCCGAGACCGGAACCGGCGGGAGGTGGGTGAGCGCCCAGGTCGTCACCAGGGCCACCGCGCCGACGAAGCCCGCACCGACCGGGAGCGAGACCAGCAGGAAGAGCAGGGTGGGGAACGTGTCCTCGAAGTACACCGACGGCATCACCAGCAGCGTCCGCTCGAGGAACAGGCCGGTCATGATCAGCGAGAGGATCGCGATGAAGGGCCACTTCATCTTCTTGATGCCGCGCGAGGCGAGCACGGTGAACGGCGTCAGGAAGCACAGCACGCCGACGGTCTGCGACAGCCACGCCCACTGGTCGAGTTTGAGCCGGATCAGCAGGAAGTCGGTCTCTTCCGGCATGTTCGCGTACCAGATCGGGAGGATCTGGGCGAAGAGCGTGTACGCCCAGAACATGCAGAACGCGAAGATCAGCTTGCCGAGGTCGTGCGTGACGGACTTCGTGACCAGGTCGCCGAGGCCGAGCCACTCACGAGAGAGCAGGCCGACGACGCCGATGAAGCACATGCCGAGCCAGAACGACGAGGCGAACAGCCAGCCGCCGAACATGTTCGTGTACCACCACGGGGCCAGGGACATGATCAGGTCGAAGGCCATCATCGAGAACACGAGCGCGTAGGTCATGCCGAGGATCGCGCCGAGCGTGCTCTGCGTGGCCTGGCCCTTGTGGACCTCGTCTTCGATGTTGCCCGGGTTGCCGGCGATCCGGCTCCACCAGCCCGGCGCCTTCCACTCGGGGCGCTTGAGACGGAGGTAGGACTGGGTCTGGATCAGGTCGGGGCGAAGGGAGGCGCGCACGTAGGCGAGCGAGAGCAGGATCATCGCGCCGACGCCGACGACCTGTCGGGTGATGAAGAACCCGAGCGAGAGCCAGATCGGCTTGCTGCGAATCGCCCACTCGCCGTGCGGCTCGAGGTCGATCGGGGTGTCCATCACGAAGGTGTTCGGGTTCCACGGGTAGAGCCCGTTGCCGAGCAGCAGGAACACGAGCATCAGCACGTAGCCGACGGGAAGGTAGAACGCGGCGGCCTCGGCGATGCGCTTGAGCGGACGGCCCCAGCGACCCCACGTCATCGTGAGCACCACCGAGAACATCAGCGCGCCCTGCGCGATGCCGAGCGAGTAGAACAGCCCGGTGAGGAACGCGCCCCACGCCCACGCGGGGTTGGTGGCGAGGCCGTAGCCGAAGCCGAGCACGCCCGCGACGATCGCGACCGAGGCCCCGACCTTCACCGACTGCGGCAGCGTGCGGCCGGCGAGGCCTTCCATGATCGGGTTGATGTCGACGTGATGGGAGCTCATGTTCGTCCCTACTGACCGAGGATGTACTTGTTGCCGGAGAAGCTGCGCAGGTAGGCGACGGTCGCCCACATCTCACGATCGCTCATCGCCCAGCCGTAGGAGGGCATGTTCGAGCCGCCGTTCCGGATGTAGAAGTAGAGGAAGCCATCCGAGCGGACCTTCACCGTGCTCGCCGGGCCGACCACGGGCATGATCATGCCCTTCGGGAACCGCCCCTCGGCCGCGACCGGGCCGAGGCTCTGGTCGACGCCGTGGCAGGGCCAGCAGTAGGTGTTGTACATCTTCCCGCCCAGCGCGAGGAGGTCCTCGTCGAGCGTGTACGGGTTGGTGGCCGCCTGTGCCTCGGGGCTGTTCAGATCGAGGTTGCGCGGGTGGTGTCGCGGCGTCAGCGCGTTCGGCTGCGCGACCGCACCGTCGGGCGGCGGGGACATCTCGTGGCTGTAGGCCTTGCGCGCCTGCCCGTCGGCCATGTCGATGTCCCACGGGAGCGCGACGGCGGTGGCCGAGACCACCAGGGCTGCGCCCGCGAGCGCGAACGGGGCCTTGCGGCCAGTGAACCACTCACGCATTCGGCACCTCGTAGATCGCGTCGTCGCCCGAGGTGACCTCGACGGCGCCCGTCTTCTCGAGAAGGTTCTGGATGAACTCGGCCTGCTCGACCGGCGCGCCGGTGAACACGATCCCGAACTTGTCGTCGGTGTAGCGGGGATCCTGCAGCGCCTTGTCGGCGCCCCACGACGGGAGGCCCGCGTGGAAGATCATGCCTGCGAGCGTGAACAGGCCGCCGAGCATGATCGTGGACTCGAACATGATGATCGCGAACGGCGGCAGGCTGACCACCGGCTTGCCGCCGGGGTTGATCATCGGCCACTGCGTGTGCGTCAGCGCGGGCAGCAGGAACCCGAAGGTGAGCCCGGTGAGGGCGCCCGTCAGCGTCCACCACCGCACCGGCGAGGGGCGACCTTCGTAGATCAGCTCCTCGATCTCGTGGCGCGGGAGCGGCGAGACGACGGTGTAGCCGGTGACGCCCGCGTGCTTGAGCCGGTCGATGCCGGTCAGCAGGGTGTCGAGGTGGGCGTACGTGCCCTTGATGCGGATCGTCGTGCTCACTTGGCCTCCAGGGAGCCCTTGACCGGGGGAGCGACCATCTCCTTGATCTCGGTGATCGCGACCGCGGGCAGTGCCTTGGTGAACAGCAGGAACTGAAGGGAGAACCAGCCCAGCGAGCCGACCAGCACGCCGATCTCGACGATGGTGGGCGTATACATGCGCCACATGTTCGGGTCGAAGCTGTGCGCGGTGGACGAGACGACGATGTTGAACCGCTCCATCCACATGCCGACGTTGATGATCAGGCTGATGCCGAACAGCACCCAGGGGTTGGTGCGCAGCTTCTTGATGTAGAGCGGCAGCGGGGCGATGCAGTTGCAGAACACCATCAGCCAGAACGCCCAGGCGAGCTCACCGGTGGCACGCCAGCGGAAGATCTCCCACTCGGCGGGATTCTGGCTGTACCAGCCGATGAAGTACTCCATGCCGTACGCGTAGGAGAGGATGGCGCTCGTGAGCAGGCACATCTTCGCGAGGTTCTCGAAGTGCCAGATGTTCACGTACTCCTTCCACCCGAAGATGTAGGTCATCGGCATCAGCAGCGTGATGACCATCGCGCAGCCCGAGAGGATGGCGCCGGCGACGAAGTAGGGCGGGAAGATCGTGGAGTGCCAGCCCGGGGTGTGCGCCATCGCGAAGTCCCAGGAGACGACGGAGTGCACCGAGAGGACCAGCGGGGTCGCGAACGCGGCGAAGAAGCCGTAGGCGGCCATGAAGTGGCGCCACTGGCGGTTGGTGCCGCGCCAGCCGAGGCACAGCACGTTGTAGACCTTCTTGATGAAGCCCTTGCTGTGGTCGCGGACGATCGCCATGTCCGGGAGCAGACCGACGTAGAAGAACACCGCCGAGATGGTGAAGTACGTCGAGATCGCGAACACGTCCCACATCAGCGGGGACTTGAAGTTCACCCAGAGCTGGCGCTGGTTCGGGTAGGGGAAGAACCAGTAGATCTGCCACACACGGCCGAGGTGCAGCGCCGGGAACAGCGACGCGGTGAGCACCGCGAACACGGTCATCGCCTCGGACGCGCGGTAGACGCCGGTGCGCCAGCGCGAGCGGACGAGGAACAGGATCGCGCTGATCAGCGTGCCGGCGTGACCGATGCCGATCCAGAAGACGAACGTGACGATGTAGACGCCCCAGAAGGACGCCTGGTTGAGTCCGTCGACGCCCATGCCCCACTTGATCTGCTGGTACCAGGACCAGGCACCCCAGGCGGTGGCCAGCGCCGCGACGGCCAGGGCGATCAGGTAGACCGCGCTCGGCTTGAACAGGACGCGGATGATGTCCCGGTTCGACCGCGCGTAGCTTGTCGGGCGAGTGATGGAGGCTTCGGCGTCCATGGGGTCCTCGGCGCTCAGTGGGCGCCCGCGCCATGGGGCGCAGGCTCGGTGTGGTGGGGATCGGAGCCAGCGTCGGCGTGCCCAGCGTCGTGGGCCCCGTGGTGGTGGCCCTCGTAGTGGAAGCTCGCCTTCGCGAGGTAGTTCACGCCGGGCTCGGTGCGGAGCTCGGAGAGCAGGTCGTAGGAGCGACCGGACTGGCGGGTCTGGGCCGGAGCCGACGCCGGATCATTCAGGTTGCCGAACGTCAGCGCCTGGCTCGGGCACGCCTCGGCGCACGCCGGGAGCTGGCGCAGGTAGGCGTCGGGCACCGGGCCGGCGTGCCCCTGATCCTTCACCGCGCTCTTGATCGCGCGGGTGCGCTGCACGCAGAACGTGCACTTCTCCATCACGCCCATCGTCCGCGTGGTGACGTCGGGGTTGAGCTGGAGGTTGAACGGCTCGGGCCAGCGGTAGCTGTGGAAGTTGAACCGCCGGACCTGATAGGGGCAGTTGTTCGCGCAGTACCGGGTGCCGACGCAGCGGTTGTACACCATCGCGTTCAGGCCTTCGAGGTTGTGGTACGTCGCGAGCACCGGGCAGACGCTCTCGCAGGGCGCGCGGCTGCACTGCTGGCACATCATCGGCAGGAACGTCGCGGTGGGCTGGCCGCCCTCGTCGCTCCAGTACCGGTTGATGCGCAGCCAGTTCATCTCCTTGCCGCGCCGCACGAGGGTCTTGCCGACCATCGGGAGGTTGTTCTCGGCCGAGCACGCGATCGTGCACACGCCGCAGCCGTTGCAGGCGTTGGTGTCGACGGTCAGCGCCCAGCGGTAGACCGGATGCTCGGGCGCGTCGTAGAAGTCGAGCTGGCCCGCCTTCACGAGGCGGGGATCCCGCGGCAGGTGCACGAGGCCGGTGAGCTCGCCCGGATGCGGATGGGCGGCGTCGCCGACCTTGGCCAGCTCGTCGGCGTCGACGCGCAGGGCGAGCGGGCGGCCATGCAGGCGGTTGTGCCCCATGACGGACACGACCTCGGACTTCGCGCCGGTCTTCGCCAGGCGCGCCTTGGTCTGCTGCCAGGCCATCGCGCCGGCGCCGCCCTTCACGACGCCGAGGAGGTCGACGACGTTCACGCCGTACTTCGCGTAGCGGCCGAGCGCGGTGTGCCCCTGCCCGAACGCGAGGGCGATCACGTCCTTGCGGATGCCCGGGTAGGGCTCGACGCCGACGACGACGGCCCCGTTCGGGGTGGTCACCTGGACCTGATCGTGCCGGGCGAGCCCGAGCTCCTTGGCCTTCTCTTCGTGGACGAGGAGGAAGGAGTCCCAGCACACGCCGGTCATCGGGTCCGGCGTCTCCTGGGCCCACGGCTCGTTCGCGAACCGACCGTCGTGCAGGATCGGGTGCGCGTAGGCGACGAGGTGCAGGTCGCCGTCCCCGGCGAACGCGGCGGCCGGCTGCCAGGCGTAGGCGCCGGTGAGCGTCTCGGGCGCGGTGAGTCCCACACCGTCGAGCGCGAGGAAGCCGTCCATCTTGCGGGCGTGCCACCAGTCGGCGAAGGCCTCGGCGGCGCCGGAGCGCGGATAGACGTCCTCGGCCCAGCGCTGCTCGAGGTAGGCGCGCCACGAGGTGGGCGCGAACCCGGGTGACCAGCCAGCGGGCGCGTCCTCGACGGGTGCCTCGGCGTCCACGGCGGTGCCGGGCGCGGCCAGGCCGGCGGCGCGCGCGGTGGCGAGCAGCACGTCGCCGAGCGCGCGGTGGTCGTGCAGCGTGGACGTGGTCGGCTGGCGCAGCAGGTAGAGCCCGGCGTGGGGCTCTTCGTCGCCCCAGTCCTCGAACGCGCTCATCGTCGGCAGCACGAGGTGCGCCGCGGCGTTCGTCTCGTCCGGGTGGGACGAGAGCGCAGCGACCGTGCCGACCTTGGCGAGCGCGGCGTCGAAGCCGAGCGCCTTGGGCAGCGCGTAGACCGGGTTCACGTCGTCGAGGAGCAGCACGCCGATCTCGCCAGCGTTCATCGCGGTGACGAGCGCCTCGAGCTCGGCGAGTCCGTGGATGGGCCCGGTGTAGGCGGCGCCGAGCCCGAAGGTGGCACCCGCGTTGCCGGAGACGAGGTTGATCAGGTAGGTGGCGGCCGCGAGGTCGACGGCGCCCTGGCCCGCGCCGTTCGCGCCACCGGGGAGCGCGACCGCGCCGCCGCGGCCCGCACTGGCGAACTGCGACGCGATGCCGTCGAGCTCGAGCGCGGTCGTGCCGGCGGCGGACGCCGCGGCGTTGATGTCGGGGTCGCCGATCAGCGCCAGCGCAGGACCGGTGTAGCCGGCCTTCGCCGCGACGAGCTTGGCGATCGCGCGAGCGACCAGCGCCTCGGAGCCCGGGGTGACGGCGAGCCAGTCATCGGCGTTCGCGCCCGTCTGGTCCTTGTGCGGCGCGACGAGCGCGAAGCGCACGACGAAGCCGCCCTCGTTCGGGTTGCGTGCGGTCGCGAACTGGCTTGCGAGCGCCGGGTTGCCCCAGGTGCCCAGAAACGGCGCGCCGAACGACAGCAGGTAGCGCACCTGCGAGAGGTCGTAGCCGGGCAGCGCCCGCTGGCCGAACAGCGCCTCGGCGGCGAGCGCCTCGGCCTCGTGGCCGAGCGGCTCCCAGAAGGTCGCGTTGCCGCTCGTGTAGTCGGAGAGCAGGCGGGTGATGGCGCCGCTGCGGTAGGGGCCGAGGTAGGCCACCTTCTTGCCCGCGGCCGCCGCCGTGCGGACCGCTCCGGCGAGGCGCTCGAGCGCCGCGTCCCACGCGACGTCGGACCAGGTCGCGCCCTCACGGCTGCGCGGACCCGTGTAGCGGTCCGGGGAGTAGTGGCGCTGCAGGCCGAGCAGCGCGGCCGCCGGCACGGCAGGCGCCCACGGCGCGCGCGTGTTGGCGCCGACGTTCACGACGCGCCCCTCGCGGTGCCGCGCGGTGACCGGGAACGCCGCCGGGCCCGTAGCGACCGTGGTGGCGAAGAACGTCGGGGTGCCCGGAGTGTGCACCTCGTTCTTCACCACGTACGGCAGCAGCTGCTCGACCGGGGTGTAGTAGCGGTTGTCGTCCAGCCCGCAGGCGGAGAGGGCGGAGACGCCGCCGCCGAGGCCGAGGGCCTTGATGAAGTCGCGTCGGTTCAGGCGCGCCATGGGTCGGACTCCAGGCTCACTTGTGGCAGGTCCAGCAATCCTTCAGCTCGGCGCGCCGAAGGTCTGCATCATCGCCGTAGTTCGTGTCGATCGAGGGGTGGGTACCGTGGCAGTTGAGGCACCAGCCCATCTGCATCGACGGCTCGCGCTTCATGACCGCTGCCTGGGCGGGGTCGTTGTCGGGCCACTGGCCCTGCAGCGCGATGCCGCCGTGGCACTCGGTGCAGTCCACGCCGGCGCCGACGTGGCGGGCGTGGTTGAACACCACGTAGTCGGGCAGGTCGTGGACCTTCTGCCACGGGATCGGCTCCTGCCGCTCCCAGTACCCGGCGATCTTCTGGATCTCGGGCTTCTCGGTCAGGACGTGCTTGTGGCAGCCCATGCACGTCTCGACCGGCGGCACGCCGCCATGGATCGAGCGCCGCGCCTCGGTGTGGCAGTACTGGCAGTCCATGCCGAGCAAGACCACGTGGCGATGGTGCGTGAACGCGATGGGCTGCTCGAGCGCCTCGGAGCCGGCAGGCCCCGACGCGAGCTGACCCGTGTTCGGGCCGTACTCGGGCAGCAGGGAGTGGGTGTCCAGAGGATGGACGGACGAGTCGGTCCCGTCGGGGATGACGCTGAAGTCGCACGCCCCCGTGGACGCGGCGACCATCGCCGCAAGGGGGAGAACGACCTTCCGGAAGTGGTGGCGCATGGGCCCTCCGCGCCTAGAGCTCAGACAGGCGGTGCAGGGCCGGCCACCTAAACGGTGAGTGGCTCCGGTTCAACCCTGCTGCAATCATTCGCGGCACCTCGGCGTCCACTTTTCCGGGCCGCCCGATGCAAGCGGCGTGGATCGCGCTCAGTGCAGCGCCTGCGCACGTCCCGTCGCGAGGGCGTCGGCGATCCCCAGCACGTGCAGGATGCGGTCCTCGCTGACGTAGGGCGGCGCGTCGTCGAGGATGCGGGCGACGGCGGCCTCGTGGTCCTGCGTGAACAACGGCGCAGGCTCCATCAGGGTCTGCGCGGTGCGGCCACGCC
This sequence comes from uncultured Enterobacteriaceae bacterium, assembly GCA_964419905.1. Taxonomy (GTDB): domain Bacteria; phylum Myxococcota_A; class UBA796; order UBA796; genus JAFDJI01. Next base: position 8,494 of record CAYQSE010000011.1, read on the forward strand.
ACAGGGCGCCGTTCTCCTGGCGCCACACGGTCTCGCCGTCGTCGACCTCGAGGCGGGTGAGGCGAGCGAAGTAGGGGCTCTGCTCGAAGGTGAGCGTCGCCTCGGCGCCCGAGGCCATGCGCAGCTTCGCGGTCAGGCGACCGGGCTTGTGCGCGACCGCCTCGATGGCTGCGACCGCGCCGGCGACGTCCACGAGTCGGTGCAGCCGCGCGATGTTCTTGCGCGCGAGCTCGGCGCCGGGCGCCTCGGCGGGGCCGCGCCCTTGGAACGCGACGTCGACGCGGCGCACGATCGGCGCGCGGATCTGCCCGCGCAGGGCGCGCGCCGTGCCGGTGAGCAGCTCGATGTGCTCGACGTGCAGGACGCGTCCGGCCGTGCGGGCGAGCGCGAACAGCGAGGCGGCCTCGGCCGCGGTCGGCGCCAACGGGTACTCGCACACCACGTGGCGACCAGCCTGCAGCGCGGCCCGGACCTGCTCGGGGTGGAGCGCGTCGGGGGAGCAGACGGCGACGGCGTCTGCGGCCGCGATCGCCTCGCGCAGCGACGCTGCCGCGGGCGCGCCCGTCTCCTCGGCGCGGCGACCGCGCCACACCGCAGCCAGCGTGCTCCGCGGGTCGCGCTGGATCGCCTTCGCGCGTGCAAAGCCGGCGGTCCCCACGCCGACGATCGCCCATCTCAGCTCGCCGTCCGCCATCAACCCTCCAGGCGGAGGCCCCATATCCTGGAAGGGAACGCGTTAGCCTGCGTCGGTGCCGCGGCGCGCGGCAGGGAGGTCCCATGCGGTGGTGGATGCTGTTCGGCCTGCTCGCGTTCGGATGCGGGAAGCAAGCCACGCCCGAGCCGAACGGTGAGGGGAGCGGCGCGCGCGTCGACGTGCCCGCGCAGGTGGACGTCGCGACGGGCGAGATCGCGGCGGGGGAGACCCCAGAGGCGCTGTACGCGGCGTGCAGGGATCGGGTCGAGCAGCCCGAGGCCGACGGGGAGTGCACCACCGACCAGGACTGCGCCCCGGCCGGCTGCAGCGGCGAGATCTGCACGACGAAGGCGGCGGGGGCCGAGGTGATGAGCACCTGCGAGATCCGCGCCTGCTACGCGGTGCTGGACACCTGCGGTTGCGTCGAGGGGCGCTGCGCTTGGTCCCTGGTCGCGTCACTCCCCGACGCGGCGCCGAAGGGGATGCTGAAGTGAGTATCCGCATCACCGGCGGCGCAGCGCGAGGGCGCGTGCTGCGCGACCCGATCCCGGACGGCGTGCGGCCGACCTCGGCGCGCGTCCGCGAGGCGCTGTTCTCGATGGTCGGCCCCGATCTGAGCGGGCGGCGCGTGCTCGACGCGTTCGGCGGGGCGGGCGTCGTAGGTCTCGAGGCGTGGTCGCGCGGCGCGCTGGTCACCGTGTTCGAGCGGGATCGGCGCGTGTTCAAGGGCATCGAGGCGCGCGGCAAGGCGCTCGGCGCGACGTGGGAGGTGGTCAACGCGGACGTGCTCGCCTGGGCGGGCCGGCTCGATCCGTTCGACGGCATCTTCGCGGATCCGCCCTACGCGATGGAGCCCGGCGCGGTGATCGCCGCGCTCGGTCCGCTCGCGCAGACGTGGTTCGTGATCGAGGTGGCGAAGGGCGCCGAGGTGCCCGAGGCCGCCGGGGCGCTCACGCTCGATCGCCGGCGGGTCTATGGCGGCACCGAGCTGATCGTCTACCGGTAGGGCAGCCGGCCTGGGCGCGCGAGCTCACGAGGCCAGCGGGCGCTCGCCGGTCTCGAGGAAGTGGCGGTAGTCCGCGAGGATCTGGGCGTGGTCGAACGCGAGGGGCGCCGGGAGCGCGTCGAGCGCGAACACCCCGGCGCGCGCGGCGTCGTCGCCGGCGGCGGGCGCGCCCCGCCCGCGGCCGACGAACACGGTCGACATCGTGTGCTGGCGCGGGTCGCGCGCGGGGTCGCTGTAGACGTGGAGGAGCGCGCGCAGGGTGACCTCCATGCCGGTCTCCTCCTTGACCTCGCGCGCCGCGGCGCGCTCGACGGTCTCGCCCTCGTCGACGAACCCGCCGGGTAGCGCCCACCCGAGCGGTGGGTTGCGCCGCTCGATGAGCACGATCCCTCCGGGCACCTCTACGATGACGTCGACGGTGGGCGTGGGGTTGCGGTAGGGCATGCGGGCCTCGCGGGTTGGCTTGCTGGCAGCGTCACGAGACCATAGCCAACCCGACCCGTCGAGGAGGCTCGCCATGCCCACCGACCGCCACGCGCTGGTCCGCGACGCGCTGTCTGGCGATCGCCGCCGGCTGGCGCGCGCGATCACGCTGGTGGAGCTGCGCGACCCCGGCGTCGCCGAGGCGCTGGCGACGGTTCCGGTGCGGCGCCGTGCGGGCCCGGGGCGGCCCCAGGTCGTCGGGATCACGGGTCCGCCCGGCGCCGGGAAGTCGACGTTCGTCGAGCGGCTGATCGGCCGCGCGCTGCGCGCTGGGCAGCGGATCGCGGTGGTCGCGGTCGATCCGAGCAGCCCGTTCTCGGGCGGCGCGATCCTCGGCGACCGCGTGCGCATGGAGAAACATACGGGCCGCGACGAGGTGTTCATCCGCTCGCTGTCGAGTCGGGGTCACCTCGGCGGGCTGTCGTCGGCCACCGCCGAGGTGGTCGACCTGTTCGACGCCGCCGGCTTCGATCTGGTGCTCGTCGAGACGGTCGGGGTCGGCCAGTCGGAGCTGGGCGTGATGGAGGTGGCCGACACGGTGCTCGTGGTGCTCACCCCCGAGTCCGGCGACGCGGTGCAGGCGATGAAGGCGGGCCTGATGGAGATCGCCGACGTGTTCGTCGTGAACAAGGCGGATCGCCCCGGCGCGGAGCGCCTGGTGCGCGAGCTCCGGCGCTCGGTGGAGCTCGCGCCGGACGGCGTGTGGCGGGCGCCGGTGCTGGCCGCGTCGGCGACGGAGGATCGCGGGATCGACGAGGTGTTCGCCGCGGTGTCCGAGCACCTCGCGCACAACCTGGGCGAAGGCGAGGGGGCGTGGCGCCGGCGGCGTGGGGACGCGCGGGTGCGGCTCTACCTCGATCTCGTGGCCGAGCGGGCGCGCGGAAGGGCGGCCGCGCGGCTCGACGATGCGCTCGAGGCGAAGATCCGCGACGGGCGCGTCTCTCCGTACCAGGCCGCAGGGGAGCTCGGTTGAGCCTCGGGGCGGCGCGCGCCGCGCTGGTCGAGCTCGCTGCGCAGGCGGGGCCGAGCGACGGGCGGGTCCACCTCACGACCCGAGGGGACGTCGCGTGGATCCGCCTCGATCACCCCAGCGTGCGCAATGCGCTCACCGTGGGGATGATGCTCGAGCTGGCCGATGCGGTGGAGGCGCTCGCGGCGTTCCCGGGCTGGGGACTCGTGGTCGCGTCGCAGCATCCAGGGATGTACTGCTCGGGTGGGCACCTCGACCAGGTGCAGCGCGCGCTCCTCGATCCGGCGCTCGGCGCGACGATGGCGGCGGCGATGGCGGTCGTGCTCGACGCGCTCCGTGACCTGCCGATGATCAGCGTGGCCGCGATCGAGGGTCCCGCGGTCGGCGGCGGCGCCGAGCTCACCACGGCGTGCGACTTCCGCGTGATGCGACGCGGCGCGTCGATCCACTTCGCGCAGGCACGGCTGGGCGTGGCCGCGGGCTGGGGCGGGGCGTCGCGACTGGTGGCCCTCGCGGGGCGCCGCGTCGCGCTCGGCGTCCTCGCGCGCGCCGAGCGGATCGGCGCCGACGAGGCCCTCGCGCTCGGGCTGGCCGATCGGATCGGCGACGAGCCCGCCGACGTCCTCGCCGAGGCGTTCTTGGACGGTTTCGCGGGCGTCCCCGCAGCGGCGCTCCGCGGCGCGAAGTGCCAGGTCGTCGGCGCGACGGATCCCGACGTGCAGGTGCGTGCGTTCGCCGCGCTGTGGGGCGGTCCGGCCCATCGCGCGGCGCTCGCCGCGCGCGGGGCGCGAGGGCCGTCGTGAGATCGTGCTGGCCGGCGCTGTTCCTGGTGCTGCTCGGGTGTCCCCGCAAGCCCGTCGTCGTCGTCGAGCCGCCGCTCGCGCTGCCCGAGGGTGTCGAGGAGGAGCAGAGCCGGTGGGCCGACGGGCCCGGCGCCTGGCGGGAGCCGGGCGGGCTGTCGCTCGAGCTCCCCGAGGGTTGGGCGTGGCGGGAGGGGCCGCCCGCGGGCGCGCTGCTCCTCTCCGCCAGGCACGCGAGCACCGGCGTCGAGGTGCAGGTGTGGGGCTTCGCGTGGTCGGGCACCGCCGGGCCGCGCGCCCGCGCCGGCTGCGAGTGGATGTTCAGCGACACGGCCAGTCACCGTCGCGTGCCGCTGCTCGCGCCCGCGGTGACCGCGACCTGCCTCCCCGACGTCCCGAGCCAGCCGACGATCCAGGGGTGGTACGGGCGACACCGTGCCCGGGAGATCCAGGTCGAGGTGCTCTACCCGGCGGGGCGGGTCGTCGAGGGGCGGCTGGTCGTCGAGGCGCTGCTCCTCGGGCTGCGCGACGACGGCGGGCGATGATCGTTCAGGCGATCCGGTTCCGGAGCAGCCACAGCACGCCGAAGCCCACGAGCAGCCAGCCGATCCCCCACACGCCAGCGGGCACGTGGGTCAGCTCCGCGAGCATGTGGGCATCGGACGTGCCACCGCTGCGAAACACGTCGTCGCGGACGTCGAACGCGGCATAGAGCACCGAGAACAGGCCGAGCGCGCGCAGCACCCACCGCACCGGCTCGGTGGCGGCGTAGCGGGCGAGCACGGCGAACCCGAGCGCGGTCGCGACGGTGAACAGGAACCCGAAGCCCAGCAGCGGCCGCACCCACAGGGCGGCGGTGCCCAGCGCGACCCCTGCGAGCAGCCACGCCACCGCGCGCGAGGCGCGGGCCGAGCGGGTCGTCATCAACAGCGCGACGCCCGCGAGCAGCGAGCCGAGGTAGCCGGCGTTGAGGATGATGAACCGCGAGCCGCCCTGGCTCAGCGTGTGCCCGCCCTGCCGCGGGTTCAGGCCGATCTCGACGACGGATCCACCAGTCAGCCACGTGGCCGCCGCGTGCCCGAGCTCGTGGAAGAGCACGACGAGGATCTTGATCGGCCACAGCACCGCGCTGTTCCAGAAGAACAGCAACACCACGCCCAGCAGCCCCACGGCGGCCCAGCGTCCGACGAGCCCGCGATCGATGGCCAGCGCGCACCTCCCATCGTCCATCCTACGCGCGCGACCTCGGATCGGCGAGGCAGGATCCCCCCCGGCGCGGTGTTAGGGAACCGCTCCCGCTGATCTCCCGCCCCGGAACCTCCGCCCGATGCATCGCCGCGCCACCTTCGTCCTGGCCGCCCAGCTCCCGCTCGCCCTGCTCTGCGCGGCGCTGCTCTCCCTCGGCTGGCGCTCGGGTCAGGCGCTCGAGGTCCGCCCGCTCGACGTGTGGGTGCACGTAGGGCCCGATCTGCGCCAGCCGGCGCTCGAGCTTCCCGATGCGGTGCGGGCAGCGCTGCGCCGCCAGGACTGGGCCGGGGCGGCGTCCGCGCTGCAGCGGCTCGGTCCGGAAGCCTTCGCGGGCAGCGCACGCGGCGACTGGGCGTTCGTGCTCGCGTGGAGCCTGGTGCGTGCCGAGCGCGGGGCGAGCGCTGCGCCCTACCTGCCGCTGCTCGATGGCGCCGACGCCGTGCCGCCCGGCTACGCGGCGCTCGTGCGCGGCGAGGTCCTGCATGCGGCCGGCGACCACCTGGACGCGCTCCCGTGGCTCGAGTCCGTGGCGCCCGATCACACCCTGTATGGGCGCGCCGTGGTGCTGCGCGCCGAGAGCCTGCGCAAGCTCGGGCGCACCCAGGAGGCCTTCGCGCTCTACGAGACGCTGATCGCGCGCCCGGATCCGGCGGTGGGGACGCCCGAGGCGCTGCTCGCGCTCGCGCAACACATCGGCATTGGCAGCCCGGAGGCCTACCCATACCTGCGGCGGATCTGGGTCGCGTATCCGACCACCGAGGTCGGCGGCCACGCGAAGCGCCACCTCGCCGCCTACGAGGGCGCGTCCTTCCGCCCCACCTGGCAGGACGTCGGGCGCCGCGCCGAGATCCTGATGGACGCGGGCCAGATCCTCACCGCGATCGCCGAGCTGGAGGGCGTGGTCGGACAGGTGCGCGGAAGCGATCTCGACGCGTGCCGGTTCGCGTTCGTGCGCGGGCGGAGCCTGTATCGGCGCAACGAGCTCTCGAAGGCGATCGCGGCGTTCGGCGACGTCGGCGCGTCGTGCGCTCCCGACGGAGCGGAGTACGGTGCGAAGATCCTGTTCTTGAAGGGGATGGCGCAGTACCGGAAGGGCGAGTACACGAGCTCCGCGGCCACGATGTCCCTGCTCGCCGAGCGCTACCCTGGCGACTCGCTGGCCGACGACGGGCTGCTGCATGCCGGCATCGCGCACCAGCAGGCTGGGCGTCTGTCCGATGCACAGGCGATCTGGGCGCGCGCGCTCCGCGACTTCCCCGACGGCGACACCACGCCCGAGAGCACCTGGCGCCTCGCGTTCTCGCGCTACCTCGGCGGCGAGTCCGAGGCTGCGCGCGAGACCGCGGCGTCGCTGGCGGCGCTGCCGTTCGGAAGCGACGGCGTGCACGTCGCCGCGGGCATGTACTGGTCGGCCCGATGGGCGCTCTACCCGAACGTCGACGCGCCCAGGGCCCCCCACGCCGCCGGCCGCGAGGCGGCGGTCGCGGGCTGGCGCCGCCTGTGCGAGGAGCACCCCCGGTCCTTCTACGCGATCCTGGCCTACAGCCGCCTGGTCGAGGAGGCCCCCGAGGTCGCCGCCGCGCTCGCGAAGCGGCCGCCGGATCACCGGACGGGCGCGGAGGGGACGCCGTGGCGTGTGCGTCAGGGGCTGTGGGAGCACCCCGGCGCGCGTGCCGCGATCGATCTGGCCCGCCTGGGGCTGATCAAGGAGGCGCTGGTCGAGTGGAGACGGCTGAGCCCCGACGCGTTCGAGCCGGACGAGGTCGCGTGGATGATCGAGATCCGCGCGCGCAACGGCGACTGGCTGTTCGCGCACGACGAGCTCCGCCGGTGGCTCAAGACGCACCCCGCGGGAACGCTCGGGCCCAACGAGCCCGAGGTGCTGCGGGTCGCCTACCCGGATCGCTACTGGACCGAGGTCCAGGCGGCCACGGCGAGCGCTCGGTTCGAGCCGCGCTTGTTCCACGCGCTCGTCCGCGAGGAGTCGAACTTCAACAAGGACATCGTCTCGCCCGCAGGCGCGAAGGGCCTCTCCCAGCTGATGCCGGCGACCGCCCGCGAGGTCGCGGGCTGGCTCGGCAAGACGGTGACCGACGAGGCGGTGTTCGACGTGTCGACGAACCTCACGCTCGGCGGGAAGTACTTCGACGTGATGCACAAGCAGCACGAGGGGAGCCCCTACCTGTCGCTGGCTGCCTACAACGCGGGCGGCGGCCGGGTGAAGCAGTGGGTCGGCGAGTGGGGCAACGTGCCCACCGACGAGTTCGTCGAGCGCATCCCCTACAAGGAGACCCGCGACTACGTGAAGCGCGTGATGGGGACCTGGCAGATCATGCGCTACCAGTTCGACGATGGGCCGGCGTTCCCCGACCTGTCCCCGATGAACCACAAGGCGTTCTCGCTACGCGACTGATCAGCGTCGCAGCGTGATCACCGCCTCGACGTGGTGCGTGTCGGGGAACATCTCGAAGCAGCGGATCCCGGTGATCTGGTAGCCCGCCTCGAGCGCCTCGCGGCAGTCTCGCGCGGCCTGCGTCGGGTTGCACGCGACGACGACGAGCATGCGCGGTCGGTTCAGCACCAGCCGCCGGATCACGCCGGGCGCACCGGAGCGCGGCGGATCGAGGACCGCGACGTCGAACGCGTGCTGCGACGGATCGAGCCGCTCGACCGCGCCCGTCACGACCTTCACGCGCTCCGCGAGGCCCGCGGCGGCGGCGTTGTGCCGCAGATCGGCGGTGGCCTGCCCCTCGAGCTCCACCGCGACGACGGGCGCGATGCGGGCAAGCGGCAGGGTCAGGTTGCCGATCCCCGCGTACAGATCGAGCACCCGTTCGGGTGAGGCAGCCCGGACCTCGGCCTCGACGTGGGCGACCAGCGCCGCGTTCACCTCGAGGTTCACCTGGTAGAACGCGCTCGGGCTGGCACGGAGCGACAGGTCGCCCACCCGCAGCGACAGGCTGGGATCGCCGGCGAGCACGCGCCCGTCGAGCGCGACGTCGCCCAACGCCGCCGCGTCGTCGGCGGCAAGCTCGGCGCCGCGCCCGCCGATCAGCGAGAACACGACGCGCTCGCCGTCGGAGCGGAGCTCGATCGCCTTGAGCGGCGCGGTGCGCGCCGGCGTGGCCCACGCGCGCAGGCGCGTCAGCGCGTCGCGGACCTCCGGGCGCGCGATGCCGCAGGTGCCGATCTCCACCAGCTCGTGGCTGCCGGCCGCCCGATACCCGAGGCGCCCGCCGTCGACCGACAGCTTGATTCGCGCCCGGTAGTCGGCGCGCGGGGAGGCGAGCAAGGGCGGCGGCCCGTCCCGCCCGAAGGCGCGCTGCACGCTGGCCGCGAGGGCCGCGCGACGCGCTTCCGGCGCCATCGCGCCGAGATCGCAGCCACCGCATGCCGCGTGCCACGGACACGGCGGCGCGCGGCGATGCGGGGAAGGCTCCAGGACCTCGCGCAGCGCGCCCTCGACGGTGCGCCCGCGGCGTCCCACCGCGTCGTAGCGCACGCGGTCTCCGGGCAGGGCGCCGGGAACCCGCGCCGTGCCGTCCTTCGTGCGCCCTCCGCCCGCACCGTCGGGCAGCAGCCAGGTCACGCTCAGCTCGGGCAACGTCCCTCCAACCCTCACCCGGTAACGCGCGAGGCGTCGCCGCTGCCGCGCGGCGGCCATAGGCTGTGGCGAGAGGTGCGCATGCCCGCCGTCGCGGTCGTGATCCCGACCCTGAACCGCAGCGAGCACGTCGTGAACGCGCTGGCCGACCTGCGCGCGACGCTGCCCGACGACGCGGAGGTGGTCGTGGTGGACCAGTCGGCGCCCGTGCACGGCGACCACACCGCAGCGTACGTCGCGTCGCTCGGCGATCCGAGGATCCGACACCTGCGCGCGCCACCGCGGGGACTCCCGGCCGCGCGCAACCTGGGCCTCGCGTCCACGCGCGCGCCGATCGTGATCTTCCTCGACGACGACGTCCGCGTCCTTCCCGGGCTCGTCGCCGCGCACGTCGCGTGCTTCGACGATCCCCGCGTGGGTGGCACCGTCGGGCGGATCGTCGAGCGGGTGGTGCGCCCCAACGCGCGCCCGACCACGAACCACGTCGGACTGGACGGGCGGGTGCGCACGAACCTGCTCGGGTTCGAGCCGTGCGAGGTCGGCGCGATGAAAGGCGCGAACATGGCGATCCGCAGATCGGCGCTCGCGCGCGTGGGCGGCTTCGACGAGAACTACCTGGGCAACGCGCTGCTGGAGGACGCCGACGTCGCGGCGCGGCTTCGGCGGGTGGGCTTCAAGATCGCGTTCGTGCCGCGCGCCGAGGTCCTCCACCTCTCCGCCGAGGACGGTGGGGTGCGGCAGGTCGACCCCCTCACCACCGAGCGCTGGCGGTTCCACAACACGGGCTACTACGTGCGCAGGCACCGCGGGCTGCTCGGCGCGCCGCCGCTGTGGATGAGCTTCACCGCGATCGCGCTCGAGCGCGCCGCGCAGTGGCGACGGCCGGATGCGGCCTCGAGCCTGCTCGTCGCCCTCGGCGAGGGGTGGGCGCTGGCCGCAGGTCCCCCGGCTACGGCAGGATGGTCGCCATGAGCAAAGAGCGGAGCCAAGAGCCCAAGCGTCCGCTGCGACGGAGCCCGCCGCGCCCGCTGGCGACACTGATCGGCGCGGTGCTCGGCGCCCTCGCCGCGCTGGTGTTCGGGTTGTGGGAGGTCGCGGTGGTGGGGCGGGCCGGGCTGGTCCTGCCCGACGCCGAGACCCTGCCGCTCGTCGTCGCCCTCCAGGCCGGCACGGGTGCGCTCCTCGGCTTCCTGGTCGGCTTCGTCGGGCGGTTCGGGGCGTCGTGGTGGCTCGGCTGGGTCGTGGCGTTCGCCGGCTGGCTGCTCGGGGGGAAGCTCGGGATGGCGATCGCAGAGAGCGGCGGGGGGGCGTGGGCAGGCCCGATGCTGCTGGTCCCCGGCGCGCTCGCCGTCGGGCTGATCGCCGGGGGCACCGAGATCGAGGACGACAAGAAGGCGGCTGCCGGGACCGCGATGTTCGTGCTGCTCGCGCTCGGTCTGCCGGCCAACCTGCACCTGGTCGGCGATCCGTTCGGCCGGCTCGCGCTGCTGGTTGATCTCGCGGCGCTGCTGGTCGCGGTGGTCCTCACCGCGGTCGCCTGGATGGTCGGCGCCGCGCGCGATCGGCACGGGCCGCTGGTCCCGTTGGTGGTCCTCGGCGCGCTCGGCGGCGGGGCGGCGTGGTCCCTGGGGCTGCGGGACGCGCCCGTCTGGCCGGTCGCCACGCGCGCGGACCTCCCGCCCATCGTGCTCGTGGTCGTCGACACGCTGCGCGCCGACCACCTCGGTGTGTACGGCTATCAGAAGCCGGTCTCGCCCCGGCTCGACGCACGCGCCCGCCGTGCGCTGATCTACGACGACGCCACCGCCGCGGCACCGTGGACCCTCCCCTCCGTGGCCTCGCTGCTCACGGGTCAGCTCGCGGCGCGGCACGGCGCGGGACCCAACGTCGGCGCCGGCGTGACCCTCTCGCCGCTGCGTCCCGACGTGCCCTACCTGCCCGAGGAGCTCGCGGCGGGCGGCTACGTCACCGCAGCGATCACCACCAACCCGTTCATCAGCAGCGCGTTTGGCCTGCAGCGCGGCCTGCACCGCTTCGACGAGGCTGTGCAGCCGGTCGCGATGCCGGCTGCCGCACATCCGCTCCATGTCCTCGGCCTCGATCTGTGGCCGCCGTACCGCGACGCCGCCACGATCACCGATCAGGCCCTGGCGTTCCTGTCTGCCCAGCCGCGGGGCGGCTACTTCCTGCTCGTCCACTACATGGATGTGCACGGGCCGTTCACGCCGACCGAGGCCGACCGCGCCGCCGTCGGGGTGGGGGATCGCGGTGGGCTCGTGGACGCCTACGACGCATCCATCCACAAGGTCGACCGAGAGCTCGAGCGACTGCTCGCCGCCGTGCCGAGCCACGCGTGGGTCGTGCTCACCTCGGATCACGGCGAACAGCTGACCGAGAAGCGCGATCTGCCCCTCGGGGCACCGCTCGGCACCCGGCACGGCCACACGCTCTACCAGGAGCTGTTGCGCGTGCCGCTGCTGGTGTGGGGGCCCAGGGTCACGCCGCGCCGCGTCGCGCGGCCGGTCAGCCTGCTCGACGTGACGCCGACGCTGCTCGCGGTCGCCGGGCGCCCCGCGCTGGCGCGTGCAGCAGGCGGCGCCCTGCCCGAGGTGGTCGGCGGCGCACCGCCAGAGCGCACGCTGCTGGCCGACTCGGTGCGGTGGGGGCCCGAGCAGCAGGCCGTTCGCGAGGGCGACTACAAGCTGATCCGTCGTCAGGGGCAGGGGTGGCGCCTGTACGCGCTCCGCGATGGCGCCGTCGAGGGCGAGGACGTCCAGGTCGCAGGCAGTCAGGATCTCCAGGCGATCGCGCGCCGCCTCGAGGCGCAGCTCCCGCAGATCGGGCTCGCCGCGCTGGAAGGTCCCGCGCCGCTCGGCTTCGAGCTTCGCGCGCTGCTGCGACGCCTCGGCTACCTCGCCGACGACGGCGAGGCTGCGCCCGTCGCGCCGTAGGAGTCTGCGTGGAACCGGTCGTGATCGTGGGAGCCCTCGGGGGCACGCTGCTGGCCTTGCTGCTCTCCGCGATCGTCGGCGTGGTTATCGCGCTCGTCACCGGCGTGATGTGGGTACGGGAACACCCGGTCGGGCCGCACCTCGCGACCTGGGCCGTGGGCTTGCCGCTCTTCGTCGGTCTCGGGGGCGCGTGGGTGAAGCTCGGCGCGCTCGACGCCGACGCGATCACCGCGCTCGCCGGCGCCGTCGGGTTCCGGTTGATCACCTTCCTGTTCGTCCTGCCTGGCGCGGTCCTGCTGGGGTTGTTCGGCGCGGCCGTGGGGTGGAGGGCGGCAAGGCGTCGGTGGGGCGCGATGGCGGGGAGCTTCGCGTGCGTCCTGCTGACGGCAGGCGTCGTGTTGGCCGGTGGCCTCTCCGCGGAAGATCTCGCGTATCCGGTGCTCCGCGCGGCGATCTACGCGGGCGTCGGGCTGCCGCTCGCGCTCGCGATGCTGCGGGGGGCAGACGCCGAGCCGCGCGAGTCCTCGGGTGGGCTGGCGGCCGCGAGCCTGGGCGCGGTGTTCGCGTTGGTCGTCGGCGCGGGCGAGGCGTCCGCGGCGGCCCTCGAGCAGGTCTTCCTGCTTCGGATGCTCGAGCACGTCGAGCCGGGGCTGCGCGAGACGTTCGTGGTCCAGGCGTGGGAGGAGGTCGTCGCGCCGGCCGCGCGGTGGCGCGCCGCCACCCTGCTCGCGGCGACGTTCACCGGCGCGGCAGCGTTGTGGCCCGCGCTGTGGGCGCGTCGCTGGCCGGCCCTGTGGGGGGTGGCGTGGGTCCTCGCGGCACCGTGGATCGCGTGGGTCGGTGCGCCCGGCGTCCTGGAGCTGTCTGCATTGGCCGCCGCGGAAGCGCCGGGGGAGGCTGCGGAGCACGCGCCGTCGCCCGATTGAGCCGGGCAGGGGGGATCACCCGCTTCGACGCTTGCGCCACGCGAGAGCGCGGGTGACAGGATGCGACTTCCCCTGACGCGGAGGCCTCCGTGCCCAACGCCTACATCTCTGGCACCGGTATGTACGTCCCGCCGCGGGTCGTGACCAACGACGACCTGGTGGCCGACTACGGCATCGAGACGACGAACGAATGGATCGTGAAGCGCACCGGCATCGAGGCGCGCCGGTTCGCGGACGAGGGGGTCGGCTCGTCGGATCTCGCGGTGCCCGCGTGCGAGATGGCGATCGAGGACGCCGGGATCTCGAAGGGCGAGCTCGACATGATCCTGTTCGCGACCCTGTCGCCGGATCACTGCTTCCCCGGCAGCGGCTGCTACCTGCAGGCGAAGCTCGGGCTGCCAGACCTCAACCCGCCGCGCTTCGTGCCGGCGATGGACATCCGCAACCAGTGCTCGGGCTTCCTCTACGGGCTCGGCACCGCAGCCGCCATGGTGCAGTCCGGCGGGGCGCGCCACGTGCTCGTCGTCGGGGCAGAGACGCACTCCGCAGCGCTCGATCTGTCCACCGACGGGCGCACCGTCGCGTCGCTGTTCGGCGACGGCGCGGGCGCCGTGGTCGTCAGCGCCACCGACGAGGACCGCGGCATCCGCGGGTGGTGGCTCGGCGCCGACGGGCGTTTCGCCGACGAGCTCGTGCAGCGGGTGTGGGACATCAAGAAGCGCCCGTTCATCCCGCTCGACGCGGACGGCGTCGGTCGGGTCCAGCCCGAGATGATGTGGGCGCAGATGAACGGCAAGGTCGTGTTCAAGCACGCGGTCGAGAAGATGATCCTCGTGCTCATGCAGGCGTGCTGGGAGCAGAAGATCACGGTCAAGGACCTCGACCTGATCTTCTTCCACCAGGCCAACATGCGGATCAACCAGTACGTCGCGACCCAGCTCGGGCTGCCCGACGAGAAGCTGGTGCACAACATCCACAAGTACGGGAACACCACCGCGGCCACCATCCCGTTGCTGCTGGCCGAGGCGCAGCGAGACGGCCGGCTGAAGCGCGGCATGAAGGTGGCGATGGTCGCGTTCGGCTCCGGCTTCACCTGGGGCGCGAGCATCGTCGACTGGTAGGCGCGGCGGATTCGCCGAGCGGACGCCGCCGACGCTGGGATAGAGTGGCCGACCCTGGAGGGTGAACGCGATGCGGGCGTTTTGGTGGGCGACGTTGCTGCTGGTCGGCTGCGGTCCGGTGGAGGCCGTGCTGGGCGATCCGTCGGATCCGAGTGTGGACGACACCGACGCGCCCTCGCCGGACGACACCAGCGCGCCCGGCGACACCGAGGTGCCCGGCGACACCGCGGACGACACCGCACCGCCGCCGCCGCCCGAGCCCGACTTCTCGGTGTGGGAGGGCGTGCGCGTGTTCGACTTCCCGAGCCTCTACGGAACGCCGTGCGAGGACGAGGTCGAAGAGGCGGGCGTGAACGTCGAGGGGAACGAAGACTTCGCCGAGGCGTTCGAGGTCTGCGCCGACTGTGACCACATCTTCCGGGTCGAGGTCGATCCGACGCGCATCTGCGGCGACGTGGTCGTCGGCGATGGCATCCCCGTGTCGAGCCCGGTGATCCGCGGGCTGAAGCTGAACTCGTCGGGCGAGGTCGAGATCTACACGATCACGCGCGGCTGGTCGGGCTGGCGGTCCGAGCTGCTCGCAACCGGCGAGCTGGACGGCGTCACGCTCGGGTACAGCTACACGGGCTCTGCGTACGGGGCTTCCTTCACCGCCACCGGCACCGTAGACTTCTGACCCCGCCCGACGCGCAGCACTGGGCCCACCCACGGAGACCCGCCCGATGAGCCACTTCCCGCCGCTCGGTGACGAGCACCGCCAGTTCCGCGAGACGATCCGCGACTTCGCCGAGCGCGAGATGGCGCCCTATCGCAAGACGTGGGACGACGAGGGCGAGTGGCCCGCCCGCGAGATCTTCCGTCAGCTCGCCGAGCTCGGTGCCCTCGGCATCCGCTTCCCCGAGTCGCTCGGGGGCCTCGGACTCGATTGGTGGTACTCCGTCTCGTTCCTCGAGGGGCTCGCGCACTGCCGCAACGCCGGCGTGATCATGTCGATCATGGTCGACACCGACATGGCGACGCCGATCATCAACGAGATCGGCACGCCCGAGCAGAAGGAGGAGTTCCTCGCGCCCCTGATCCGCGGCGAGAAGATCGCAGCGCTCGGCGTCACCGAGCCCGGCGCCGGCAGCGACGTCGCGGGCATCCGCACCACCGCGAAGCGCGACGGCGACGACTACGTGATCAACGGCCAGAAGACCTACATCACCAACGGCGCGATCGCCGACTTCATCACGCTCGCGGTGCGCACCGGCGACGAAGGGCACGGCGGCATCAGCCTCGTGCTGTTCCCCACCGATACGCCCGGCTTCACCGTCGGTCGCAAGCTCGACAAGCTCGGCACGCGGTCTGTCGACTCGTGCGAGCTGCACTTCGACAACTGCCGCATCCCGCGCCGCAACCTGCTCGGGCACGAGAACGCCGGCTTCTACTACATCATGACCAACTTCCAGGGAGAGCGGCTGGTCGCGACGCTGATGGCGAACACGTCGATGGCGCTCGCCGTCGAGGACGCCATCAAGTACGGCAAGGACCGGAAGGCGTTCGGGCGCCCGATCGGAAGCTTCCAGGTGTGGAAGCACAAGTTCGCCGAGCACCTCACCGCGATCGAGGCGAGCAAGGCGCTCACCTGGCAGGCGGTGCAGCGCATCCAGTCCGGCCAGGACCCGACCAAGCTGGTCAGCATGGCCAAGCTGTTCGCCGGCGATCTCGCGCAGAAGGTGATCTACGACTGCCTGCAGTTCCACGGGGGCTACGGCTACATCGAGGAGTACGACATCGCCCGCAGCTACCGCGACACCCGCCTGATCCCGATCGGCGGCGGGACCAGCGAGGTCATGAAAGAGATCATCTGGAAGTGGAGCGAACTCGGCGGATAACGCCGGCTTTCGCGAATTGCTTCACAGCGCGGCCTCGATGGCGGTGACGATCTCGGGCGCGTCGGGCTTCACGTTCGGCGCGAAGCGCGCGATTACCTGCCCATCGCGACCGAGCAAGAACTTCTCGAAGTTCCATGAGATGTCCGCGCCACCGCCCGCCTCGCTGCCGATCAGGAACTGGTAGAGCGGGCTGCGGGCCGCGCCGTTGACGTCCTGCTTCTCGAGCAGCGGGAAGTCCACGCCGTAGGTGGTCGCGCAGAACGCGGCGATCTCCTCGGGCGCGCCCGGCTCCTGGCCCAGGAACTGGTTGCACGGGGAGCCGACCACCTCGAACCCGCGCGCGCCGTACTGGTCGCGCAGCGCGACGAGCTGAGCGTACTGTGGCGTCAGCCCGCAGCGGCTCGCGACGTTGACGAACAGCACGACCTTGCCCTTCCAGGCCTCTACCGGCAGCGGGCCGCCCTCCAGCCGCGTCAGCGCGATGGCGTCCAGCGCGGCGGGGCCGGGACCCGTGGGGGCGGCCCCGTAGCGCACCTTGTTCAGGGTGGCGGTGGCCTTACGCGCGATCTTGTCCAGCATGGTGTCCTCCTCGGAGACGCGTGACTCCGATCCTTCACACGCTGGCTGGCATCGGCACGTGGGAAGTAACCGTCAGCGCGCGCCGGGCAGGACCTGGACCGCGGTCCCGCCGTCGGCCGCTGGCGTGTCCCACGCGGCGACGAGGCGATCCTCCGTGGACATCGCGACGGCGAAGATCCGGAACGCACCTGCGCCCGTGGCCGATCTCCCAGTCTCCGGTGTCGAGGATCTCCTCATCGCCCCACGAGCCAGAGGTCCAACGGCGGGCGATCACCTGCCGAGGCTCGCTCTCGTCGTCATCCGCGGCCAGGCCCCGGCCCGCATACAGCGCGACGAAGCCGTCGGCGTCGGCGGCGAGGGCGCCGCTGTCCGCGGTGAGGTTGTCACCGGTGCGCGGCGTGGTTGTTGCAGCGCTGGGACATCCCGCCGCGCGGCGATGCCTGATACCCTGTGGACCGGGGGGCGTGATGGGTGGATCCTCGAACGGGGCGGGTCGATGAACCGCGTGATCGACGGCCTCGAGGCGTCCGACGTCGGGCGGCGGTGTCTGGTGACAGGCGGCGCCGGCTACCTGGGCCGACACCTCGTCGCGGCGCTCCGCGCGCTCGGCTGCGAGGTGCGGGTGCTCGACGTGGTGCCGGTCGAGGGCGACGCGGTGGTCGGCGACGTCCGCGATCCACGCGCGGTGCGTGAGGCGGTCGACGGCGTCGACGTGGTGTTCCACACCGCCGCGGCGATGAGCTTCGTGGGGCTGGCCCGACGCGCGACGCGCACTCGGGTGTACGGGATCAACGTCG
This sequence comes from uncultured Enterobacteriaceae bacterium, assembly GCA_964419905.1. Classification (GTDB taxonomy): domain Bacteria; phylum Myxococcota_A; class UBA796; order UBA796; genus JAFDJI01. The sequence goes on from CAYQSE010000011.1 coordinate 25,550, forward strand.
AGGGCACGCGCGTCGTCGTGGCCGCGTGCCGGGAGGCTGGCGTGGAGCGGCTCGTGCACACGAGCAGCGCGAACGTGTGCATCGATCGCGAGGTGATCGACGCGGACGAGTCGACGCCGTACGCCGCATCGTTCGTCGATCTGTACGGCGCGTCGAAGGTCGCGGGCGAGCGGCTGGTGCGCGCGGCCGACGGTGACGGGCTGCGCACCGTGGCCCTGCGCCCGGGGGGCATCTGGGGGCCAGGCGAAGGCGGATACATGGTCCGGAAGTTCCTCGAGCAGCTCGTCTCGGGCCGGCTCGTCGCGACGATCGGCGATGGCTCGGCGGTGGCGGACAACACGCACGTGTGGAGCCTCACCCGCGCCCAGCTGCTCGCGGCGCGCGCGCTGCGGACGGATCCCGAGCGGGTCGGCGGCGAGGCGTACTTCGTCACCGACGACGAGCGGATCAACGGCGTCGAGTGGTTTCGTCCGTTGGTCGAGGGGCTGGGCTACGACTTTCCGCGGCGGCGCGTGCCCGGCAGGCTGATGTATGCGATGGCGTGGCTCGCAGAGCTGGGGCACCTGCTCGGCGCGCCGGAGCCTGCGCTGACGCGCATCGGGGTGCTCAAGCTGGTGCGGAGCAGCGCGTTCCGCATCGATCGTGCCCGAGCAGAGCTCGGCTACGCGCCGCTGATGCGACGTGACGAAGGGATCGCGGCGCACCTCGACGACTATCGGGCGCTACACGACCAGCTCGCCCAGAAGGCCTGAGCGCCAGGGCGGCTCGGCTACGGTGTGGCGGCGTCATCGGGCGACGTGCGCTCGATCAGCTCCACCCGGCCGACCTCCTCGCCGTCGCGCAGCGCGATCATCCTCACCGAGGGGCCCGGGTAGCGCTCGGCGAACCAATAGGTGTTCTTGCGCGATCCGTCGGGGGTCGAGACCGAGTACCGCCGCGTGTCGAGGACGCCGGCGGGCGTGTCGAGGCGCTCGCCACCCTGTCCGGTGAGGCCCGCCGGATAGCGCGTCTTGTCGACCATCTCCTGCCACGCCGTCTGACGGCTGGTGGGCTCTGCGAGCGCCGCGCCGCCCTCGTCGCGGCGCGTCACCTCGATGGTCACCGCGGACTCGTCGGCGGCGGTGACCACCCAGTCCAGCAGCTCGGCGGGCTCGCCCGACTTCTGGCTGCGGTAGCGCATGCGGGTGCCCACCGTCAGCGACGTGCGCACCTGCTCGACCGAGAACGGCGGGGGCAGCATGCCGTCGATCGGTGCGTCGACCTGGACGGTCAGCTTCTCGGGCGCGTCTTCGAGGTCCGGCGACACGACCGGCGCGGGCGGCGGGTTGCCACCGCAGCCGAGGAGGAGCGCGAGGGGGAGGACGATCGGAAGGGTTCGCATCGGGGGAGTCTAGCCCGTTCGCGTCGCGGGCGAGCGGGCAGGATCAGGGCTCGGGTGGAGCAGGGTGCGTGTCGATACGCCGCACCGCGCCCGGCGCCTGTCGCGCGTTGTCGCGCCGCCCTTTCCATGCTTGGATCCTGCCTGCGCTGCCGCGCAGAGGGGCGCTCGGAGGCTGGACATGGTGAGGACGCTGCTGGTCTCGACCCGGAAGGGGTTGTGGCTGTACCGGTCGACCGACCGCGTGGAATGGACGACGGACGGCCCGCACCACTTCGGCGCGATCGTGCACCACGCGGTGCTCGATCCGCGCGACGGGCGCACGGTGCTCGCCGCGACCCGCACCGGACACCTGGGTCCGGCGCTGATGCGCTCGACGGACGCGGGCCGGACGTGGGCGCAGATCAGCGTGCCACCGGCGTTCCCCAAAGGAGAGCCGCGCGCGCGTGCGGTCGACCACGTGTTCTGGCTCACACCAGGGCACGTCAGCCAGCCCGGCGTGTGGTACGCCGGCACGTCGCCGCAGGGGCTGTTCCGCAGTGAGGACGGCGGCGAGACCTGGTCGCCGATCGCAGGCTTCAACGACCACCCCGATCAGGCGACGTGGGTGCACGGCGATCAGGACCAGACGCCCGATGGCGGCAAGACGCACTCCGTGCTCGTCGATCCGCGCGATCCCCAGCGGCTGTACGTCGGGCTGTCGGGCGGCGGGTTCTTCACCTCGGACGACGGGGGCGCGGACTGGCGCCCGCTCAACGCGGGCGTCGCGATGGACTTCGCGCCGCCGCTCCCCGACGGCGCGGAGTACCCGTTCGGACACGATCCGCACTGCGTCCAGCTTCATCCGCTGCGCCCGGATCGCCTGTGGCGGCAGGATCACTGCGGGCTGTACCGCCTGGACCGCGACGTGAGCGACCGCTGGGAGCGGGTCGGGCGCGCGCTGCCCGCCGAGGTGGGCGACATCGGCTTCCCTGTCGCGGTCCACCCGCGCGACCCGGACGTCGCCTGGGTGTTCCCGATGGACGGCACCGACGTGTGGCCGCGCACCAGCCCCGGAGGGCGACCGGCGGTGTTCGGTACGCGCGACGCGGGCGCGTCGTGGCGGCGCCTCGACGGCGGGCTTCCGGATGGGCAGGCGTGGTGGACGGTCAAGCGCCAGTGCCTCGCCGCTGATGATGGGGATCCGGTCGGGCTCTACCTCGGCACCACGAGCGGTGCGCTGTGGGGGAGCGCCGACGAGGGCGAGACCTTCGCGCCGATCGCCGCGCACCTGCCCGAGATCTACGCGGTCACCGTCGGGGTGAGCGCGTGAGCACCCGGGTCCTCCTGCCCACGCACCTGCGCAGCTACACCGGCGGCGTCGCCGAGATCGTCGCCGACGGCGCGACGCTCGGTGACGTCCTGCGCGACGTCGACGCGCGCCACGCGGGGTTCCTCGTTCGCGTCGTCGACGAGCAGGACCGCATTCGGCCGCACCTCAAGTGCTTTATCGATGGCGAGCAGGCGCGTGACCTCGCGCAGCCGATCGTCGGCGAGGTTCAGATCGTCGCCGCCCTCTCCGGCGGTTGAGGTTCGGAGACGTCGATCCGGGCACGGTTCAGATCAGGCTGGGCCAGGGAAGCTGCCACCTCAAGTCCTGGTACACGTCCTTCCCGTCCTTGGTGACGTGCTTGCGGAACTCCTTGTGGGTCTGCTTGAACATCGGGTCGACGCCACCCCCTCCGCCCCAGCCGTACGCCTCGGTCTTCCACAGCGCGTGCGGCACGTCGTTCTGGCTCGTCAGGGGCACACCGTTGCGCGCGTAGTGCTTTCCACCGTCTGCGGTGTGCGCGCGCGCCCAGGTGGCGGCGGTCTTCTTCCGGACCTCGGACTTGGGCCGCGGATCGCCGTCGTATTCGTACTCGTGGTCCGGACCCTTCAGGCCCGTGGCGATCTCGAGGATGATGACCACCTTGCGCTCATCGACCCAGCCGCGTCCCTCGATGAAGATCTTGCCGTCGCTGGTCGCCCCGTCGACCGGCTTGGCCTCGGTCTGTGACACGTCGGATGAGCCCGGCCCCGTCGAGGTCGGCTGCTTCTGCGCGTCGCCCTGGTCGGACGTGGTGTCCGTGGAGACGGTGCCGCCCGACGAGATCGGCTGCCCGAAGATCTCGGTCTCCACCTCGGGGAGCACCTCGGTCAGCCGGAACAGGAAGTCCCCGATCGCGACCGGGTCGGTGACGTCGAATCCGCTCTTGAAGTTCGAGATCATCTGCTTGTGCGTGGACCCGTTCGGCATCGCGATCATCACGAGGTCCATCATCTCCATGAACTCCTTGTAGTCGAAGGTGCCCATCAGCTTGGCGTCCTTCGTCGCCTTGGTCGCGGTGGTGTCGCCGCCGCCCGAGCCCATGCCCCAGATGTGCATGCCCCAGCTCTGGGTAGCGTTCCCCTTCAGCGAGTTGTCGATCGCGCGCATCGTGTTCAGGAAGCGTTGCCAGTTGCTTGGCGAGAGGTCTGTTTTCGATTGCTGTTCGGCGGGGGTCTGTCCCTGGTGGAAGCTCGGGATGACGGGCTTCTGAACGTAGGTGGAGGAGGCGACGTTCTCGTGCATCGTCAACGTCGGGGTGGTCGTCTTCAGCGACGTCGTGGACGGCACGCCCGTCGTCTTCAGGTTCTGCTGGTTGGAGCTCGTCGCGGTCGCGCCAGGCGCCGTGCCGTTCGCGGTCGCCCGACCCACACCCGCCGCCACGCCGCCCGACGCTCGCTTGTACTCTGGCATCTCGTCTCCCCCTTGCCTCGATTGGGTCGCCACACACGGCCGCGGGCAACAGCATGGCAGCGCCACGCCTCCGCATTGTACCTCATCGGGTGCGACGAAGGAATCCACAAGGGAAGACGCGGCGATTCGAGGTCCGACGCCAAGGGCCCGCCGCTCCGTGGAACGGTGGCAGGAGCGAAGCGATGTCGACGCTTGGAGGTTGGGTTGGCGTGGTGGTTCGCGGGCCTCGTCATGGTGCGTGCCTTGCTCGCCCAGGACGGTCCTTCCGAGGTCGACGACCCGGAGGCCGGGTCCGTCTCGGAGGGGGTCTACGAGGTCCGGGTCTACCGTGAGGAGGAGCTGTTCGAGGCGCGGCAGGCGCTCGTCCGCGACATCGCCTCGCACGGCTGGCGCCTGCGGGGGCGGCGTGGCGACGCGCTGGTGTTTCGGGGGCCGCGCGGCTGGATGGGGCGTGCCTACCTTCGACCTGATGGGACGCTCCAGTTCACCGCGCCGCCGCTCCTGCTGCAGAGCGGCGCCCCCGAGGCGCTCGAGGCGGCACGGGGCCCCCGCGCGCAGCGGGTGCTCACCCGCGAGCAGCTTCAGCGCCACGACTTCGCCGGCCTGCACACCGTCGGCCGCGAGATCACCGTCGGGGTGGAGCCGAGGCAGGAGTTCACGATGTCCCTCGGCGCGAGCAGGGCCCGCCGCCAGGCGGTCCGCGATCGCCTGCTCCTCGGCGTCGACCCCAGCGTGCGCCGACTGCGCGACGCGGTGCACGACGCCTCGGCTGAGCGACGGGTCCGCGAGGTCGTGGACGCGCTCGATGCGCTGTGGTCGGACGGCGTGCCGCTCGACGGGCGTGACCCTGCGCTCGACGACTGGTCGGCCCGGCGACGCGAAGCGTTGACCTTCTGGGCCACTCGCGCCGACACCCCGCAGGGCGTCCAGGTCTGCGAGGCCGTCGAGGCGTGGCTCTTCCACGTCGTCATGCCGTCCGCGCACCCCGCGACCCCCGACGAGCTCGCCGCCGCCGAGGCCGAGGCGCGCCACACCCACGGCAGGACCCTGCCGAGCGCTCGGCGCTAGCGGGCGTCGAGGACTTCTTCGATCAGGCTGGCGCGGAACGGGAAGTTGTCTTCACGCACGACGCGGAGCTCGCGGTCGAGGATCGGATTGGTCGGGAAGCCGCCGATCAGCATGCCGCGGAACGCGCCGCCGACGTCGGCGAGCACGGGGTGGGTGGCGCCGTACGCGTCGGCCCACGCGGCACAGTCGTCGTAGTCCAGCGTGTCGTCACTGCTCTCGAGCATGACCTCGATCACCTGCGCGCCGCGATCTTGCAGGTCGACCCACGCCTGTTCGACGGCGGGCGCCTCCTCCTGGCACGGGGGGCACCACTGGGCCATCAGCACGAGCTGTACGACCTGGCCGTAGAACTGGTGCAGCGCCACCTCATCCCCGTGCTGGTCGCGCAGCACCACGTCCGGCGGGACGTCTCCGAGGCCGTAGCCGGTGCCGGCGGCGTAGCCCTCGGGCAGGTCGGACTGGCGGGCGTGGTACCAGGTGTTGTCCGGCCCGTAGGGGGCGCACGCGGACAGCGCGACGAGCGCGGGCAGGGCGAGACGGCGCATGGATTCCTCCCGCGACCGGCTACCCCGAGCGCCGCCTCACGGCCACGGGTGCCCGAGGTCAGCGAGCTGCGCGCGCGCCTGCTCGGCCCACCCGCGGTTGGCGGCCGGGCTCGCCGGGCTGGGGTGCAGGATGGACGCGATCGCGACCTCGTCGCCGAGGGCCGCGGCGGCTTGCTTCGCGGCCCACTGCCCGACCCCGATCACGGTGCGCGGCCGCAGCGCGGCGACGACCTCGCGCAGATGGCGCGCGCACGCCGCCTCCACCGGTGTCATCCACTCGGCGGGCACCTTCTCGGGGACGAGGTTCGCGCCGGTCTCGGTCTGGAACACGAGCGGGCAGTAGTTCGCGACGTAGAACCGCGCGAAGAACGGCTCGGGTGCGCCGAACGCGTCGTGGATGGCGCCCCACAGGCGCGATCCGCTGACCTCGACGCGCGCGCACGCGAGGCCGTGGATCGGGCGCTTCGGATGCGTGCGCGCGGGCGGCACCACCTCGCCGCGCAGTCCCAAGAAGTCCCGGACGTGCGGCACCGCGCCGAACGGCACGCCGGTCTGCGCCATGCCCCACGGGCCCGGGTTCATGCCGAGCAGCACCGCCTCGACCCGATGGCCCGCCGGCGCGAAGCGCTCGATGTAGGCGCGATGCAGCGGCCACGCGTAGTCGAGCGGGTTCAGCACGTACGCGGCCGCGCCGAGCGGGGCGCGCGCGGGGTAGGGGGCGACCGCCTCGCGGAGGCGAAGCGCTGCGTCGAGCACGGACACGTCGGACCCCTCGGCGCTCAGGTCTCGACGCTGAGCACGTGGAAGCCCACGAGCGCGCCGTCACCGGTGAGTCCGAGCACGTAGACGTCGATGGCGCCGCTCACGTCGTCGCCCTCGGGCCACTCGCCGAGCCGGAACACGGTCGCGCCGTCGAGGTGCGCGTCGAACAGCGCGCGGACCTCGGCCCACACGACGGCCTCGGCGCGCTGATCGTCCTCCCACCAGTCCTCCTCGTCGGTGAGCCGCGAGAAGAAACGGTCGAGCGTCCACTCCGCGACGAGGCGCTCGTCCAGCGGCGTCTCGTCGTCGCGGGCGACGTAGACCGGCGCGATGACCTCGCGGATGGTCTCGACCGTCGGCGCGACCGTGCCGGCCTCGGCGATCGAGAACACCGTGACCGGGCTGTCGGTCTCGGAGAGGTACCACAGGTCCGCGGTGAGCGCGGTGAGCGCGGCGGCCACGTCGACCGCCTCGTCCTCGTCGGGCGTCTGCCCCGCGACGTCGGTGTCGTTCTCAGACGGGTCGCGGGGGTCGAACTGGAACGACGGCTGGCAGGCGAACAGCGCGAGCAGCAGCGGGAGCACGGGCACCTCCGTCGCGCCGGGGTAACACGGCTCTGGCGCGCCGCCTGTGCAGCGGCGCCCCGGGCCGCACGTCGGGTAACAATCCCTGTGACGTTCCCTTCGAGCCTGCAGCGTGTGCGTCGCCTCAGCTACACTGCCGCAGCAGGCGAAGGTTCGTCTGCCTACGTCTCTCGCGGCAAGGGGGTGTCTGATGTGGATTCGGTCGATGATCGCGGTGTTGGCGCTGGGTGTGGCGGGCGCGGCCCAGGCCCAGGATTCGAAGCTCGAGTACGATGCGCTCTACGAGGTGAAGTCGGTGGAGCTCCTCCGCGCCTACAGCGTCGAGCTCACCGCGGTCGAGTCGGGAAAGGACGCGTACGGCGAGCTGATGCTCCTGGAGTACACGATCTCCAAGTACGATCTCGACGCCGACGCGCAGGACCTCAGCAACCTCGCGGTCGAGATCCCGGACTGTGACGGTGAGTACGTCGGGCCGCCCGTGCTGGACGAGCCCGACGAGGTCATCACGCCGATCAAGGACAAGACGCCGCGCGAGGTCATCAACAAGCCGAAGCTTCCAGGTGGAGGTCTGTGCGACGATCGCGAGGTGCTCGACGAGTGCAGCGGCGGCGGCGGTCGCCCGATCAAGCACCGGGAGACCTTCGACAACTACGGCTTCGCCGATCTCGAGAAGCTCGACCTCACGGAGTCCGATGCGAAGCACCTGAACGACGGCGGCAAGCTCTACCTCGACGTCGAGGTGTCGGCCGAGCGGTTCAAGCTCGAGCGGACGAAGGTCGGCGCTAAGGCCGGCCAGCTGACCGAGACCGGCTACATCCCGGGTCCCGCCTGCAGGTGAGCCCCTCGCGTCGCGGATCCCTCGGATCCGTGACGCAACGAGCGCGGCCCGGGTCGGCACTGTGCCGACCCGGGCCGCGTCATTTCTGCACCGCGCCCTACTTCTTCGCGTCGGCGAGCAGCTCGCCGGCGGCGCGGATGCCGGAGTTGGCCGCGCCCTCCATGAAGCCCTGCCACTCGTAGAACGGGTCGGTGTGCTCGCCGCAGAAGTAGAGGTTGCCCTCCGGCGCGCCGACCGTGCCCTCCATCGTCGTGAAGTACCCGGGCTGGTTGCAGGTGTAGCTGCCCTTGCTGTTCGGGTCGCTGGGCCAGTGCTCCATGTGCGCGAGGTACTTGTTGCCCGCGGTCTTCTTCGCGGCGGCGAGCGAGCCACCCCACATCACCTCGAGATCCGTCAGCCAGCGCCGCGTCTCGAGGTCGACGTTGTTCGGGTTGAGCCGGCGCGCGCGCTCGCCGCCCGAGTAGTCCAGCAGCACCGCGTTGCCCGGCGTCGCCGCGATCGGGTTCGGCTCCCAGGTGGTCTGGTGGTTGGGCAGGTCGGAGTAGGACCCGCCCTCGCTGTGGTAGTCGCCCCACACGCGGCGTGTGAACCCGACGTTGAGCTTCGTGTTGTAGCCGTACTGGAGGTTGTCGATGACGTAGCGCTTCTGATCGCTGATCGGCGTGGTGAACTCGACGTCGCGCAGCACCGAGTAGGGCAACGTGATGACGACCGCGTCGTGCCTGGCGGTGAACGTGCGGCCCGCGTCGTCGAAGGTGAGCTCGACGCGGCCGTCCGGCAGGCGCCCGACGCGGAGCAGGCGGAGCCCGAGCTCGATGCTGCCGGGCAGACCTGCCGCGAGCCCTTGGGCGATCTGCTCGTTGCCGCCGATGACGTGGTAGCGCTCGTCGCTGAACACGCCGAACGGCTGGAAGCGGGATCGGCGGTCGATGTGCATGAAGAACAGCAGGTTCAGGCAGCTCTGCAGCTCGAGCTCGCGGCCGTACTCGATGGTGTACACGACGTCGAGCGCGGCGAGGATGCTCGGCCCTGCACCGCGCGACTCGAGGTAGGCGCGCAGGTTCGTGTAGTCCATCTGCTCGTCGAACGCGGTGAAGGTGGCAGCGTCGATGTAGTTCGACATCGCCGCGAGATCCGGGCGGATGCGCCCCGCGAGGTCGCGGAACTCGTCGGTGATCTCGGCCTCGCTCACCGAGCGGCCGGCGAAGTGGTAGGTGACCTCGCCGGGCAGCCACTCCTTGGTGACGTCTTCCAGCTTGAGCTTGAAGCGCTTCGCGTAGGCCTTCATCGTCAGGTGGGTGGTGTCGATCAGCTCGCCGCCGCGCTCGACGACCTGGCCCGGGAAGTCGACGGGGCCGGCGAACGCGCCACCCATCGACCACTGACGTCCGCCGATCCGCGCGCGGGACTCGTAGACCGTGGCCGCGACGCCGGCGCTGGCCAGGGTGTCGGCGCACGCGAGCCCGGCGAGCCCCGCGCCGACGACGCCGACGTCGATGTTCGGGCGGTTCGGGTTCGCCCAGCCGAGGCCCGGCGCGGCCATGGCGCCGAGCGCGGCGGCGGCGCCGGCGCCGGCGATCACCTCACGGCGCGACGGGGGAGCGGCGCGTCGATCGCGCGCCTCCGCGGCGCGCTCGAGCGCCTCTGCGGCGGTGATCCCCAACGCGTCGCAGCGCGCCCCGAGCTGCATCGCGCGCACCACGCGATCGAACCCCAATGTGCGTCCCATGTGACCCCCTTCGATCTTGCACCGCAAGACGCTGCGGCGAGGCGCCAGCATGGCACGGCGTCGATGGGTTGGGTAGCGGGGAGGCGGTGGATTCGCGCGTCATGCCACGCTGCGAGGAGCCAGCGGCCGGCTCTCGGGCGCGGGTTAGGTGGCGCAGCAGGGGTGAGGTGAGGGATGTCACGTTGGCTCGCCGTTCGGACGCGGTTCGCGTGGCGTCGATGACGCCGCACGCCGAGGTGCTGCTGGTGCTCGGCGAGGGGGCGCGTCCGGCCGATCTGCTCGACGGCGTTCGCGCCGGGCGCGCGCGCGTCCGAATCGTCGACGGGCGCGCGCTGCGTGAGGCGTTGGCCGCCGGCGCTGCGCCCGCGATGGTGGTGATCCCCTCGATCGAGGACCTCCCGACGCTGCCGCCGAGCACGATCGGCGTCGTGCTGACCTGGGACGATCCGACGGCCCGCGCCCGACTCGAGCGGATGATCCTCGCCGCGGCCGGTGAAGGGCTCGTGCCCCTGCGTGACGGCGTCTACGACAGGCTGCAACGTCTGGTGAGTCGACCGGGCGTCAGCGCACACCTGACGGACATGGAGGCTCGCCTGCTCGCCTACCTCGTGGATCGCCAGGGCGTCGCCGTCGAGCAGGCGACGCTGCTCGAGGAGGTGTGGGGGATGAGCCGTCGGGCCGCGTCCCGGACCGTTCCCACCACGATGCGACGCCTGCGGGTGAAGCTCGAGCGCGACCCGAGCGCACCCGAGCACCTCGTCTCGGTGGAAGGGGGATATCGCTTCGATCCGGTGCCGGGCGCGGCACCCGGGCGCGCCCGCGCGCCGGCCCGCGCGCAACATCGGGTCGGACGTGACGCCGAGGTGCGGACGCTCGCGCAGCAGCTCGCGCCGGGCGGGCGGGTGGTGATCTACGGCCTCCCGGGCGTCGGCAAGTCCACGCTCGCGCGCGCGGCGATGTGGAGGCGACATGACGAGACGGGCGCCGCGCTGGTGGAGGTCTCGCTGACCGGGTGCCGATCCCTCGGGGACGTGGTGCGCGCCGGGGGCTCCGCGCTCGGGCTGGTGCCTCCGGCGTCCGAGTGGGACGCTGACGCCGCGCGATGGCTCGTGGGGGCCATCCGAGGGATGGACGTCGCGATCTTGCTGCTGGACGGGGCCGAGGAGGCGTCTGCGGGCGTCGAGGCGCTGCTCGCCGCGCTGGCCGACGTCCCCACCTGCGTGGTGGTCACCAGCCGGGCGCTGTTGCACGTGCCCGGCTCGGTGCAGGTGCGGGTGGCGCCCCTGGCGGTCGACGAGAGCGTCGCGCTGCTCACGCGGCTCCTGGCGAGCGGTCCGACGGCCCTGACGCCCGCGCAGGCGCGATGGATCGCCGAGCACCTCGACGGGCTGCCGCTCGCGCTGGAGCTCGCCGCGACGCGGATCGCCCAGGTGGGAGCCAGTGAGGTCCTCGCGCGCCTCGAGGCGTTGGCGAACGAGGAGTCCGGCACGCTGGGCATGGCCGGGGTGCTGGACGCCACCCTGGATCTCCTCACCGAGCAGAGCCGTGGTGCGCTCGTGCCGCTATCGGTGTTTCGGGGCACGTTCGACATGGCGTCGTGCTCGGCCGTGCTCGGCGTGCGCGCCGATGTGTTCGAGATCCTGCACGAGCTCGCGCGTCACGCCTTGATCGCGCCCGAGGGCGGCGGGGGGGATCGGGTGCGATATCGGATGTTGCCGACGGTGCGACAGCACGTGCGGCAGCGGTTCCGCGACGAGAGGGGGCTGGCTGCGGCGCGCGCCGTGCACGCAGCGTACTTTGCGCGCCTCGCCCGGCGCTGGGCCACGAGCCGCGATCCGCTGGAGGGTGTGGTGCACGCGCTACCGGACATCCAGCGCGCGCTGCGTGAGGCGCAGGGCGAGGATGTGGCATGGATGGCGCTCGTGGTTGCGCGGATCCTCGCGCGTCGTGGGCCGGTGCGTGAGGCGCTGCGCTACGACGAGCGCGCGCTCGAAGCGCTGCCGCACGACGCCCACGACGCGCTGCGTGCGCTCGTGTACGCGAACCGCGCGCACGTGCAGTGGCGCCTCGGGCGCTTGTCGGCCGCCGCCCAGGACGCGCGCGTGGCGGTGGAGACGGCGCGCGCTTCGGGGGCGGACCATGCACTCGTCGTCGCGCTCTCGGTTCGGGGCGCGGTGGCGGAGCGTCTGGACGAGCGAACGGGAGCCCTGGACGAGGCCCGTGGGCTCGCGCTGTCGATCGGAGATCGCGAAGCGGCGGCGCAGGTCGCGCTGAACCGCGCGGTGCTCGCGTCGCGCGAGGGCGACTACGCGCAGGCGGTGGCGCTGCTGCGGGGGTGCCTCGCCGATCTGGAGGGCGCTCACGGGCGCTACGGCCGCCACGTCGCGCTCTCCAATCTGGCGCTGTTCCTCGGCTACGCAGGGGAGGAGTCCGAGGCGATAGCGCTGCTCGACGGTCTGCTCGGTGACCCTGTGTTCGTCGGCGAGGCGGCCCTCGCGCATCGCACGCGATCCGCCCGCGCGATGCACCACCTCGCGCGCGGAGAGAACGCAGCCGCGCGCGCAGCGTTCGAGGCGGCGTGCGCGGGAGGCGAGTCGGTCGGGGACCTCGCGCTCGCGTGGGAGGTCGGTGTGTTTCTCGCGTGCGTGGACCTCGCCGATGGGGACGCCGCGCGCGCCTGGCTGCGCCTGCAGCACGCGCCGGAGATCGGGAACCTCGACGCGGTGGACGACGAGGCGTTCCACTTCGCGATCCAGGGCGTCACGCTCCGCGCGCTGGGCCGGTCCGCCGAGGCGGAAGCGGCCTTCACGGCGAGCGCTGCGCGGCTTCCACACGCATCGCCGCGCGTGCGCGCGGTGCTCGCCGTGCTCGGCGTCTCGGATCCCCGCTGGCCTGCGGGGCCCGCCCCGCTCACCTGGACGCGCGCGGTCGAGCGCGCGCTACCGGGCCGCTGACCTGCTACGGGCTCATGATCCCAACCATCTCGAATGGGGCTCGAGATCACGTGGGGCGGGCGTCCCGCCTCAGGATTGATCACATCTCCACGAATACCCGCCTTCAGCCATGCTTCGTAGAGATGTGATCGTTCGTGAGGCTACGGCGGGCCGTCGAACGCGCACGGGCCGTCGCAGGTGTGCACGAAGCGGCCCTCTCGCAGGAAGGTCATCATCTGCGCGCGCCCCTCGGGCTGCGCGCGCAGCCAGCCGTGGCTGTCGGGCTCGGCGGGACGGGGGACGAGCGGATCGTCGTGCGGCGGGATCCCGAAGTCGTACTCGGTGATCGCGGCGGACCCCTCGTACGGGGTCGCGACCTCGTCGACCCCCCAGATCGACCGCACGGCGGGGGTGAGCAGCGGCGCGCCGACCGCGCGGGCGAGCACGTGGCTCACCTCGTTGAGCACCTGGCCGTCCTCGCGCGCCACGTGCAGCAGCACCTGGTGCGGCGGCGTTCCGGGCAGTGGATCCGTGGTGATGTGAGGCGCGAACGTCAGCGGCTCGAACCGATCCCAGCCGGTGCCCACGAGGCCCACCATCAGTGAGACGTCGGCGGGATCTCCGTAGAGCGCGCTCAGGTAGGCCGCATACCCGCCGAACACGTAGCTGCGGTGCATCAGGAACGGGTAGGCGCAGCCGGGCACCCCGAGCACGCCGCGCTCGACGTCGACCGACAGACCCATGATCACCGTGCCGACGCTGCCGCCTTGGCTGTTCCCGTAGTACCAGACGGTGTCGGGATCGATCGCCGGCGCGTCGCCGGCGTGGGCGAGCAAGGCGTGGTCGTCATGGGCGAGCGGGCCCGCCACGACCCGCTGCAGGGCGAGGTGGTTGGTGACGCCCTGCAGCGCCTCCTCGGCGAGCACGACGAGGTTCCCTCCGTTGTCGGCGAGACCGGCGAGCCAGGTGGACAGCACCGTCTCGTCCATGCCCTGCATGTTCGCGGCGAGGACGCTGAACTGGTGCTCTTCGGCGAGGCTGCGGAGCCACCTGTTGTTCGACTCGGCGCGACGACCGAGGAAGCCGTGACCGTACTGCAGCACGGGGGAGGGGGCGGACGCGGCGCGCACGCTGTGCGGGATCTGGAGACGAAACGGCACCGCCTCGAAGCCGTCGGACTCGGGAAGCCCCTGTTCGTCGCGCCGGATCCGGCGGATCCCCAGATCGTCGGGCGGGAGCAGGAAGCTCGGGACCTGGGCGATACCGTCCGCGATCACCGCGATGTCGGGATCCTCGACCTCCACCACGCTGGTCCAGGCGTAGCCGGGGCCGCCGGCGCCGACCTGCGCGAGCATCCGGTCGCGCATCGTGAGCAGGTCGCGCGTTGCGCCCTCGGTCGACGCGGTCGTGAACTCCCACGCGAGCTGCAACTCGTCGCGCGCGAAGCCGGCGGACTCCAGCGTCGGGAACACGGCGCCCTCGAACCGGGCGCGACGGGCGTGCACGCCGAGGTGTCGGCTCGCGGCCTGGTCGCGCAGCGCGGCGAACGGCGCGGGGGCGTCGACCAGCTCGCCCGCGCTGTCGCGGAGCCCGCGCACGCCGACGACGATCCGGGTCGCGCGAGGCAGCGGCACGGCCGGTCGCAGGACGAACACGCGTGGCGCGTCCGGGGTGAGGTAGTCGACCTCGAGCCAGTGCGGGATCCGCGCGCCGGTGGCCGCGTCGATCAGCACGGTGTTGGCGTCGGGCCCCATCGACGGCTCGGGATCGAACACCCCCTCGACGCCGGGCAACACGGCGCCGAGCAGGTGGAACATCGCCGGGGTGGCGACGCCGAAGCCGTCCAGCCCGTCGAACACCTCGACCCGGAACGGCACGCCGCCGTTGTTGACCGGGAGCGCGTCGACCTCGAGCGCGAGGCGGGTCGTGTCGCCGTCTCGGACCACGTACCGATCCGACGGGAACGGGAACATGCACGCGGTGGTGTCGAGATTCTCGCACGCCGGATCGCCGCGCGACTCGGTGACCCCGAAGTTCTCGTCGAGGCCGGGCTCGGGCGGCGGGCAGCCGACCGCGAGCGCGGCGGCGAGCGGGAGGATCAGGGCGCGCATGGAGGCTCCGAGGCGGCGGTCTGCCGCGTCGGCAGGTAACCGGATCGACGCGTCGATGGCGCTGCGAGCGCGCGCGTGGCCCGTCCGGCGCCCGCGCGCCATCCGCCTGGCTGCCGACGCTCCGAGGGTTGTGATGGGACCCGCTTTCGGGGTAGGAAGGTGCCCGCCGTGCAGCCGAGGATCGACATGCTCGAGCAATGGGCGCCCCTGGCCGTGTTCCTCCTCCTCTGCCTCGCCATGCCCGTCGGCATGTACGTGGGGGCGGCGCTGATCGGCGTGCGCGGCAAGACGAACACGCCCGCGACCTACGACAACTACGAGTGCGGCGAGGAGCCCGACGGCGCCGCGTGGATCCGCTTCCACCCGCGCTACTACATCGTCGCCCTCGTGTTCGTGGCCTTCGACGTCGAGGCCGCGTTCCTCTACCCGTGGGCGCTCACGCTGCGCGACATGGGGCTGATCGCGCTGGTCGACATGGCGATCTTCCTCGGCATCCTCATCCTCGGCTGGGCCTACGCGGTCCGCAAGGGAGCGCTCGAGTGGCAGTAGACGAAGGCGAGCGCAGCTTCGAGCACCCGATCTACCACTTCTGGGAGAACATGCCCGGCGGTGGGATCGGCCTCACCACGATCGATCGGCTGCTGATGCACAGCGCCCGCTACAGCCTGTGGTTCTTCCCGATGGCGACGTCGTGCTGCGCCATCGAGTTCATGACCGCCGCCGCGTCGCGCGTCGATCTCGACCAGCGCGGCACGATCATCCGGCCCACGCCGCGCCACTGCGACGTGATGGTCGTCGCCGGCACGATCACGGTGAAGATGGCGCCGCGCGTGAAGAAGCTCTGGGACCAGATGCCCGAGCCGAAGTGGGCGATCGCCATGGGCTCGTGCGCCATCTGCGGCGACTTCTACCGCGACATCTACTCGGTGGTGCCCGGCGTCGACACGATCATCCCGGTCGACGTCTACATCCCCGGCTGCCCGCCCAATGCCGACCAGGTGATGGTCGGGCTGCAGCGGCTGCAGGAGAAGATCGCGCTGCAGCTGGACGGCAAGCTGCCCGCGCGCGATCCCCGACCCGGGACCATGATCTACCCGGAGATCGGAACGCACGGCGATCCGCGGCAGTCCGAGGCCACCGCGCAGGCGCAGCTCGACGCGGCCCGGGGTCTCGGGCTCGGCGGCGCCGAGCACCGCGCGAGCGAGCCCGTAGCGACGCCCGACGGGGAGGCGCTCTCCGAGTCCGATCGCGCCGTCCTCGCCGCGCGCTTTCCCGAGCCGTTCGCGGTCGAGGGCCCGCTGGACGAGAACGGGCCGCTCGTGCCGGTCGCGCACCACGTCGCGCTCGCCGAGGCGCTGCGCGACCTCGGCTACACCGTGTACGTCTCGGTCGTGGCGACGCACTTCCCCGGCGAGCCCGAGGCGTTCGAGGTTGCCACCGTGCTGCGTCGCGTCACCCGCGGCGCCGCGGGCACGTTCTGGTGGCGCGTGCGCCTGGCCGCGGGAGAGGGCATCCCTACGCTGGTCCCGCTGTTCGCCGGCGCCGATTGGCAGGAGCGCGAGCAGTTCGACCTGGTCGGCGTCCGCTTCCTCGATCATCCGGATCTCCGGCGGCTGATGCTGCCCGAGGACTGGGAGGGGCACCCGCTCCGCAAGGAGTACGCCATCGACACCCCGCACGCGCCATGGAGGTGAGCATGACCGCGCCGCGTCGGGTCGATCCGCACCTCGATCTCGATCTCCACGAGGCGGCTGCCGATCTGATGGCCCTGAACATGGGGCCGCAGCACCCGTCCACGCACGGGGTGTTCCGGATCAAGCTGTTCCTCGACGGCGAGGTGATCGTCAAGGCGGTGCCCTACCCGGGCTACCTGCACCGCGGCGTCGAGAAGCTGTGCGAGAAGCTGACGTGTGTGCAGCTCACGCCGATCGTCGACAAGCACGACTACGTCGCGCCGATGACCAACGAGCAGGCGCTCAACGTCGCGTTCGAGACGATGCTCGGCATCGAGGTGCCCCGCCGCGCGCGCTACCTGCGCACGATCCTCGCGGAGCTTCAGCGCATCGCGAGCCACCTGCTGTGGCTGGGTACGTTCACGCTCGACATCGGTGGCACGATCGGCGGCGGCGCCAGCCTGATGATGTACACGTTCCGCGAGCGTGAGCTGATCCTCGACGTGTTCGAGATGCTCACGGGCGCGCGGTTCCACTACAACACGCACCAGGTGGGCGGGAACCGTCACGACATCCCGGCGGGCTGGGCGGCTGCGGTGAAGAAGGCGCTCGACCAGATCGCGGCGCGGCTGCCCGAGTACGAGCAGCAGTGCTTCGGCAACGACATCTTCGAGGTCCGCTCGAAGGGCGTCGGCGTGATCGATCCCGCGCTGGCGCTCGAGCTGGGGCTCACCGGCCCGAACCTTCGCGGCAGCGGGGTCGATCTCGATCTGCGCCGCGACGCGCCGTTCCACGCCTACGACGAGATCGCGGTGAACGTCGCGGTCGCGCACGGGGGCGACTGCTACGCGCGGTTCGAGGTGCGGATGGCCGAGATGCACGAGAGCGTCCGCATCGTCCGCGCGCTGATCGACGGCGTGCCCGAGGGCCCGATCTGCGCGCTCAAGCCGGTCAAGACGCCGCTCCAGGTGCGCCTGCCCGACGGTCGGCAGCAGTACACCGCGATCGAGACGCCGCGCGGCGAGCTGGGCACCTACCTGATCAGCGGCGGCGCGCAGAAGGGCGCCGCCCCCTACCGCCTGAAGATCCGGCCGCCCAGCCTGCACGCGATGAGCGCGCTGCCCTACGTCCTGCCAGGCCACACGGTCAGCGACGTCGTCGCGATCCTCGGCTCGCTCGATCCGATCATGGGCGAGGTGGACCGATGAACCCTTGGTTGCAAGGGCTGGTCTACGGGCTGCCGCTCCTGGTGGGGCTGATGACCGTGGGCGCGCTCGCGAGCTGGTGGGAGCGCAAGTTCTCGGCGCAGATGCAGAACCGCGTCGGTCCGGTGCTGCTGGGCCCCGCGGGCGTGCTGCAGCCGTTCGCCGACGCGATCAAGATGATGCAGAAGGAGGACCTCGTCCCGCGCGACGCGGACCGCGCGATGTTCTGGATCGCGCCGGTGCTCCCGCTGGTGCTCGTGCTCGGGCTCGCGGTGGTCATCCCGTTCTCGGGCAGCTGGCAGGACGGCGCGTGGGCGTCGTTCGGGGTCGTCGCCGACCTCGACATCGGCATCCTGTGGGTGCTGGCCACCGCCGGGCTCATCGTGTTCCCGATGTGGATGGCGGGCTGGGCGTCCAACAACAAGTACGCGCTGCTCTCGGGCATGCGCTCGGTGGCCCAGGGGGTCAGCTACGAGATCCCGCTCGTGCTCGCCGCGCTCGTGCCGGTGATCGCCACCGGCGAGCTCTCGCTCTCGGGGATGGTCGCGTGGCAAGCCGAGCACGGCTGGCTCGTGGTGAAGCTGCACGTCGTCGGCGTGCTCGCGTTCGCGATGTTCTTCGCCGCGTCGCTCGCCGAGGCCAACCGCATCCCGTTCGACATCCCCGAGGCCGAGAGCGAGCTCGTGGCGGGCGTGCTGGTCGAGTACACGGGGATCAAGGCGGGCATGTTCCTGCTCGCCGAGTACCTGCACACGGCCATCGCGTCCGCGCTCGCCGCGGTGATGTTCCTCGGCGGCGGGCACGTCCCGGGGCTCGACGGGCTGCCCGAGCCGGCGCAGCGCGTGATCTCGCTGCTCGCGATGCTGTTCAAGACCGGCGCGCTCTTCGTGCTGATCTACTGGATCCGCTGGTCGTGGTACCGGTTCCGCTCCGATCAGCTGATGGACCTGTGCTGGCGCTACCTCGTGCCCGCGGGCCTCGGGCTGGTCATGGCGACCGCGCTCCTCGTGCACCTGGGGTGGGCATGATCTACCTGGGCGGCTCGGTCCGGGCGCTGGCGGTGACGCTGCGCAACTTCTTCCGCAAGCGGGTCACCGAGTCGCGCGCCGACTCGCCCGCGCGGCCGCACGAGGATCGGTCGGCGCGCTACCGCGCCAGCTTCGCGCTGGTGCACGACGAGCACGGCGACGAGGCGTGCATCGGCTGCAAGCTGTGCGAGAACATCTGCCCGTCGTCGGTGATCACGGTGGTCGCGGGCGCGAAGCGCGAGTCGCCGGCGACCGGCAAGAAGCGCGGGTGGGCGGATGACTTCGTGCTCGACCTCCAGGGCTGCATCTACTGCGAGCTGTGCGTGCAGGTCTGCCCCACCGACGCGATCGTGATGCGGCGCGTGCAGGAGGAGCCCGGCTTCGAGCGGGCCGATCTGGTGCTGACGATGCCGAAGCTGTACGCGAACGAGCAGGGCAAGCCGATGACCTGGGGCACGGGCACGCTGCTGCGCGACGCGCAGGATCCGAGCCGCGCGAGCGGCGAGCAGGGGGCGGACTGATGGCGTACGCCGTGTTCATCGGCGCGGTCGGGGCGCTGCTGCTCGGGACGGGCCTCGGCGCCGTGACCTCGCGCAACCTGGTGCACAGCGTGTTCTGGCTCGCCGCCATGCTGCTCGCGACCTCGGTGCTCTACATCGGGCTCGACGCGCCGTTCCTCGCGGCGATCCAGGTGCTGCTGTACACCGGCGGCGTGATCACGATGATGTTGTTCGGGGTGATGCTCACACAGCGCGATCCGGACACGGCGATCCCGAGCCCTGCGCTGCAGCGCCCGCGCGCGGCGGTCGTCGCCGGGCTGTTCGCCGTCACCGTGCTGCTGGCGATCTGGACCACACCCGAGCTCGCGTCGCGCACGGTCGTCCCGGGCGGCGCGGCGGACGAGGTGGGGCGGCTGTTCCTGAACCGCTACCTGGTGGCGTTCGAGGTGCTCTCGGTGCTGCTGCTCGGCGGCATGATCGGCGCCATCGTGCTCGCGCGGCGAGGTGAGGCGTGATCGACGTCCGCGTGTTCTTGTCGATCGCCGCGGTGCTGTTCGCGCTCGGGCTGTATGGCGCGCTCACCCGCCGCAACGCGGTGGGCATCCTGGTCGCGGTCGAGCTGATGGCGAACGCGGTCAACCTGAACCTGATCGCGTTCGGGCGGTACGGGGCGGGCGCCGCGGGGCAGGTGTTCGCGCTGTTCGCGATCGCACTCACGGTCACGGAGGTCGTGGTGGGTCTGGCCGTCGTCGTGCTGCTCTACCGGACGCGCCACGACGCGTCGGTCGACCGCGCGCAGGAGCTACGCGGATGAGCCACCTCACGCTCGCGCTGTGGGCGGTGCTCGGGCCGCTGTTCGTCGCCGTGCTGCTGCTCGTCGCAGCCCCGCTGCGTCGCCGCGGGGACGCCGCCGCGGGGCTGTCGCTCGCGGCCGCGCTCGGCAGCTTCGTCGCGTCCGCCTGGCTGGCCTGGGATCACGTGGCGGCGGGCGGTCAGCGCCCGCCCGAGATCTACCAGTGGCAGTGGCTCGCCGAGCAGGGCGCCACCGTGGCCACCGTCGGCCTGCAGATCGACGGCATCTCGGCCTCGATGCTCGTCGTGGTGTCACTGGTCGCGCTGTGCGTGCAGGTGTTCTCGCTCGGCTACATGGCGGACGAGCCGTCGGCAGGCCGCGGGCGCTACTTCACCTGGCACGCGCTGTTCCTGTTCTCGATGCAGGCGCTGGTCGTGTCGCCGAACCTGCTCCAGCTGTTCTGCGCGTGGGAGCTGGTCGGGCTGTGCAGCTACCTGCTGATCGGCTTCTACTACGACAAGCCATCGGCCGCGCGCGCCGCGCTCAAGGCGTTCTGGGTCACCAAGTTCGCCGACATCGGTCTGCTGCTCGGGCTCATCGTGCAGTACACCACGGTCGGTAGCTTCGGCTGGGACGGCGAGACGGTGATCGCGCTGCGCGGGCTCGCATGGGCGCCGCCGCTGGTCGCCGGGCTGTACTTCCTCGCGGTGATGGGCAAGTCGGCGCAGTTCCCGCTGCACATCTGGCTTCCCGACGCGATGGAGGGCCCCACGCCGGTCTCTGCGCTGCTGCACGCGGCCACGATGGTGGCTGCCGGCGTCTACCTGGTCGTGCGCGCGTTCCCGATCTTCGAGAGCGCGCCGGCGGTCCTCGCGTTCATGGGGCTGATCGGCGGGTTCACCGCGCTGTTCGCGGCGCTGCTCGCGCTGGTCCAGACCGACATCAAGCGCGTGCTCGCCTACTCGACGTGCAGCCAGCTCGGGTACATGGTCGCGGCGCTCGGCGCGGGCGGGTTGTTCGCCGGGTACTTCCACCTGTTCACCCACGCGTTCTTCAAGGCGCTGCTGTTCCTCGCGGCCGGCAGCGTGATCCATGCGGTGCACAGCAACGCGATCCGCGACATGGGCGGGCTGTTCGGCAAGATGAAGCTCACCTCCACCGCGTTCATCGTCGGCGCGCTCGCGCTCGCCGGGGTGCCCGCCTTCTCCGGGTTCTTCTCGAAGGATCAGGTGCTCGAGGCGCTGCTGCACGCGGCGCAGGGCGCGCCGATCTACTGGGTGCCGCTGGTGGCGTGCCTGATCACGGTCGCGCTGACGGCGACGTACATGACCCGCGTGGTGCTGCGCGCGTTCTTCGGCCCGGCTTCCGCGGCGGCGGCACACGCGCACGAGGGCGGGCTGTCGATGCGCGCGCCGCTCGTGCTGCTCGCCCTGCTCGCGGTGGGCGCGGGCTACCTCGGCGGCGCGTTCCAGTCTCTCGTCGGGGCGCACGGCGCGCACTTCTCGGTGCTGCACCTGACGCCGATCGGCGCGGTCGCTGTCGCGCTGACGCTCGGCGGCGCGGCGGTGGGCTACGCGCTGCGTGACGACGCGCCGGCGCTGCTCGCGCCGATCGCGCGGCTCTCCGAGGCGGGCGCGGTCGATCGCGCGTGGGCGTGGGGCTACCAGACCGCGCTGCGGCGCGGCGCCGACGGGCTCGCCTGGGTCGACCGCTACGTCGTGGATGGTGCGATGAACGCGGTCGGCGCGGGCGTGCTGGTGTTGGGCGAGCGCGCGCGGCGGCTCCAGACCGGCGTCGTGTCGGACTACCTCTACGCCGTCGCGGTCGGCGTGGTCTGCCTCGCTGCGTGGAGCCAGCTAGCCAGCCAGATCGGGGGGGCGCCGTGATGGTGTTCCCGATCCTCTCGTTCGTGATCGCGGTCCCGGCGCTCGCGGCGCTGCTGCTGCTGCTGCTGCCCGACGAGGCGCGCACCGCGATCCGCGCGGTCGCCGTCGCGGCGTCGGGCGTCGCGCTCGCCGGCTCGATCTACGTCGCGTGGGGCGTGTCGCGCCTCGGCGGCGCCGGCTTCGTGTTCGAGGAGCGCTACGATCTGGTGCCGAGCTTCGGCATCTCGTACCTGGTCGCGGTCGACGGCTGGGGCGCGTCGCTGCTGCTGCTCACCGGCATCGTCACGTTCGCTGGTGTGTGGGCATCCGTCGGGCTCGACGAGCGGCCGAAAGAGTTCTTCGCGCTGCTGCTCGTGCTGGTCGCCGGCGTGTTCGGGGTGTTCGTCGCGCAGGACCTGTTCCTGTTCTTCCTGTTCTACGAGATCGCCGTGCTCCCGATGTACCTGCTGATCGGCATCTGGGGCAGCTCGGGCGAGGTGCCGGCGAAGGGGCCGTTCGCGTGGGCGATGCGTCGCCTCGATGTCGGCGGGCGCGCATATGCCGGCATGAAGCTGACGTTGATGCTCCTGTTCGGCTCGGCGCTGATCCTCGTGGGCATGCTCGGGATGTACTGGGCGGGCGGCGCGACCTTCGACATGGGCGCGCTGGCTCAGGTCTCGTTCGATCCGTGGCTCCAGTGGTGGCTGTTCCCGGCACTGTGGGTCGGCTTCGGCATCCTCGGCGGCCTGTTCCCGTTCCACACCTGGTCGCCCGACGGGCACGCCGCAGCACCCACCGCGGTGTCGATGCTGCACGCAGGCGTGCTGATGAAGCTCGGCGCGTTCGGGGTGCTGCGCGTGGGCATGATCCTGCTGCCCGACGGCGCGCGGGACTGGGTGTTCTGGGTGGGCAGCGTGGCGGTGCTCAACGTGCTGTGGGGTGCGCTCGCCGCGATGGCCCAGAAGGACCTGAAGTACATCATCGCGTACAGCAGCGTCAGCCATATGGGCGTGGTGCTGCTCGGCGCGGCCACGCTCACCGTGAACGGGTGGAACGGCGCGATGTTCCAGATGTTCGCGCACGGCGTGATGACCGCGCTGTTCTTCGCGCTCGTGGGCCTGGTCTACGAGCGCACGCATGACCGATGGATCCCGCGCATGGGCGGGTTCGCGGCGATCATGCCGCTGACGGCCGGGTTCTTCACGCTGGCGGGGCTCTCCAGCCTGGGGATGCCCGGCACGGCGGGCTTCGTGGCCGAGTTCCTCGTGTTCCTCGGCGCGTGGCAGGGCGCACACCCGTGGTGGGCGGTCGGCGGGGCCATCGGCGCGTTCCTGACCGCGCTCTACGTGCTCAAGGCGGTGCGCGCGATCTTCTGGGGGCAGGGGCCGCCCGAGCGGTTCGCGGCGCTGCCGGACGCGCGCGGCACCGAGCAGGTGGCGCTGTGGCTGCTCGGCGCGTGCATCGTCGCGCTTGGGCTGTGGCCGCGGCTGATCCTCGATCTGATCGACGCGGCGACGCCGCTCTACCTCGCGGGGGTGGCGCCATGACGTTGCCCACGCTCGGCGGCTTCCTGCCGCTCATCCCCGATCTGGTGCTCGTGATCGGCGCGCTGTCGCTGCTCGTGCTCGATCTGCTGCTGCCGCACGGCGACAAGCGGCTGCTCGCCGGCGGGTCGGCCGCCGTGCTCCTCGCTGCGCTCGCGTCGACCTGGCTGTTCGACACCACCGGCGAGGTGTGGGGCGGGGCCTATCAGGGCACCGCGCTCGCCCTGTTCTTCAAGCGCCTGTTCTTCGCGGGCGGCTTCCTCGCGATCCTCGGCGGGCGGCAGCAGGTGATCGAACAGTTCACCCGGCGCCAGGGCGAGTACTACCTGCTGCTGCTGCTCGCGGTGCTCGGCATGTCGCTCGTCGCCGGCGCGCGCGACCTCGTGCTGCTCGTGGTGGCGTTCGAGCTGATGAGCATCCCGCTGTATGCGCTCGCGGCGTACGCGCGGGAGGACCGCCTCGCCGTCGAGGGGGCGCTCAAGCTGCTGCTCACCGGCGCGCTGTCGAGCGCGACGCTGCTGTTCGGCGTGTCGCTGCTGTTCGGTCTCGCTGGCGACACGGCGGTGGTCGAGGTGGCGCAGCACGTCGCGCGCTCGCCGTCGCCGCTGGCCGCGCTCGGCGTGGTCGCGGTCCTCGGCGGCATGGGGTTCAAGCTCGGCGTCTTCCCGTTCCACATGTGGGTGCCCGACACCTACCAGGGCGCGCGGACGCCGTTCGTGGCGTTCCTCGCCAGCGCGCCGAAGATCGCCGGACTCGCGGTGCTGATGCAGCTCTTGCTCGCAGCGGGTGGCGCGCTGCTCACGGTGGCGCTGCCCATCGTGCTGGCGCTCGCGGCGCTCACGTTGGTCGCGGGCAACTTCCTCGCGATCCGGCAGGAGAACGTGAAGCGCCTGCTCGCCTACAGCGGCGTCGCCCACCTCGGCTTCCTGCTCGCGGCGCTCGCCACCGGCACCTACCTCGGCGTCACCGTGCTGCTGTTCTACGCGGCGGGCTACCTGTTCACGACCCTCGGGGCGTTCCTGGTCGTGCACGCGGTGGCCACGGCGGGCGGCGACGACAGCGTCGCCTCGTTCGATGGGCTCGGGCGGCGCAACGGCTGGCTCGCGCTCGCGATGCTCATCTTCCTGCTCTCGCTCGGCGGGATCCCGTTCGTCGTCGGCTTCTGGTCGAAGCTGTTCGTGTTCGTCGCCGCGTGGCAGGCCGGGCACGGCTGGTTCGTCGGCCTCGGCGCGGTGCTCTCGGTGCTGGCGCTGTTCTACTACCTCCGGATCGCGCGGGCGATGTTGATGCATCCGCCGGTGCGCGGGGAGCGGATCGAGGTCGATCTGGCGACGAACGTGGCGATCGGCCTGTGCGTGGCCGCGGTGGTCGGCTTCGGGCTGGCGCCGGGGCCCCTGGTGGTCGCCGCGCGCGTCGCCGCGTCCTCGTTCATGGGGAGCTGATGCTCGCGGCGCTGTGGATGGCCGCGGCGCTCGCGGCGCCCGCGCCCGAGGTGCTCGCTGCCTGGGTGGGTGAGGCACCCGGCGTCGTGGTCCCGCTGCTCGAGGAGGTCACCGGACGCACGCTCGAGGCGCTGCCGCGCATTCGCTACGTCCCGCGCGGAGTGCTGCTCGCCGCCGAGCGCGACCGCGCGCTGCCGTACTTCCAGGAGGCGAACCCCGGCGCCGACCCCGAGGCGATCCTGCGCGCCGTCGAGGCCTACGTGAACGGCGCGGGCGCCTACGTCGCCGCGTACGACTACGAGGGCGGCGTGCTCTACGTCGTGCACGAGAACCTCGCGGCCGCGCTCGACTTCGCGCCGCTGCCCACCGAGGCGGCCACGCGCGCCGCCGTGGAGTGCGTGGTCGCGCACGAGCTCACGCACGCGCTGCAGGGTCAGGAGGCCGGCGATCCGCCGTGGTTCGGGACAGACGGCGCGCTCGAGGCGTCGGTGGCGCGCGAGGGCCACGCGATCGCGGTGGGTGCCGAGGTCTGCAGGCGCCGCGGCGAGCGCGCCGCCGCCGCGTGGCACCTGCTCGTGCAGGGCGCCCTCGGGCTGCGCGACGAGGCCGAGCGCGATCTGATGTACCGGCAGAGCGCGCGGTACGCGGCGCGCACGCTCGCGGAGGGCGGCAGCGAGGCGGGCTGGGCGCTCGTCGCGTCGCCGCCGCCGGTGGCGGTGGTCACCGAGGCGATCCGGTCCGAGGAGGCTCGGTGGGCGGGGCAGGGGAGCGCGGTCGAGGCGGTCGCGCGCCCGTGGGGCGCGTGCCTCGTGCGGCGCGAGTGGCGGCCGGAGGAGCTCCGGGTCGTGCGCCCGAAGGTGCTCGCGCCGCCCCAGGAGGCCATCGCGGACGTGCGCTGGCTGTCGTGGTGCGGCGTCGAGGGTGGCGGCGCCGTCGGCCACGCCATCGTCGATCCGGAGCACGCCGAAGCGGTCATCGCGCTGCTGCGCCTGCGCTTCGACCTCGGCGGCGACACCCGCGAGGACCTCGACGTCCGCGGCGCCGACCAGGCCACCCGCTACTGCGACGACGCCGGCTGCACCACCTTCCTCCGCCAACGCGACCGCCTCGCCATCGTCGCCCTCGACGCCCCCGCCCGTCGCACCCTCCGCGCCGCCCGCCGCCTCCTTCGCTAATCCACCGGGGCTGCCCGGAAGAACCTGCCATTCAAGCTGAGCGATACCAAGCAGGCCGCTCCACGAACGCTTCAGGCCGGACCATCGCAGACCCAGGCCCCGCAGGTGAGCGCGAGGAGGGTCTTTGTGAGCGAACCCCATCGGAGGGAGGACGCAGTCCGACCGGAGCTGGGGTG
>CAYQSE010000012.1:0-47607 GCA_964419905.1 uncultured Enterobacteriaceae bacterium
CCCTCGCCGCGCTCGACCGCGCACCACGCGGCCGCCAGCCGCTCGTCGTCGCGCTCGGGCGCCGGCAGCGCGGCGGCGACCGCGGCACAGTCCCCGACGGCGACCGCGTCGCGCACCGGCCCGGGCAGCGCGAGCGCGAGCCCCATCCACAGCCACCACATCAGAACGACCCCCCGAGCCGGAAGTAGACGGTGCGCGGATCGTTCCACGCGAACCCGCGCTCACCGAGGCCGACGCCGTAGCCCAGCCGACCGGTCAGGCCGAGGTTCCACCCGACGATCACGTTGAACCGCAGCTCGCCGCCCACGCCGACCAGCGCGGTGGTGATCGCGGTGCGTGGGTCGTCGGTGGCGCTCAACGCGTTCCCCGCGTCGATGAACACCAGCGCCGAGATCGTTCGCACATACGCCGGGATCGTGCCCACGCCCCGCTCCACGCGCAGCAACGGGAAGCGGTACTCCGCGCCGGTGAGCCAGTAGTAGTCGCCGATCGCTGCACCGAACGGATGACCCCGCAGCATCCGGAACTCGTCCGGGGTGAGGTAGAACGGGCTGTCGCCGATGTTCCCGCCGAGCTGGTAGGTGCCGAGGAAGTCGGTCCCGCCGAGCGCCGCGCCGCCGGCCACCCGCCACGCGAGCACGTGGTTGGGCACCCACGGGTTCACGACGTACTCGTTCCACTCCGCGGTGAGCTGGACCTGCGTGAGTGGGCGCGACGCGCCGGTCGCGTCGATCACCGTCGTACCGAGCCACGGGGTGAGCAGCGAGGCGACGAGGCTGACGACCCGACCGTCCTCGGTCGTGATCGCGTACGGCGTCGGCTGGGACCACGCATAGCGCCACCCGGCGCTCAGCCGTCCGATCGTGCCGCGGATGGGGATGCGTGGCAGGTAGGCGTTCTCGGGCAGCGGATCGAGGTTCTCGCGCAGCGTGAACGCGTAGCGACCGAACACCGACGCGCGCGGCTTGTACGGGTAGCTCACGGTGAGCGTCGCCTCGTGCCGGCGCTCCCAGTACGGCACCTCGGAGAGCGACAGGGTGGGCTCGCCGTCGGGGCCCGGGTCGTCGCGGTCCTCGAGCAACATGCCGTACGGCACGGCGACGCGGTTTCCGGTGAGCGTGAACACCGGCAGCCAGCGGTTGATCACCAGGGCGGCGCTCCCGCCGAAGAAGTCGGCGTCCGAGCGGTACGAGGCCTGCGCGCTCCACCCGATGTGCGCGGCCATGTCCGCCGAGCCGGTGGCCGCGCTCAGCACCAGACCGAACGGCCAACCCAGGCCCTGCGTCTTGAACGGGGTGAGCTGGACGTAGGGCAGCCAGTAGCGGGGCAGGAGCGTCGGCGCCGGGTCGTAGCGGCGCACTGGATGCGTGAACGGGTAGTCCTGCTCGTCGCCGAACGCCTTCTTCACGTCGATCTGCTCGAAGGTGCCGAGGACCTCGCCCGGGCTCTGCAGTCCGTGCGGCAGGTCGACGGGCCCCCCGCGGGCCGGCAGCGGGCGTTCGCCCCACCACGCCGTCGCGTCGGCGTGCGGGGCCGCGGGCGCCTCCACGGGGCGCACGAGGTCCTGCAGCGGCGTCCCGTGGCGCAGCGGGCGCGGCAGCAGGCCGCGATCGAGCCACGCTGCGGCGTCGAGCGGGATGAGGCGGATCTCCCAGCCGTCGCGCGCGTACTGCTGGTAGGCCAGCAGCGTGCCGTCCGGGTGGGGCGAAGGGTGCATCGCCCCGGTGACCACGTTCGTGACCTGGAACAGCCGCTCGGTGGTCGTGTCGATCGCGTACACGTTGAACACGCCGGTGCGATCGGACGCGAAGTACAGCCAGCGCCCGTCCGCCGACCAGCGTGGGTCGGTCTCGATCGCGCGGTCGAGCGTGAGCCGGCGCTGCCGCGTGCCGTCCGGGCCGATCAGCCACAGGTCGCGCTGCCCGTCCTCCCAGATCGACACCGCGAGGGCGCGCCCATCGGGCGACCAGCGCGGGGTCGCGTACTGCGTGCCGTCGTCGTGCGCGGTCAGCGGCTCGAGGATCCGATCGACGGTCAGCATCTCGAGCTGGTTGTTCCCGACCTTGTTCGTCACCACCATCAGCTTGCTGCCGTCAGGTGAGAAGTCGGGGTCGCGCGCGCGCTTTGCGGTGGTGAGGGCCACGGGTCGCGGGCGCGCCAGGTCGAGCAGGTAGATGTCGGACCAGGTGTTGAAGCGGTTCACGATGTGCGTGGTCGCGTACACCAACGCCTTGCTGTCGCGTCGCCAGGTGAAGCTGCGCGCCGCGTGATCCTGCAGCAGCACCGACGGGCCCTGCCCGGCGCCGTCGGCCGTCCAGATCGCGGCGCCGGTGCGCAGGTCGTAGCAGGACCACACGAGCTTCTCGCCGTCGGGCGCGAACGCGGGCGCGGTGCACGACGCGCCGGGCGCGCTGATCGGCTGCCCCTCGCGCACGCCCTCGGCCTCGATCGCCGCGGCCTGGGCCGCGTAGCGCGCCTCGAGGTGCGCGCGCCAGTCGAAGTACAGCGGCACCAGGCGTCGACCGAAGACCTTGCGGCTGGGGAGCAGGTAGGGGACGTGGCTGCCATAGGTGTGCGTCCACCGCGTCCACACGTCCTCGCCCTGCTGCTCGGCGACGAAGCGGATGAACGACTCGCCGAACAGATAGCGGAGGTTGCCCCCAGGCAGGCGCGGCTGGTAGCCGTCGAGGTTGCCCAGCGGCGGGAACGCGTCCTGGAGCACCGCGGTGCGCAGCAGCATGTCGGCCATCGGGGTGCGCCCGCGCCCGCCCGAGGTGTGCTGGGTCTCCTGGTAGGTCGCGAGGCCCTCGACCATCCACCGGGGCGAGATCTCGTTCGTCGACGCGATCCGCCCGACCACCGCGCGCGCGGCGCGGACGATGCCGTGGTTCGTGTCGAGGTGCAGGACGTGCGTGAGCTCGTGCACGAAGATCGCGCGCATCCAGTCCTCGTACAGCCCGAGCGTCGAGTCCTCGTAGGGGGCGGTGACGAAGATCACGATGCGGGGGTAGGGGACGGTCCCCGCGTAGCCGTTCGCCGTGTCGGTCCGGTCGATCAGCAGCACCTCGATCCGACGTCGGGTCTGCCAGCGCATGTCCGCGGTCAGCGTGTCGTACACCTCCTCGGCCATCAGCGAGAACCGCTCGGCGAGGGCCTCCTCGCCCTGGTGGAACGTGATGTGGAAGTGCTCGGTGCGCAGCGTGCGCCACGTGAGCTCCGGGTCGAAGGTCGCGGCGCGCGCGGACGGGGCCCACGTGCCAGCCACGAGCGCGGCGAGCAGCAGCATCAGCAGGGATCGGGCGAGCAGCGTCACGGTTCTCCGAGGGAGGTGCTGCGATGCGCCTGGTTGTGGCGCGGGTGGCGGGTGGATAATCGCCTCTCCTCGGCAGCGACGCCAGCGCGCCGTGAAAGAGCGAAGGGGCCCGATGAGCGACGCGACGCCGATCCTGATCGTGGATGACGAGCCCGACATCGTCGACCTGCTCGCGATCAACCTCGCCCGCGAGGGGTTCGTGACGCACTCGGCCTACACTGGCGCCGAGGGGCTCGAGCTCGCGCGGCGCGAGCGTCCGGCGCTGATCATCCTCGATCTGATGCTGCCGGACATGTCGGGCACGGAGGTCTGTCGAAGGCTGCGGGCCGAGCCCGGGACACGCGACACGCCGATCATCATGCTGACCGCGAAGGGCGAGGAGATCGATCGCGTCGTCGGGTTCGAGGTGGGGGCCGACGACTACGTGGTGAAGTCGAGCTTCTCGGTGCGCGAGATGGTGCTGCGCGTGCGCGCGCTGCTGCGCAGGTCGCGCGTCGCGCCCGTCGAGGCCGCGCCTGCCGCGGACGAGCCCGAGGCATCGCCCGAGGAGAGCTTTCGCAGCGGTCCGCTCACGATCGACGTCGGCGCGCATCGCGTCTGGGTGGACAGCGAGGAAGTGCCGCTGACGGCTACCGAGTTCAAGCTGCTGTGGCTGTTGGTGAAGCGGGCCGGCCGGGTGCAGACGCGCGGCGTGCTGCTGCAGGACGTGTGGGACTCGCCGCCGGATCTGAACACGCGCACCGTGGACACCCACATCAAGCGGTTGCGCGAGAAGCTCGGGGATGCGGCCGACCAGGTCCAGACGGTGCGCGGGGTGGGCTACCGGTTCAACCGCGCGCCGGGTCCCTGAGTTGTTGGGCGTCCTCGGGCTCGACGCGCTGACGCTGTCGCTGGGTGGGGTCGCGGTGTGCGCGCTCGCGCTCGCGGGCGTCCTCGCGCTGCGGCTGCGTCGCATCGGGCGCGGCGAGGGCCTCCACAGCCTCGTGCGCGAGGTCCAGCGGATCGCAGCGGCACAGGCGCTGAGCGGGCGCATCCCGGAGATCGGCGATCGCGAGGTGTCGCGGGTCGCGCACGCGATGAACGCGCTCCTCGACCGGCTGAAGCACGAGCGCGACGCGCTGGAGGCGCAGGCGCGCCTCACCCGCTCGCTGCTCGAGATCAGCCCGTCTGGCGTGCTCGTGGTCGGGAGCGACGGACGGATCCGCTTCCTGAACCCGTCGTTTCGTCGGCTCGTCGACCTGCGCGGTACGCCCGAGGGGGCGCGACCGATCGAGGTCGCGCCGGTCGCCGAGGTGCAGCAGGCGATCGACGTGGCGCTCGGCGGGACCCCCACCGGGGAGATCGGCGCGACGTCGGGGCCCTACGACATCGTCGTGCAGGGCGTTCCCGTCGAGGGCTACGGGGCGATGGTGCTCGTCCAGGACGTGACGCGCTTCCGGCAAGCCGAGCGCGCGCGCACCGACTTCGTCGCGAACGTCAGCCACGAGCTCCGGACGCCGATCGCGTCGATCATGGGGTTCGCCGAGACGATGCTCGCGGACAGCGATCGGATGCCGCCCGACATGGTGCGGCTGCTCGAGGCCGTCTACCGCAACGGCAAGCGACTCCGCGACCTGTTCGAGGACCTGCTCACGCTGTCGCGCATCGAGTCGCGGCGCGGTGAGCTCCCGCTGGTCGACGCGCGGCTACGACCGATCCTCGAGTCGGCGGTCACGTCGGCGGCGGATCGCGCGGCGCAGCGACACCAGGACTTCGCGCTCGAGTGCCCGGACGAGCTGTTCACCCGGATCAACGCCGAGGCGCTCACGAGCATCATCGGCAACCTCGCGGTGAACGCGAGCAACTACACGCCCGAGGGGGGGCGGATCCGCGTGTACGTCGAGTCCGACGCGCGCGAGGTGCGCGTGCACGTCCAGGACGACGGGATCGGCATCGATCCGGTCCACCACCAGCGGATCTTCGAGCGCTTCTACCGGGTGGACGAGGGGCGCAGCCGCTCGGCGGGCGGCACGGGCCTCGGGCTCGCGATCGTCAAGCACCTCGCGCTCGCGTCGGGCTGCGCGGTCACGATGCGCAGCGCGAAGGGGAAAGGGAGCACGTTCACCGTGCACCTTCCCCGGGTGAAGGGCGCTTGAGGAATCGACGCGACCACCCCGAGAACCTCGCGGAGCGCGGCATGTTCGTCGCGGCGGGGCTGGCGGCGTTCCTGCTCGTCGCGCTGCCGGTCGCGGTCTGCGGTCTGGGGCTGGGGGGCTTGTCGCGGCAGCCGTGGAGCGATCTGCTCGCGCTGCGCTGGGATCCGTCGGGCGCACGGGGGCTGATCGGGCCGCTGATCGGAACGCTCGGCGTGGGTCTCGGTGCCGCGATGTGGGCAGCACCGGTGGGCATCGGCGCCGCGACCTGGCTGCGCTGGCTCGCGCCGGCGCCGGTGCGTCGTCGCGGGCGACAGGTCGTCGCGGCGCTCAGCGCGGTGCCGGGCGTCGTCGTCGGCTTCCTGTGCGTCGTCGTGCTGGTGCCGGCGCTGGGCGCCGTACCCGGTGTCTCGGAGGGGCGCGCGCTGATCGTCGCGGTGCTGGGTGTCGGCGCGCTCGCGCTGCCGGCGGTCGTCGCCGGGGCCGATCGGGCGATGGCGCAGGTGCCGCGCCGCCGCCTCGACGCCGCGCTCGCGCTCGGCGCGACGCGCGTGCAGGCGCTGCGCCTCGTCGTGTGGCCGGCGTCGGCGCCGGGGCTCGTCGAGGCGGCGCTGTTGGGTGTGGCGCGCGCGCTCGGCGACACGATGGTCGTGCTGCTGGTGGTGGGCGCGGTCGGGGACGGGGCCGGTCTGGGCCCGGTGCGCACGCTGACGACGACGATCGCGCGCGAGCTGTCCGGGTCGACGGGGGCGACCGAGCGCGGGGCGCTGTATGCGCTCGCGGCGGCGCTCGTCGTGTTGGGGATCGCGCTCGGACAGATCCAGGGTCGCTTCGGGGTGCAGCGTGCCCGGTGATCGCGTGCTCTCCTGGGCGCTGGCCTGCTGTGCAGCGCTGGTGGGCGCGCTCGCGCTCGGCGGCGTGCTGATCCTGCTCGTCGGGCTGGTGGGTGCACCGGGCGCGGTGTCGACGCAAGGCCTCGGCGCCGCCGTTCTCGGCTCGGTGGCGCTCGTGGCGGTCGCGCTGCTCGGCGCTGTGCCCATCGGCGTGGGCGCGGGCGTGTTCCTCGGCGAGTACGGGCGCACCGCCGTGCCGGGCGGCGCGCTTCGCGGCGTGCTCCGGGACGTGTCGGCCGTGCCGTCGCTCGTGCACGGCGTGTTCGGGTTTGCGGTGTTCGGCGGCCTGCTCGGGCTCGGCTTCGGCGCCGCGACCGCGGGACTGACGCTCGCCCTCGTCGTCCTCCCGGGTATCGTCGAGGCGACGGAGGACGCGGTGCGGAGGGTCCCGGCGAGACAACGCGAGGCGGCGCTGGCGCTCGGTGCGAGCCCGTTTCAGGTGGTGCGCAGCGTGGTGCTGCCCGGCGCGATGCGCGGGATCGGCGGCGGCGCGATGCGCGCGGCGGCGCGCGCGCTCGGCGAGGCGGCGCCGCTGCTGGTGGTCGGCGCCGTCCTCGCGCCGCTGCCTGGTCAGTACGCCGCGGTGCCCCACCGTCTCTACGCGCTGGCCGACACAGGGACGCGCGAGCCGTTCGCGCTGGCGCTGGCCCTGACCGGCGTGGTCGTCCTGCTGGCGGTCGGCTCGCTGCGGCTCGGCGAGGGGGTGAGCCGATGAGCGGACCGCCCGAGGTGCGCGCCCAGGGGCTCTCGGCCTGGTACGACGACGTGCCCGCGCTGCGGGACGTCACGCTGACCTGTCCGGCGGGCCGGATCACCGGGCTGATCGGGCCCGCCAGCGCGGGAAAGTCGACCTTCCTTCGGGTCGTCAACCGGCTCGCGGAGGAGTCCGAGCACTTCCGACGGGCGGGGCGGGTCTACCTCGATGACGACGACGTGCTCGCGCAGGCCGATCCGGTCCCGCTCCGGCAGCGCGTCGGCTGGCTCGGCGACCGTCCGGCGCTGTTCCGCGGCACGATCTTCGACAACGTCGCGTTCGGCCCACGGCTGGCCGGCTGGCCGCCGCGCGACGTGGCGCGGCGGGTGGAGGAGTCGCTGCGGACGGTGGCGCTGTGGGAGGCGTTGGAGGGGCGGCTCGACACGCCCGCGGCGCGCCTCGACCCCGCCGAGCAGCAGCGGCTGTGCCTCGCGCGCGCGCTCGCGCTCGACCCCGACGTGCTGTTGCTCGACGAGCCGACGCGCCGCCTGGACGCGCTCGCGACCAGCGCGCTCGAGGAGATCCTGCTCGGCTTTCGGGGGCTGCGCACGGTGCTGCTGGTCACGCACGACACGCAGCAGGCGGGCCGGGTGGCCGACGTGACCGCGTTCTTCGATCGCGGCACGCTCGTCGAGGCCGGACCCACCGAAGATCTCTTCACACGCCCGCGCGATCCGGCTACAGAGGCCTATCTCTCTCGCCGATACGCCTGATGTCGCTGCCCACTCCGCTCGAACAGGACCTCGACCGCATCCGCACGTTGTTCCTGCAGATGTTCGTCCGGGCCGAGTCGATGACGCGCACCGCGGTGCGCTCGGTGATGGAGCGCGACCCGCCGCTGGCGCGTTCGGTCGTGCACCTCGACGCCGACATGGATCGGCTCGAGATCGAGATCGACAGGAAGTGCCTCGGCTGCCTCGCGCTGCGTCATCCGGTCGGGCACGACCTGCGGCTGATCACCACGGTGATGAAGATGGTCACCGACCTCGAGCGCATCGGCGATCTCGCGGTGAACATCGCCGAGCGGGGCCTCGATCTCGCAGGCGGCTCGGGGATCGAGCCGGACGGGAGCCTCGTGCGGATGGGCGACATCGCAGCCGACATGATCCGCGCCGCGGCGGACGCCTTCGTGCAAGGGGACGGTGCGCTCGCTCGCACGCTGCCCGACCGCGACCGCGAGGTCGATGCGCTGAATCGCGAGGCGTTCAACCGCTGCATCGACGCGATGGCCGCCTACCCCGATCAGGCCTCCCGCGCGCTCGCGCTCACGTCCATCTCGAAGCACCTCGAGCGCATCGCGGACCACGCGGTGAACCTCGGCGAGATGGTCGTGTTCCTCGTCGAGGGGCAGGACGTCAGGCACCAGGGGGGGTAGCGGGTCCGGGCAGCGGGAGCGCCGGGGCGAACCGCTGCCCGATCGCGGTGAACAGCCCCGCGAACCACCAGCCCGGCGCATACACCCGCGGGTAGATCACGCGAGCGGTCCGGCGCTTCAGCCCACGCGCGACGAGGTCTGCGAGGCGGTCCGCGTCGCCGGTGGGCATGCTGCGCACGATGAAGCCCGTGCCGTACACCTCGCGCGCGGCCAGCTCCATCTCGGTGTGAATCGGCCCTGGGTAGACGGTGAGGACGTGCACGCCGTGCGGCGCCAGCTCGACGCGCATCGCCTCCGACGTCATCGCGAGCGCGGCCTTGGTGCCGGCGTAGTGGGCCATGCCGGGCATCGGGTTGACCCCGCTGACGCTGGAGACGTTCACGATGGCCCCGCTGCGACGCGCGAGCATCGCGGGGAGCACCCGGTGCGTGAGCAGCCACGGCGTGGTCAGGTTGATCGCGAGCGTGCGCTCGATCTGCGTGATCTCGAGCACCGCGCCCGGCTGGACGTACTGGATGCCGGCGTTGTTGACCAGCAGATCGACGGGCCCGAGCGCGGCCTCGGCGTCGGAGACCACCGCGTCCACGCACGTCGGATCGGCGAGGTCGGCGGGGCGCACGAACGTGCGGGTGGGCAGGCTCGCGGCGAGCTCGTCGAGCGCGTCCTTGCGGCGTGCCACCAGGGTGAGGTCGTAGCCCTCGCGACTCAGGCGCCGGGCGAGCGCTGCGCCGATGCCGGCGGAGCCGCCTGTGACCACAGCGTGCATCCCTTCCTCCTGGATCAGTCGAGGACCTCGACCTCATCGCGGCTGACCGTGCGGATCAGCTTGGACATGAGCTCCGCGCGGTCGCGATCCTGCGACCAGACGTCGCGGAGCTGGCCGGCGAGATCCTTCGCGCGGCGGAACCCGGTGATCAGGTCGCCCGCGATGTCGGTGCGCGACCCGAGCCGGCTCAGCAGGTCCTGCAGGCTCTTGCCCTCGGCCCACCACCGCCCCAGCGGCAGCAGATCCGGATCCCAGGTGACCTGGAGCCCGCTCGTCTCTTCGGCCTCGAGCACGACCTTGCCACGGCGGATGTCGTCGATCTGCCGGGCGAGGATGCGGTCTTCGCGGGTGGGCTTGTAGAAGCGCTCGGTGTGCCGGCCGAGCTCGTTGGTCAGGCTGCACAGCACCCCGAACAGGGTGGCCGGGTCGAGCGGCTCGAGCACGCCCGAGAGCACCAGCTCGGTGACGAGGATCTCCTCGATCTGCAGGCAGCGCAGAACGTTGGCGCCCGCGTTGAACCCGCGCGCCTCGTCGAGGTAGCCGATGCGCACCAGGAACCCGACCTTGGCCTGGAACTCCTGCCACACGCGATCCTGCGACGTCTCGGCGCGGCGGCGCAGGCGCGTGGCCTCCTTGCGCGCCCGCTTCGCGTCGCGCCCGCCCTCGGCCGCGACCTCCTCGAGCTCGGTGGCCTGCTCGTTGTGCGCCTCGGCCTGGCGCGACAGGGACCAGGACAGGAACGAGCGCTCGACCAGCTGCCGGATCTGGGCCTCCTCCATCCGCCCGAGCAGGTTGACGATCGAGTTCCACGACAGGTTGAAGGTGGACTTCACCGGCTCGTAGGTCTGCTGCTGGTAGCGCGCGAGCATCGGGCCGAGCTCGGCGGCGTCGTCGAGCTCCACGCGCACCACCACGTGCCCCGCGTCGTCGAGCCCGCGTCGGCCCGCGCGCCCGGCCTTCTGCATGAACCCTCGCGTGGTCAGCGGCGCGATCCGGGTGCCGTCGTACTTCAGCACCCCGTCGAACACGACGCCGCGCGCCGGCATGTTGATGCCGAGCGCGAAGGTGGAGGTGCAGTAGAGCACCTGGATCAGCTTCTCCTCGTAGAGCTCCTCGACCAGCGCCTTGAGCGAGACGTGCAGCCCCGCGTGGTGGAAGGCGATGCCGCGGCCGTACATCTTGCGCAGGGACGGGTCGAGGGCCGGGCCGAGCGTGCGCGCGGCCTCGTCGAGCCGGGCGTCCAGGCGCGCCTGCGCGGCCGGATCGGTGAGCAACGAGCCCTCGAGCTCGCGCGCGAGGCCGCGCGCGAACACCTCCGTGTCCTTCCGTGAGAACACGAAGTAGAGGTAGGGCATCAGCTCGGCGTCCCACATCATGTGGAACAGGTCGATGTCGCGGGTGCGGCGCCCCTTGAACCGGCTGCCGCGATCCTTCTCGCGGTCCCTGCCGCGCCCGCGGCCCTTGCGCACCTCGGGCCCGGTGTCGCGACGGCGCTTCCACAGCTCCTTGTACTCGGCGGGCGAGCGGATCCCGGTCTCGCGACACGCGTAGTGGAAGTGCAGCGGGACGATCCGCTCCTCGGCGCGCACCACGGCCACGTCGGTGTCGCGGACCTCACTGAGCCAGGACGCGAACTGGTCGAGGTTGGGCAGCGTCGCCGAGAGCCCGACGATCTGCACCTCCTTCGACAGGTAGATCAGCACCTCCTCCCACACGGTGCCGCGCTCGGGGTCGTCGAGGAAGTGGATCTCGTCGAGCACCACCGCGAGCAGGTTCGGGACCTCCTGGCCCGCGAGCAGCATGTTGCGGAGGATCTCGGTGGTCATCACCCGGCATGGGGCGTCGGGGCGGATCACGAGGTCGCCGGTGACCAGTCCGACGTTCGCGTCGCCATGGAGCCGCGTGTAGTCGCGGAACTTCTGGTTCGACAGCGCCTTGACCGGCGCCGTGTAGATCACCTGCTTGCCCTCGCGCAGGGCCTCCTCGACGATCCAGTCCGCGATGATCGTCTTGCCGTTGCCGGTCGGCGCGCTGACCAGGACCGACTGCCCGTCCATGAGGTGTCGGATGGCCTGTTCCTGGAACGCATCGAGCTCGAAGCCGCGGTATTTCATGCCTGACCTTCGCTCGACAGTAGACCCGCAAGTACAAAGCCCCGCTCGCAAAGGCGGGCGGGGCTCGTACATAGCAAGTGAAATGTACGAAGCGTGATGGGGGGTGTCAAGGTCGACGGGTCGCTGGGGATCACGAAGCGCCGTTGTCGGGGGGATCCGGGGTCTCGTCGCCTCGCTCGCCCGCGTCGAGCGCGTCGGTGACCCGCTTGCGCGACTCGTCGTCCTCGGACAGGTCGAGCTCGATCAGCTGCAGCGTGCGCGGGTCGACGTAGGCGCGCCGCGCCAGCTCCGCGCGGCTCCAGCCGAGCGCCGTCCGCCTGGACTTGATGTCGGCCATGTGACCTCCCGACGGCACCCTATCGCATCGCAGGCCGACGAGGGGAGGGGGGCGCTGCTTGCCTCGGACGGGCCCCGTCCGCTATGCCTGGGCGGCAACCCGGAGGCGCGCTGCGCGATGGAGGCAGGCCCCTCGCCACAGGAGGACGGTGGACGTCGCGTAAGGCGTTCACTCGACGCGAACCCCCTGACGGTCGTGCGCCGGGTGGCGCGCCCGGTGGCGTTCGTGGTGATCGGGCTCGCGGTGGCGATCCTGCTGTGTGGGCTGGCGGGCGCCGGCATGCGCGCGCTCGGCTACGTCCGGCCCGGCATCGACGACCTCGCCGAGGTCTACCTGCTGATCTCGGCGCTGATCACCGGCGTGTCCGGCGGTCTGCTCTACGCGTGGGGCGATGACATCGCGGACCTGCACCTGACGCGGCGCGACGCGGTGGTCGTCACCAGCCTGGTGTGGCTGTCGGCGGGCCTGTTCGGCGCGCTGCCGTATCTGCTCGGGGCGGGCATGTCGCCGGCCGACGCGCTGTTCGAGTCGATCAGCGGGTTCACGACGACGGGCGCCACGGTGGTCACGCGCATCGAGGAGGACCTGTCGCGCCCGCTGCTGCTGTGGCGCTCGCTGACACAGTGGCTCGGTGGCATGGGGATCATCGTGTTGTTCATCGCGGTGTTCCCGGGCTTGGGCGCGGGCGGCAAGAACCTGTTCCGCACCGAGTTCCCGGGTCCGACCGCCGACACCCTGCGCCCGCGGATGACCGACACGGCCTTCTACCTGTGGGTGATGTACGTCGGGCTGACCGTGCTCGAGGCGCTCCTGCTGGTGCTGTGCGGCATGGAGGTGTTCGAGGCCGTCTGCCACGCGCTGACTACGGTGTCGAGCGGCGGGTTCTCGACCCGAGACGACTCGATCGCGGCGTTCGACAGCCCGACGATCGAGCTCGTGATCGTGATCTTCATGCTCGCGTCGGGCGTCAACTTCGGCCTGTACTACGCGGCGGTCCGCTTCCGGCGCCTCGGCGTGTTCCTCCGGTCCGTCGAGTTCAGGGTCTACATCGGCGTGTTCGTCGTGGTCGCCCTCGCGTTCACGCTGCTCAACCTGCGCCTGCACGACGGCGACGTGGTCCAGAGCCTTCGGTACTCGGTGTTCACCGCCGCGGCGTTCGTCTCGTCCACCTGCTACGGCGTCGAGGACTACATGGGGTTCGGCGCGCCGGCACTGCTCCTCGTCCTCGCGATGATGTTCATGGGCGGCTCGGCAGGTTCGACTTCGGGCGGCATCAAGATCTCGCGCGTCCTGGTCGCGTTCAAGTCGATGTTCGCAGTGGTGAAGAACCAGGTGCGCCCCAACGTGGTGCAGGTGGTGCGCCTGGGCCGTCAGGTGCAGCCGGCGCAGACCCTGCTCGAGGTGCTCGCGTTCATCGCGATCTTCGTCGTGTCGTTGGGCGCGGGCACGCTCGTCGTTGCCGTGCTGGAGCCGGGCGCCACCCTGCCGTCGGCGTTCGGCGCGGTGCTGTCGTGCCTGTCGAACATGGGCCCGGCGCCCTTCCATCCGCAGTTCGTCGCCGGTGAGGGGCACCTCGGCGGCGACGACTTCTCACGGTACAGCGATCTCGCCAAGCTCTTCTTCTCGGGCGTGATGGTGTTCGGGCGCCTCGAGTTCCTCACCGTGCTCGCGCTGTTCCTGCCCGAGGTGTGGCGGCCCTGAGGCGGTTCAGCCGCGGTTGCACGGCGTGTGCACGAACGGCAGCCCCGCGGCGTCGCATGCGGCGGGCAGCGTGATCACCCAGCGCTCGGCGGTCTGGCACCACAGCCAGCCTTGCCGCGCGCGCGCCGCGACCTGCCAGCGACGCAGCAGCGCCTGACGCGCCGCCAGCGCGGCCTCGCGCGTGGGCAGAGGCGACTGATCCTGCGCGCCGCGGGCGTCGACGACGCGCCAGGTCCACCCCGCGCCGACGCGTCGGGGCAGCGTCACCTCGAACAGGTGGTCCTTGTAGTCTCCCTCCAGCATCTGCCCCCCGGCCCGATACTGAACAGGTGTACAGTATTCCGAGGGTCGAGCGCGCGCTACGTTCCGTGTGTCGCCGGAGGCTGCATGCCCGAACGTCCGCCGTTCCATCTCGCGTTCCCGGTCCACGATCTCGACGCGGCGCGCGCGTTCTACGGCGGCGTCCTCGGCTGCCCCGAGGGGCGAAGCGCGCCGGAATGGATCGACTTCGACCTGTGGGGGCATCAGATCGTCGCGCACCTCGCCGCACAGCGTGCGCCCGACGCCCACAACCCGGTGGACGGTCACGACGTGCCGGTTCCGCACTTCGGCGTCGTGCTGCCATGGGGCGACTGGCACGCGCTGGCGGGACGTCTGCGGGCGGCCGGGGTGCGCTTCGTGATCGAGCCCGGGATCCGCTTCGAGGGGCAGGTCGGCGAGCAGGCGACGATGTTCTTCCGCGATCCTTCGGGCAACGCCCTCGAGTTCAAGGCGTTCCGCGACCTGTCGCAGCTGTTCGCGACCTGACGGTCGGCCCAAAGAAAAAGCCGGCCAGGACCGAAGTCCTGACCGGCTTTATGGTACCCCCAAGGGGAATTGAACCCCTGTTTGCGACGTGAGAGGCCGCTGTCCTAACCGCTAGACGATGGGGGCGAGAAGTGGTTGACCCGCTAGGACTCGAACCTAGAACCTCCGGGGCCAGAACCCGGCGTCTTGCCAATTCGACCACGGGTCAAGGACCATCAACGCCCAGCCCCTTAACTTCTGCCCGATGGGTGTCAACCGCGGATCGCCATGGGTGATCACGGAAACTGATCGAGGAGCAGGCCCAGCGGCGCAAGCTCTCGATTCATGCTCCGAAACCACTCCTCTTCCCGGAGCTTTGCGTCGTCGGCGTGGCGGCGCGCGGACTTCCAGCCGTCGCGATCACCGTCCTCGACCGCGGTCTGGATGGCGGCGTAGGCCTCGGCGCGCAGGCTCCACGCCTCGGCGAGCTCGGCGTGGCGGTCGGCCCACTCGGCGGGGGCGGCGGTGATCGCAGCCTGGTCGGCGAGGTGGCGCGCCAGCGGTGCGATGTCGTCGGACCACGTGCGCTTCACGTCGTCGCCCGCCTCGCCCTGGTTGTAGACACGCGCCGCGCTCGTCAGCACCTGGGTGGCGAGGAAGCCGTTCTCGTAGAGGAGCGGCTCGAGGCGCGCCACGTAGTCGGGCGCCGTCCGCGCGCGCGGGTCGGGCTCCTGGCAGCCGAAGACGAGTAGTGCGGTGAGCAGCAGGGTGTGCATCGTGTCCCGTGGCGCCCCGATGTCGGGGCGTGCCCAGGGACCGTCGTCCGAAACGGCCACGGCGTCAAGGCGGCGCGCCTTGCAGTGGAGGCTCCGAGCGCTTATGAGCGGCCGGTTGAAGGCTCGGGGCGACCCGGGAGGGGCTCGTGCGCATCGGGATCGACACCATGAAGGCCGACGGCCGCCGGGTCCGCGTGACCTTTGGCGACGCGTGGGCTGCCGCTGCGGCGCAGGGGGCCCTCGAGGGGGCGCTCGAGGCGCTCGACGGCGAGCTGACGTTCGAGCTCGTCAAGCGACGGGTCGAGGTCCACGGTACGGTCTCGGCCACCTCCGCCCAGCCCTGTGATCGCTGCGGCGAGCCCGTCCACGTCTCCGTCACCGCCGACGTCGATCTCGTCTACCTGCCCGAGAAGCCCGCTGGTCAAGGCGAGCAGCAGCTGGCCGAGGACGAGCTCGACGTAGGGTGGTATACGGGCGACGAGGTGGACGTCTCCGACGTCCTGAGCGAGGCGCTCGCACTCGAGGCGCCGGTTCGTATCCTTTGCCAAGACACCGACGCGTGCGACGCGCGCACCCAGGCCCTGCTCGACGCGAGCGGGGGGGGCGCGACCGGTCACCCGGGCTTCTCTGCCCTGGCTGGCCTTCGTCGCGACGCCTGACATCTCCGGAGGAATCCCATGGCCGTCCCCAAGAAGCGTACCTCTCGTCGTCGTCGCGACATGCGCCGTGCCCACGACGGGCTCGAGTTCACCGTCGCCGTCGAGGTGTGCCCCTCGTGCGGTGAGCTCAAGCAGCGCCACAACCTGTGCAACGCCTGCGGTACCTACCGCGGTCGGCAGATCGTCGAGGTCGCGTCCGCCGAGTGAGCGCGCGCGACGGCGCTGACCTCCCGGTCGCGCTCGACGCGATGGGGGGCGACCACGCACCCGAGGTGACCGTGGCGGGGGCCGTGCAGGCCGCGCGCGACGGGATCCCGGTGGTGCTGGTCGGGGACGAGGTGCGCCTGCGGGCGCTGCTCCCACGGCGATCAGCGATTCAGGTCGTCCACGCGCCGCAGATCATCGGGATGGACGAGGCGCCCACCGCGGTTCGACACCGCGAGGGCGCGTCGATCCGCGTCGCGCTCGACCTGGCGCGTCGCGGCGAGGCGTCCGCGGTGGCCTCGTGCGGCAACTCCGGCGCGATCCTCGTCGCCGCGGTGCTCGACGGCGGGTTGTTGCCGGGCGTCGATCGCCCGGCGCTCGCGACGGTGCTGCCGCGGGCCGACGGCGGCCACCTCGTGCTCGTCGACGCGGGCGCCAACGTCGACACCCGACCCGAGCACCTCGCGCGCTTCGCGCTGCTCGGCACGGCCTACGCCCGGTGCATCGGCGTGGCGGAGCCGCGTGTGGGACTGCTCTCCAACGGCGAGGAGGCGGGCAAGGGCAATGAGCAGGCGCGCGCGGTGCGGCCGCTGATCGAGGCGCTCCCGGTGCAGTTCGTCGGCAACGTCGAGCCGACGGGGGCGTTCGCGGGTGCTTGCGACGTGCTGGTCTGTGACGGCTTCGTCGGCAACGTCCTGCTGAAGTCGGTCGAGGGCGCCGCCGAGACCGTGCTCGCGCTGCTCCGCGAGGAGCTTCGACGTCACCCGTCCGCGCGCTTCGGTGCATGGCTGCTGCGCCCGGCGCTCCGCCGTCTGCGCCGCAGGATCGCGTGGGACGCGCAGGGGGGAGGCGTCCTGCTCGGCAGTGAGCAGATCGTCGTGATCGGGCACGGGCGCGCGACGGCCGAGGCCGTGCACTCCGCGGTCGCGCTCGCGCACCAGGCCGCGCGGGAGGGGCTGGTCGACAGGATCCGCCGCCGCATCGGCGCCGCCGCTCCGTAAGGGTGCGTGACTCGAACCCGCGCGTGGACGGTTGACCCGGACCGCCCACGAGGTATATTCCGCCGTCCTCGGGCAGGGGCCCGCCCGGGAAGGGCAGGGCTCTCCCGCTTCACCGAACGAAACGTCGCCCACGGGGCGATCCGATGTCGCCGCGGCGACCGGGAGACGGCATGGCGAACGACGACGTGGTGCAGAAGGTCCAGGACATCATCGCCGAGAGCCTCGGGGTGAACCGCAGCGAGGTGGTGCCGGCGGCCTCCTTCATCACGGATCTCAA
Organism: uncultured Enterobacteriaceae bacterium; assembly: GCA_964419905.1. Taxonomy (GTDB): domain Bacteria; phylum Myxococcota_A; class UBA796; order UBA796; genus JAFDJI01. The sequence goes on from CAYQSE010000012.1 coordinate 17,089, forward strand.
CGCGGACTCGCTCGACATCGTCGAGCTCGTGATGGCGATCGAGAAGGAGTTCGACATCGAGATCCCGGACGACGAGGCCGAGAAGATCCGCACCGTCCAGGACGCCATCGACTACATCGTCGCCCACGTCTCCTGAGCCATCCCGGAGGGGACGTGGAACGCCGGGTCGTCGTGACCGGCCTCGGGGCCGTGACCCCGTGCGGGACGTCCGCGCGGGCCACGTGGGACGCGATGGTGCACGCGCGCTCGGGTCTCGGCCCGCTCACGCGCTTCCCGGTCGACGGCTGGGGTTCCCAGATCGCTGGCGAGGTCAAGGACTTCGACGGTGAGGCCTATTTCGGCAAGCGCGACGTGCGCAGGCTCGGGCTGTTCATGCAGTACGCGCTGGCGGCCGGTGACGAGGCGCTCGCCGACGCCGGGCTGCGTCGAGACGAGGTCTGGCCTGATCCCGAGCGCTTCGGCGTGTACGTCGGCACTGGCATCGGCGGCTTCCCCGAGATCTGCGAGACCGCGGTCGAGATCGACCAGGGTGGGCCTCGGAAGGTCTCCGCGCTGTTCATCCCGCGCTCGCTGAACAACCTGGCGACAGGGCTGCTCGCGATCCGCTTCGCCGCGGCCGGTCCGAGCCTGTGCGTGACCACCGCGTGCGCGGCGGGCAACCACTCCATCGGCGAGGCATGGCGGGCCCTCAAGCTCGGCGATGCCGACGTGATCCTCGCGGGTGGCACCGAGGCGGCGCTGTCGCCGCTCGGCTACGCGGGCTTCATGAACATGCGGGCCCTGTCGCGCCGCAACGACGAGCCGGAGCGGGCATCGCGCCCGTTCGACGTCGAGCGCGACGGCTTCGTGATGGCCGAGGGGGCCGGGCTGATCGTGCTCGAGACGCTGGAGCACGCGGCGGCGCGCGGCGCGCAGATCTACTGCGAGCTGGTCGGGTACGGGTCGAGCACGGACGCCTACCATGTCACCGCGCCGAGCCCGGACGGGGCGGGCGCCGTGCGGTGCATGGCGCGGGCGCTCGCGTCCGCGGGACTGCGTCCCGCGGCGCTGGACTCCGTGAACGCGCACGGCACGTCCACGCCGCTCAACGACTCCACCGAGATCGGCGCGATTCGCACGCTGTGCGGCGAGCACGCGTCGCGCGTGCTGGTCAGCTCGACCAAGGGCGTGACCGGGCATGCGCTCGGCGCCGCGGGCGGCATCGAGGCGGTCGCCACGGTGATGACGATGCACACCGGGCTGGTGCCCCCCACCGCGAACCTGGACGACCCCGATCCCCTGTGCGCCGGGGTCGATCTGGTGCGCGGCGAGGCGCGTCGGGCGCGTCCGCGGGTGGCGATCTCGAACGGGTTCGGCTTCGGCGGCACCAACGCGACGCTGGTCTTCCAGCGCTGGGAGGCGTGAGATGCGGATGGCGCTCGGCTCGGATCACGCAGGGCTGAAGCTGAAGATCACGGTCGGTGCGCACCTGCGCGCGCTCGGCCACGAGGTCGTCGATCTCGGGACGTTCGACGCAGCGTCCACCGACTATCCGGACCACGCGCACAAGGTCGCCGCTGCGGTGGCCTCGGGCGACTGCGCGGCGGGCGTGCTCGTGTGCGGCACCGGGCACGGCATGGCGATCGCTGCGAACAAGCACCACGGCGTGCGCGCCGCGTGCGTGCTCGACACGTTCTCGGCGAAGGCCGTCCGCGCCCACAACGACTGCAACGTGCTCTGCCTCGGCCAGCGCACCACGGGCGACGGGCTGGCGCTGGAGCTCGTCGACGCGTGGCTCGGGTCCACCTTCGAGGGCGGGCGGCACGCGCGACGGGTCGACAAGATCGAGGCCTGAGGACGGCGAACGCCGGAAGCGGCGGGGCAGCGCGCGACGAGATACGAGGCGGCTCCGTCCAGGAGAGCCCGATGAACGTCGTCGCCGCGCAGGACCCCGACGTATACGCCGCGATGGCGTCCGAGTTCCGCCGCCAGCAAGACGAGCTCGAGCTCATCGCGAGCGAGAACTACGTCTCGGTCGCCGTGATGAAGGCGATGGGCACCTGGCTGACGAACAAGTACGCCGAGGGGCTGCCAGGGCGGCGCTACTACGGTGGGTGCGAGTTCGTCGATCAGGTCGAGGAGATCGCGCGGGAGCGTGCGAAGGCGCTGTTCGGCTGCGTCGGCGCGAACGTGCAGCCCCACTCGGGCGCGACGGCCAACGCGGCGGTCTACCTCGCGACGTGCGAGGCCGGCGACACCATCCTCGGGCTCGACCTCACCCACGGCGGGCACCTCACGCACGGCTCGCCGGTGAACAGCAGCGGGATGCTGTACAAGGCGGTGCACTACACCGTCGACGAGCGCACCGGGCGCATCGACATGGACAAGGTGCGCGACATGGCGCGCGCGCATCGCCCCAAGGTGATCGTCAGCGGCGCCAGCGCGTACCCGCGCACGATCGACTTCGCGGCGTTTCGGGCGATCGCTGACGAGGTCGGGGCGATCCACTTCGCCGACATCGCGCACATCGCCGGTCTGGTGGTCACCGGGCACCACCCGAGCCCGATCCCGCACTGCCAGTTCGTCACCACCACCACGCACAAGACGCTGCGCGGGCCGCGCGGCGGGCTGATCATGGCCGACAGGGACTGGGCGGCGAAGATGAACAAGGCGGTGTTCCCCGGCACGCAGGGGGGGCCGCTCGAGCACGTGATCGCGGCCAAGGCGATCGCGTTCGGCGAGGCGCTGCAGCCTTCCTTCAAGGACTACAGCGCGCAGGTGCTCGCGAACGCGCAGGCGCTCGCAGACGCGCTGCTCGAGCGCGGCCTCACCCTGGTCAGCGGCGGCACCGACAACCACCTCGTGCTCGTCGACCTCGGCGAGAAGTGCTCGGGCAAGGAGGCCGAGGACGCGCTCGGTCGCGCCTCGATCACCGTGAACAAGAACACCGTGCCCGGCGAGCGCCGCAGCCCGTTCGTCACCTCGGGCATCCGCATCGGCACGCCCGCGATGACCACCCGGGGGCTCGACACCGCCGAAGCCACCCAGGTCGGACACTGGATCGCGGACGCGATCGACGCGCGCGATGACGCCGACGCGCTCACCGCGCTCGGTCATGCCGTGCGCGAGCTCTGCCACCGCCACCCGGTCTACCCCGAGAGCCTGCTCGACTGATGCGCTGCCCGGAGTGCCACGGCGACGACTCCCGCGTGGTCGACTCGCGGACCAGCGGCGACGACGCGATCCGGCGTCGCCGCGAGTGCCTGACGTGCGGCGCGCGGTTCACCACGCACGAGCGCATCGAGCGCCCGATGTTGTGGGTGGTGAAGAAGGACGGCCGCAAGGAGCCGTTCGACCGGCAGAAGGTGATGCGCGGCATCGCGCTGGCGTGCCGGAAGCGCCCGATCGATGCCGCCGCGGTCGATGACGCGGTGCGCCAGCTCGAGGCCAGCCTCGACACCCGGCGCGAGGGTGAGGTGCCCTCCACCGAGGTCGGTGAGGCGGTGCTGCGGGTGCTCCGTGAGCTCGACGAGGTCGCGTACCTCCGCTTCGCGAGCGTCTACCGCGAGTTCGAGTCGGTCGACCAGTTCGTCGAGCTGATCCGGCCGCTGCAGGAGAGCCGTTGACCGACCCGCGCTGGATGGATCGCGCGGTCGCGCTCGCGTCGCGCGGGCTGGGCACCACCGCGCCGAACCCCGCGGTGGGCGCGGTCATCGTGCGCGAGAGCGCGCTGCTCGGTGAGGGATGGACCCAGCCCGTCGGCGGTCCGCACGCCGAGGTGATGGCGCTCGCGGACGCGCGGGCTCGCGGGCACGAACCGCGCGGCGCGACCATGTATGTGACGCTCGAGCCGTGTCGTCACCACGGGCGCACCCCGCCGTGCACCGACGCGATCCTCGCCGCGGGGATCACCCGGGTCGTGGTGGGCGTGGTCGATCCGTTTCCGCCGATGCGCGGCGCGAGCCTCGCGCAGCTCCGAGAGGCAGGTGTCGAGGTGACGCTCGGTCCGCGCGCCGACGCGTGCGCGGCGCTCGTGCGCGGCTTCACCCGCGCGATCACCGTCGGGCTGCCCGAGGTCACGGTGAAGGCGGCCGCTTCGGCGAACGGCTGCATCGCGACCCACACGGGCGAGAGCCAGTGGATCACGGGCGAGGTCGCGCGCCTCGACGGGCACGCGCTCCGGGCCAGCCACGACGCGGTGCTCGTCGGCATCGGCACCGTGCTCGCGGACGATCCGCGGCTGACGGTGCGCGGCGTGCCGGGCACCGAGGCGCGCCCGATCGTGCTCGACTCCGGGCTGCGCACCCCCGCCGATGCGCGCGTGCTCCAGCATCCGCGTCGCCCGCTGCTCCTCTGCGCCGAGGACGCCCCCGAGCGCGTGCTCGACGCCGATATCGTTCGGGTGCCGCGCGGGCCGGGCGGCCTCGACGTGGAGGCGTCGCTGCGCGCAGCAGCGCGCGCCGGGCTTCATCGCGTGCTGGTCGAGGGCGGCGGCCAGGTGATCCGCTCGCTGATCGACGCGCGGCTGGTCGACACGCTGCACCTCTACCTCTCGGGCGTGCTGATCCCCGGCGGGCTCCCGTGGCTCGGCGGTGCACCCCTCTCGGCGCTCGCCGACGCGCCGCGGCTCGGTCGCCCCGAGGTGACGGCGCTCGGCGACGACCTGCGACTCACCTGGAAGCTGCCCCATCGGGCGGAGGAGGGCTGATGTTCACCGGCCTCATCGAAGACCTGGGCGCGGTGCTCGACGTTCGCCCGGACCGGGGCGGTCAGGTGATGCGGATCCGCACGCGGATCCCGCTCGCCGCCGAGGCGATCGGCGCCTCGATCGCGGTCGACGGCGTGTGCCTGACGCTCGAGACGAAGGCCGACGACGTGTTCACCGCGACGGCGGCGCGCGAGACGCTGGCGCTCACGACGCTCGGGGGGCTTCGCGCGGGGGCGAAGGTCCACCTGGAGCGTGCGCTGGCGCTCGGTGACCGACTCGGCGGACACCTGGTGCAGGGGCACGTCGACTGCGTCGGCAAGGTCAGCGAGGCGCGTCAGGTGGGCGAGTCGTTCGTGCTCTGGGTCGAGGTGCCGGCCGATCACGCCCGCTATGTGGCGGCGAAGGGCAGCATCTGCATCGACGGCGTGAGCCTCACCGTCAACGAGATCGTCGACCGGCGCTTCCGCTGCAACCTCGTGCCGCACACGACCCAGGTCACCAAGCTCGGCGCGCTTCGGCCCGGTGACGCGGTCAACCTCGAGGTCGACGTGCTGGCGAAGTACGTGGAGCGGCTGCTGCTCGGGCGCGAAGAGGGTATGGGGCTCACCCTGGACTCCCTTCGACGGAACGGGTTCGCATGACCGCAACGCATCACGACACCGAGCCCTTCGAGGTGCTCGACCCCGATCCGCTCCGCCGCGTCGAGCTCGCGATGGCGGATCTCCGGCAGGGTCGGATGATCCTGCTTGTCGACGACGAGGATCGCGAGAACGAGGGCGACCTCGTGCTCGCCGGCGAGCGGGTCACGCCCGAGGCGATCAACTTCATGGCCGTGCACGCGCGCGGCCTGATCTGCCTATCGATGACCTCGCGCCAGGTGCAGCGCCTCGCGCTGCCGATGATGGCGACGAACAACCAGAGCCCGTACAACACCGCGTTCACGGTGTCGATCGAGGCGCGAGAGGGCGTCACGACCGGCATCTCCGCCGCGGATCGCGCGCGCACCGTGGCGGTCGCGATCGACGAGAAGGCCACGCCGCGCGACATCGTCACCCCAGGCCACATGTTCCCGCTGCGCGCGCGCGACGGCGGCGTGCTCGAGCGCGTCGGCCAGACCGAGGGCTCGGTCGACCTGTGCCGGCTGGCCGGGCTGAAGCCCGCCGCGGTGATCTGCGAGGTGATGAACCTCGACGGCACGATGGCGCGGATGCCCGAGCTTCAGGCGTTCGGCGTTCAGCACCACATTCGCGTGTGCGCCGTCGCCGACGTGATCAAGTACCGGATGCGCACCGAGCGCATCGTGCGCGCCGAAGCCGAGGGCTCCATGGAGCTTCCGGGGCTCGGCACCTTCTCGACGCGGCTCTACCGCGGCACGGTGCACGGCGACCTGCACCTCGCGATGTGGCGCGGCGCGCTCGGCGCCGGCCCGATGCTCGCGCGGGTCCAGGCCGCGCCGCCCGCGTGGGCGAGCCTCGATCCCGACCTGAACCGGCTCGCGCAGCAGGCGCGCGCGTCGCAGGAGGCGATCGCCGCCGCCGGCGGGGGCGTGCTGATCCTGATGCACCTCGACGGCGGCACGCCCGAGCGCATCGCGCAGCAGTTCAACCGTGACTTCGGCGGCCAGACCGAGTCCACGCCTCAGCAGCGCGCCGCGGCGCTCCGCGACCTCGGCACCGGCTGTCAGATCCTCGTCGATCTGGGTCTGCGCCAGCTTCGCCTGCTGTCCAGCAGCAACCGTTCCATCGTCGGCGTCGAGGCGTAAGGGCTCGAGATCATCGAGCGCGTCGGCCTCGACGACCCCAAGGAGTCGGCATGAGCCGTGTCATCGAGGGTCACCTCACGGATCCGGGCGGTCGCTTTGCTATCGTCGCGGGTCGGTTCAACGAGTTCATCACCAGCCGACTGATCGGCGGGGCCGAGGACGCGCTGCGTCGTCACGGCGTCGATCCGGACGCGCGTGTCGACGTCGTGTGGGTGCCCGGGTCGTTCGAGATCCCGCTCGTGTGCCAGCGGGTCGCCGCGAGCGGTGACTACCGCGCGGTGATCGCGCTGGGTGCCGTGATCCGCGGCGCCACCCCGCACTTCGACATGGTGGCCGCCGAGGTCACCAAGGGCTGCGCGTCGGTCGCGCTGAACACCGGCGTCCCGGTGATCTTCGGCGTGCTCACCACCGACACCATCGAGCAGGCCGTCGAGCGCGCCGGCACCAAGGCGGGCAACAAGGGCTTCGAGGCGGGCATGGCCGCGCTCGAGATGGTCTCCCTCCTCGAACGGCTGGGCTCCTGATGGCGTCGCGGCGCAAGGCGCGGGAGTTCGCGCTCCAGGCGCTGTTCCACGCGGATCTGTCCGAGGTCGGCGCTGCGCAGGCGCTCGCCGACCTGTGGGCGGGCACGATCGAGGGGGAGGGGCTCGGCGACGCGCGCCCGCCCGAGAGCGAGGAGGTCGAGTTCGCGCAGCGCCTCGCGTTCGGCGTCGAGGAGCGCCGCGACGAGATCGACGCGCTGATCGAGTCGTGCTCGACCAACTGGCGCCTGTCGCGGATGCCGGTGGTCGACCGCAACGTGCTGCGGCTCGCCGCGTTCGAGCTGCTGGGCTGCACGGACATCCCGGCCACGGTGTCGATCAACGAGGCGGTCGAGCTCGCGAAGACGTTCGGCACCGCCGAGTCGCGCGCGTTCGTCAACGGCATCGTCGATCGCATGGCCCGACAGCTCGATCGCATCTCGTCCGAGCCGAGGAAGGGACGCCGGTGAAGGGCGTGTTCACGAGCTGGTGGTTCGGCGAGGCCGTGATCTTCGCGCTGTGCGGCGTCGTGATCGCGGCGGCTGCGATCCTGACGCCGACCGAGGCGGCCGTCGCGTTCTTCGGGTTCGAGATCCCGGTGTCGTGCGGCTGGCGTCGCGCCACGGGCACCGACTGCATGGGCTGCGGCATGACGCGCAGCTTCACGTTCATGGCGCACGGGCAGCTCGGCGAGGCGTTCTCGCTGCATCGCGCGGGGCCGTTCGTGTTCGCGCTGGTCGCGAGCCAGCCACCCTACCGCGCGTTCACGCTGGCGCGCGGTTGGTGGAGGCGTCGCGCGTCGCGCGGTTGAGGCGGGCCCGCGGGTGGTTACACTGATGCGGTGGCGTGTCCACGCCGGAGGTTCGCATGGTGCAAGTCACCGAAGAGGCCGCAGTCCAGATCAAGCGTATGCTCTCCGAGTCTGGGAAGTCTGGTTACGGGCTTCGCTTTGGCTTGAAGGGCGGCGGGTGTAGCGGCTACACCTACCACTTCGACTTCGAGCCCGCTCCGGCCGAGGGCGACGTGGTGCACGAGGCGCACGGCGTGCGTGTGTTCGTGAAGCCGACCGATCTCGAGCACGTCGACGGGTCGACCATCCTGTGGCGCGACAACCTGATGGAGACGGGGATCCACGTCGAGAACCCGAACGTCAAGCGAGCCTGCGGCTGCGGCGTCTCCGTCGAGTTCTGAATGATTGTCCTGCACGTCGAGGGCTTCACCCCGGGTGAGGTCGAGGTCGAGAGCACGCTGCTCGAGGCGTGTGAGGTGCTCGGCGTGCCGATGGAGTCGGCGTGCGGCGGCTTCGCGGCGTGCAACTCGTGCCGCGTGGAGGTGGTCGACGGGTGGGATCATCTCTCGCCGCGCGTCGACGAGGAGATCCCATTCCTGGACACCGACGACCAGCGATTGGGCTGTCAGGCCCGACTTCTCGGCGCAGCACGGGTCCGGCTCGCGCCGGGCATGTAGGCTGTGCGTTGACGTCGCCGATCCCCGCGGTTACTCGCGTTGCGCTCATCGAGATGGGCAGTGGAAGAAGGCTCGGCCGGGTAGCTCAGTCGGTAGAGCAGGGGATTGAAAATCCCCGTGTCGGCGGTTCGATTCCGTCTCCGGCCACCACCTTCCTCCGCTGGTTGCTCTGCCTCACCGCCACCTCGGCGGGGGGCTGCGCCGTGCTCAACGATCGCTGCGAGCGTCTGTGCATCGACGTCTCGCTGCGTCTCGACGCGTGCATGGATCCGGGCATGGGGTGGGAGGACTTCGACGCGCGCTCGCGCCTCGAGTACGCGAACGACTGTCGACGCGACTGGCAGACGAGCAGCAACGCGCTCGCATCGCGCGAGCTGGAGCTGGCGCTGCTGGTGTGTGGCGACACGCGCGATCAGCTCGACGCCTGGACGTGTGACGAGGTGATGTCGCTGTATGGCCCGCTCGACTGACGGCGCGCTCGACGAGCGACGCGCCTCAGCGCGAGACCACCGCCACGCGCCCGTCACGGAGGTGCCACGTCGTCGCACAGGTGGCGGCCGCCAGCGCGTCGTCGTGGGTGACGAGCAGCAGCGCGCCGGGCCATGCGACCAGCGCCTCCTGGAGCCGCTCGACGCTGGGCAGATCGAGGTGGTTGGTCGGCTCGTCCAGCACGAGCAGCCAGGCCTGCTCGCCCATCCCGAGCGCCAGCGCGAGCTTGCGTGCCTCGCCGGGCGATGGCCGGTCGGTGGCGAGCAGGCGGGCCGGATCGACGCCGAGCGCCGCGACGATCTGCAGCGTGCGCCCGCGCGCGCCCGGGGGCAGCGCGTGCAGGCGGTCGAGGAGCGCCCGATCGGCGCCGGGCGCGAGGTCCTGAGGTAGCCACAGCAGCCGCTCGGGGGGCAGCGCCGCGTCGACGAGCAGCGCGTGGAGCAGCGTGGTCTTGCCCGCACCATTCGGACCCGCGACGTGGACGTGCTCGCGCGGGTGCAGCGTGAGGTGGACGTCCTCGGCGAGCACGCGTCCCGGTACCGTGAGGGGCGCGCCGGTGCGCGCGAGCAGCGGGTCGCGGGTCGCGGGCGCGTAGTCGAGGAACACGCTCCGGCCCAGCGTCGGCTCGGGACGCTCGTGTGCCGCCAACGTGAGCTCCGCGTCCTGTGCGGCGTCGCGGGCGTGCGCGGCCCGGCGGGCCGCCTTCCCGGCCGCCCACTCGGCGCGGGTCTTCGCGGCCAGCGTGCGCCCGTCGTGGTCGTGTGGATTGCGCATCAGCCGGCGCGCGCTCCGCCCGGCTTCGGTCGCCTCGGCGCGCTGACGCGCGGCGTGGCGCGCATCACGCGCGGCGCGCGCTGCGTCCTGGGCCGCATCCAGCGCGGCGAGGCGCGCGCTCGCCGCGTCCGACCACGCGCGCCGCGCCGCGGCGTACGGTCCCGGAAACACACGAACCTCCAGCGGCAGGTCCCGGCGCGGCCGCAGGCCCACGGTCGTCGTCGTCAGCGCGTCCAGCAGCGCGCGGTCGTGGCTGACCAGCACGCCCACGCCGTCGAAGGCTGCGAGCGCCTCGACCAGCATCGCGCGCGCGTCCGCGTCGAGGTGGTTCGTGGGCTCGTCGAGCAGGAGCACCGGGGCGTCGCTCGCGAGGGCCGCTCCGATCTGCCAGCGCTTGCGCTCGCCGGGCGACAGGGTGCTCCAGCGCTCGAGGGCCTCCGGGTCGAGATCGAGCAGGCGCTGCCAGCGCCACGGCGCGTCGCCGAGCACGCCCCACGCCAGGTCGCGGATCGCTGGCGTGATCGTCGTCACCTCCTGCGGGCAGAGGTGGATCACGCCCGGGGCGACCACGCGGCCCGCGTCCGGGCGGAGCACGCCGGCGAGCAGACCCAACAGCGTGGTCTTGCCGCCACCGTTGGGACCGACGAGCCCGGTCCAGCCGGGCTCGAGCCGCAGGCTGGTGTGCTCGAACAACGGCGGGCGGTCGGGCCAGCCGAACGTGAGATCTTCGACGCGAAGGGTCATGCGACCACCAGGAGCGAGGGGGGATCCGTGGGTTCCGGGCCTCAGTCCTGCAGCTTCAACGCGCGCCTCCAGTTGGGTCTGCGTTATCGCGACCTCAATCGTACGTCACGTCCTTGAGCGTGATGCCGAGCTTCTGGATTCGATAGTTCAGGTTGGATCGGCTGATCTCGAGTCGTCGCGCCGCCTGGGCCTGCACGCCGCCGGCCTCGCGCAGCGCCGCGACGATGACCTGGCGCTCGTAGGCGGCGAGCGCGTCGGGCAGGGGCATGCCGGGCGGCGGCAGCCCGCCCGCCTCGGTCGGCGGGAGGCTGGTCGGCGACTCGTCGGGCACCTGGATGTCGAGCTCACCGTCCCGCGCGAGGATGACGGCCCGCTCGATCGCGTGCTGGAGCTGGCGCACGTTGCCGGGCCACGGGTAGTGCTGCAGCCGCTCGAGCACCGCGCGGGACACGCGGGGCGCCGGACGACCGTTCTCCTGCGCGTAGTGTCGCGCGAAGTGCTCGACGAGCAGCGGGATGTCCTCGCGGCGCTCGCCGAGCGCCGGCACCTTCAGCGCGATCACGTTGAGCCGGTAGAACAGATCCTCGCGAAAGTTGCCGTCGCGGACCTCGCGGCGCAGGTCCTTGTTGGTGGCCGCGATGACGCGCACGTCGACCTTGAGGGTCTGGCTGCCCCCGACGCGCTGGAACTCGCCGTTCTCGAGCACGCGCAGCAGCTTGACCTGCATGGACAGGTCGATCTCGCCGATCTCGTCGAGCAGGATCGAGCCGCCGTCCGCCTGCTCGAACTTGCCGCGATGCTGCCGGATCGCACCCGAGAACGCGCCCTTCTCGTGACCGAACAGCTCGCTCTCGAGCAGCGTCTCGGGGATCGCGCCGCAGTTCACCCGGACGAAGGGACCGCGCGCGCGGCGACTCCGGTAGTGGATCGCGTGCGCCAGCAGCTCCTTGCCGGTGCCCGTGGGCCCGTGCAGCAGCACCGTGGCCGAGGTGTCGGCGACCGCGGCGACGTCCTCGTAGAGCCTCAGCATCGAGGGTGAGGTGCCGATGATGTTCTCGAAGCCGTACCGGTTCGCCACCTCCTGGCGCAGCGCGACGACCTCGGCGCGCAGCGCCCTGTTCTCGAGCGCCTTGCCGAGGATCACCAACAGCTCGTCCTTGGCGACCGGCTTGATGATGTAGTCGGCGGCGCCGGACTTCATCGCCAGCACCGCGTCCTCGACCGAGCCATAGCCGGTCATCACGACCACCTGCGTGTCGGGCCACGCCTCGCGGATCTTCGCGAGCAGGTCGAGCCCGGTGCCGCCGGGCATCTTCACGTCGGTGAGCACCAGATCGACGGGGTGCTCGCGGAGCGCGGCATAGGCCTCCGCCGCGCTGGTCGCGAGGCTGACCTCCATCCCGCCCTTCGTGAGGTTCACCTTCAGGGCGGCGCGCACGGCGCGGTCGTCGTCCACCACCAACACACGGGGTTCGCTCACCTCGGACCTCCCAGCAGCGTGGGCTCGACCAGGAGCAGCCCCTCATCGGCCAGCAGCCCCCACATCAACATCGGCTCCCACAGCAGATCGAGCGCGCGCGGCAGCGAGGCGGCGGCGCCGGGCGCGTGTGGGCCCAGCACGAGCGCGGGCGCGAGCGCCTCGACCTTCAAGCCCGAGTCGGTGTACGTCACCAGCGCCACCTTGCGACCCGGGCGGATCCCCGCGAGGCGGCGCGCCTCGGCGATCGCCTCGTCGAAGCCACCCAGACCGTCGACGAGGCCCAGCGCGTGCGCGCGCTCGCCGGACCACACCCGCCCCTGCGCGGCGGCCTCTACGCGCTCGCGGTCCAGCTTGCGCCCGGCGACGACCCGGTCCACGAACAGGTCGTAGGTGAAGTCCACCTGATCCTGGACCTTGCCCCGCTCGTGCTCGTCCCACGCCGAGAACGGCGAGGCCGGATCGCCGCGTCCGGTCGCGCCGACGGTCGTGGTGGTGATGCCGAGCCGCTCGAGCGCGGGCGCCGCGCTCACCTTGGTGACCAGCACCCCGATGGAGCCGGTCAGCGTCGTAGCCTCGGCGAACACCTTGTCGGCCCCGGCTGCGACGTAGTAGCCGCCCGACGCCGCGGTGCCGCCGAACGTCGCGACCACCGGCTTGCCGGCCCGCCTCGCCTTCTCGACCGCACGCCAGATCTCGTCCGAGGCAAACGCGGAGCCGCCGGGGCTGTCGACGCGCAGCACGATCGCGCGGACCTGCGGGTTCTTGGTGGCCTGCTCGAGCAGCTGGGTCACGGTGGTCGAGCCGGTGACCCCGGGCTGCAGCGGTCCGCGGGGGCGGCTCTCGCCGCCGACGATCAGCCCCTCGACGTGGATCACCGCGATCTGCGAGGGGGCCTCCCACGCGGACCGCGGCTGCGGGGTGTCCTTCAGCTCGGAGACCCGCGGCTTGAAGCCCAACAGGCCCTCGAGCGCGGCGTCCACCTGGTCGGGGTAGGCCCGCCCGTCGATCAGCCCGAGCTCGAGGGCCTGCGCGCCCGTCCACGGCCCCTCCTCCACCCAACGGCGCGCGGTCGCCTCGTCCACCCCGCGCCCGTGCGCGATGGCCGCGACGAGGATCGCGTGCAGGTCGTCCACGAGCGCGCGGGTCTGCTCGAGCTGCGCGTCGGACGGCGCTCGATGGGTCAGTGGTTCCGAGGCCGCCTTGTAGTCCGACCGTCGCGCCACCTGGGCCTCGACGCCGAACCGCTCCAGCGCCCCGCCCGCGTAGGTCAGCGACACCGAGGGGCTGCGGAGCTGCACGCTGGCCGCCGGATGGAGCAGGATCTTCTCGGCGGCGGACGCGACGTAGTAGGTGGACGGGCTCGGGTCGCCGTAGAGGTAGACGACGACGCGCTTTCCGGCCTCCTGGAGCTTCACGATGCGGGTGCGGAGCTCGCTGCTGCGTGCCCACGAGTCGCCCTGGGTCCCCAGGGCGATCGTGACGGCCTGGATGCTGCGCTCGGTCTCGAGCCGCCGGAGCAGCTCGAGCGTGTCGAGCCAGCCGGGCTCCGTGCGCCTCAGCAGGCTCGCCCGTGGCTGGTAGGCAGGCAGCGTCTGCAGATCGACGCCCGGCACCCGCTGACGAGAGCGAACGAGCGTCTCGCCGGGCTCGTCCGTCCCGACGAAGGCGGTGAACCCCGCGTCGCCACCCAGGCTCGCCGCGGCGTGGGTGCCGCCGCCGTAGCCGCCGAAGTACACCTCGACGCCGAGCCCCGCGCGCAGCCGGGTGTCGAGCGAGGCGCGCACGTACAGCCCCTCGGTGGGGCGGACGCGCAGCGAGAGCTGCAGCAGGTCGCGGGCGATCCCTGACGGCAGCGGCCCCCACGGGCCGGGGAACGCGTGCAGGTAGTCGGTCGCCACGACGAGCGTGTCGCCGAACGGGCGAACGGCCAGCCCGAAGCCGCTCTGCGCGACCGCGCCCGGCGAGGGGCTGGCGATGTTCCGGGTCACCGCGGCGAGGCCGAACCACGGCAGCGGCCGCCACGACAGCGCCGCGTCCCACCCGATGTAGTTCTCGCGCTCCTCGAGCAGGTGCCAGTCGAGGCGGATGCCGAGCGAGAGACGCTTCGGGAGCGGGATCGCGCCCGCGACGTCGAGCGACCAGTCGACGCCGCCGGTCGGCGCGACGAGCGCGTGCACGCCCGCCTGGACCAGGCCGATGCCCCAGGTGCCCGCGAGCGCGGTGCGTCCGGGGCCGGTCACGTCCTGGCTGAAGAACAGGCCGAAGCGACGGTCGGGGTCGTAGGCGAGGTTCGCCGGGTTCACCCACAGCGCTCCGGGACCCCCCTCCGCAGCGAGTCCTGCCGACGGCACGACCGGTCGATCCGTGGCGGTCGCCTGTCCGAGCGCGCCCGCGACCAGCGCTAGCCACAGCACCATGTCGAGCTCCCTGGTCGGGCATCATGCCACGTCCGGATCCGTCGTGCTCCGTCGCCTCGACGGATTTTGACGGGCATCCGGGGCGTCGTGACCTACAATGGGGGTCGACGCGGTGTGCCGTCCCAGGCTCGCCCGCCCTCCCCCCGTCGCCCCCCCCCACGGTGTGCCCATGAACCTACTTCGCGTGTCGGCCGTCGTGGCCGCGCTGCTCGTCTCCGGCGTCGGCTGGTCCCAGCCGGTGGTCGCGCCCGCACCGCCGTCGTCCCTCGAGGAGATCCTCGGCCCGCTCGCCAACGATCGGCTGTTCAGGGACTCCACGGTCGGGATGCAGATCGTGGATGTCGCGACCGGTGAAGAGGTGTTCGCGCGCGACGCCGACGTGCCGCTGATCCCCGCGTCGACGATGAAGGTCCTCACCGCGGCCGCCGCGCTCAAGACGCTCGGGCCAGCCTACCGCTTCCAGACCGGCGTGTACGTCGACGGCCCGATCGAGTCCGACGTGCTGCGCGGCAACCTCTACATCAAGGGGCACGGCGACCCCACGCTGGTGGTCGAGCGCCTGTGGAAGGTCGTCAACGACCTGAAGCTCGAGGGGATCACCCGGATCGAGGGGGACGTGGTCTACGACGACACCTTCTTCGACCGCGACTTCAAGCTGCCGGGCTGGGACAAGAAGGAGGATCTCGAGGAAGGGCCTTCGTACTTCGCGCGGAGCGGGGCGCTGTCGCTGAACTTCAACACCGTGGCGCTCGTGGTCGGCCCGGGCGCAGAGGTGGGCTCCGAGGGGGTCTTGCGCCTCGAGACGCCCGCGGGCAGCTACGTCACCCTCGAGAACCAGGTGACCACCAGCGCCGCGACCGGGTGGCCGCGCCTGAAGATCGAGCGCGAGGTCACGCCCGTCGGCATCACGTTCCGGGTGATCGGCTCGGTGCCGCTCGGCGACGGGCGGCGGAAGTTCTACCGCACGGTCGAGGATCCCACCGCCCACTTCGTCGCGGCGTTCACCGACTTGCTGGACAGCCAGGGCCTGCGCGTGGGCGGAAAGCATCGCCTGGCGCCGACGCCGCCTTCTGCGAAGCTCCTGTTCACGGCGCGGTCGATGCCGCTCGCCGCGATCTTGATGGACATGAACAAGTTCTCGAACAACTTCATGGCCGAGCAGGTGATCAAGGTCATGGCCGCCGAGGTCTCGGGCGCCCCCGGAACGACCGCGAAGGGCGTCGAGGTGGTGCGCGAGTACCTGCTCAGCCTGGGGCTGCCCGACGAGAGCTTCACGCTCGTCAACGGGAGCGGGCTGAGCCGCGCGAGCAAGATGAGCCCGCGGGTGCTCACCACCGTGATGGTCGACATGGCGCACGACCCGCGGGTCGGCCACGAGTTCGCCTCGAGCCTCGCGATCGCCGGGCAGGACGGGACGCTGCACCAGCGACTGGCCGCGGACTCCGGGAGGATGCGCGGCAAGACGGGTACGCTCGACGGTGCGCACTGCCTGACCGGCTACATCGAGGCCGCCGATCGGCGGCTGTACGCGTTCGCGTTCCTGGTCAACGACGTGCGCGGAAGCTTGTCGAAGGTCAAGACCCTGCAAGACCGGTTCACGGTCCAGGTGTTTCAGGTCGGCGGTCCACCCGCGCCAGACGCGGTCGATCGGGGTGAGTGAGCGATCGCGGGAAGATGGGCGCGCCGACGTGCGCTCACCTGCACGCGGGCGCTAATGCGGGTAAGCTGCGTCTGTCTTGCGTGGAGACCCCAATGAACCGGGCTCGGGCCGTCGTGCTGATCCTCGGCGCCGCGCTGTGCGCGCGGGCGTGGTCAGCCGAGATCGGCCCAGAAGGGGCACCGGAGGCGCCTGCCGCGCCGCACGACCACACGCGTGAGCTACGCACCGTCGAAGAGGACGTGAAGCAGCTCAAGGAGCGCGTGTTCCGCAGCAAGGCGACGCTGCAGCTGCTCAAGGAGATCGTGATCGAGGGCTCGGGTCTCGGTGCGCGGGTGCGGCTGTGGCACGTCAACAAGATGGGCGCGGCCTACCAGCTCGAGTCGGTCCAGTACTTCCTCGACGGCCGCAGCGTGTTCGCCCGCTCGGCCGATGTGGACGGCGACCTCGCCGCGCTGCGTGAGGTAGAGATCCACGCGCAGACGCTCCCGCCCGGCACCCACAACCTCCAGGTGCAGATGGTGCTGCGTGGAAACGGCTTCGGGGTGTTCAGCTACCTGCGGAGCTACTCGTTCAAGGTGCAGTCGAACTACCAGTTCAAGGTCGAAGACGGCGAGGTCACCACGCTGCGGGTGGTCGCGAACGAGCGTTCCGGCTTCGCGCGGTCATTTGTCGACCGCCCCGGTGTCCAGTACGTCGAGACGACGGAGACCTACCGTCGCGAGTGAGTACCCCGGCATGATCCCCTGGCACTTCGCCGTTCACGGCGCCCTCCTGTCGCTCGCCTTGTCGCTGCCCGCGGGTGCGCTCGCGGCGCGTGATCGGTCGGCGGAGCGCCTCGGTGAGGTCCGGGTGACGGTCGAGAGCATCACCGGGTCGATCGAGGCGCTCGAGCGCCAGGTCGCGCCGGGGCGAGGGTTCATCACCGAGGCCGACGCCGTGCGTCGGTTCGAAGACTACGTGTACCTGCACCTGATCGGCGAGCACGCGGCGGCGGCCGAGGGGTTCTTCACGCTGGTGACGCTCGCGGCCCTGGGCGATGCCGGCCTCCATCGCGACGCCGAGTGGTACCTCGCCGAGTCGCTGTTCGAGATGGGCAACACCAGTACGGCCGAGGCGCGGTACCGCGTGATCGCGGATGACGCCGCGCACCCGTTCCGAGAGGACGCGGTGCGGCGACTGCTCGAGCTCTACGCGATCACCGGTCAGTCGGATCGGTTCGACGCGCTGTACCGTCTCGAGATCGTCGAGGGCCGCGTCCAGCCGAGCGAGCTGATCACCTACAGCCTCGCCCGGAGCTTCATCCGTCGGGGAGAGCTCGACAAGGCGCTGGAGCACTTCGAGCGGCTCGATCCGAGCGGCGCGTTCGGGCCGAGGGGGCGCTACCACCAGGGCACCATCGAGGTGATGCGGGGCGATTTGGACGCCGCGCTGGAGCACTTTCGCGTGGCCTCCGAGGTGCCCGTCGACTCGGACGAGACGCGCAGGCTCTACGACCTGTCGCTGCTCGCGATCGCGCGCATCCACTTCGAGCGCGCCGCGCTCGTCCAGGCCGCAGAGGCCTACGAGCGGGTGGGGGGCGACTCGCATTACCTCGCCGACAAGCTCTACGAGGTGATCTGGACCTTCATCAAGCAGGAGCGATACGGTGCCGCGCTCGACGGCGTCGAGCTGTTCCTGCTCCGCTTCCCGGACCATCCGCAGACTGCCCACCTGAAGCTGCTCGATGCGCACCTCCGGCTCGAGCAGAAGGAGTTCGCCGAGGCCCTCGTGGCCTACGAGCGCGTGATCGCGGACTACACGCCGGTGGAAGCGCGGTTCGGAGAGCTGGCGCGCTCCGAGACCGAGCCCCGCACGTGGTTCCACAAGGTGCTCGCCGGCGCGCGCGGCGAGCCGGGCGCCACCACGGGGCTGCCCGGCTATGCGGTCGCGATGCTCGTCGACCATCCGGACATGGCGCGCTCGCTCGGCCTGTTCCGCGAGGTCGCCCGCCAAGAGGGGCAGATCGAGGGCGCCGAGACCCTGATCGGTGAGCTGCGGCAGGTGATGGACACCGCGGCGGGGATCGGCGGCTACGAGCGGCTGCGCTACGAGGTGTCCGTGGAGCAGGGCCGCGCGACCGAGCTTCAGCTCGAGCTGCTGGGGCTCGAGGAGGCGTGGCTCGCCGAGGTCCTGCCGGTCGACCGGCAAGCCGAGCTGGCGGGACTGGCCGGGATGCGTCGAGAGCTCGTTCGACTGGTCGAGCGGCTCCCCGACGACCTCGGCACCGAGGACGCGATCTTTGCCCGCCGAGAGCACCTCGCGGCGCTCGAGGCGCTCGAGCTCCGGGTGGGGACGCTTCGCGCACAGGCCGTCGCGCTGCGACTCGAAGCCGACGCGCTGCCCGCGGATGACGCCCAGGAGGGCGACGACGCGGAGGGCGACGAGGACGACGAGGCGGATCCGCTCGCTGTGGTGGAGCGCGCGCTCGAGGCGGCGCTGGCCGAGCTCGAGGCGGTGCGCGCCGCGGGGCCGAGCACGGCGTGGAGCGATCGCATCTCCGAGCAGGAAGAGGTGATCGCGGTGACGATCGAGGAGCTGCGACGGGGCTACCTGTCGCAGCGGCCGACGCCCGAGTCGGACGATCTCACCCAGCGCATCGACCGCCTGCAGACGACGCTTCAGGCAGATCAGCAGCGGCTCGCTGGGCTCCGGGATCGGCTGGTCACCGCCGAGTCCTCGGAGCTGTCCCGGATCCGCGCGCGGTTTGCGCACGAGGTGCGTGAGGTGGGCGCTCAGCGCGTCGGTCTCGCCGAGACGCTCGAGCGGGCAGAGGATGTCTCCGCCGCGATCACCCGCTCCGGGTTCGGCCGCATGGAGGCGTTCTTCGCCGAGTCCGTGCTGCGGGCCGACATGGGCGTCGTAGACGTGTACTGGTCGCAGAAGATTGACGTGGCCGACCAGCGCGAGCGCACGATCTCCGAGAAGGCGCAGCTGCTCGCGGATCTCGAGGCGCGGTTCGGCGTGATCCGGGAGAAGCTCGGACCATGAGGCGCCACCGCGCCATCGCCGCGATCCTCGGGGCGCTGCTCGCCAGCGCCGCGCTCGCTCAGGACGAGGTGGCCGACTCGGCGGCTGCCCCCACCGATGAGGGGGCCGAGGAGCTCCGGGCGTTCCGCGACACCCACGTCCGGTTCGCCGCGCGGATGGCCGAGCTGGAGGCCGACACGCGGCGCTTCGTCGACCAGCGCGAGGCCGAGGAGCGCGCCAAGGTCTCGTCGAGCTTCGATGATGTGCTCTCGTCGCTGGCCGATCTCGAGGCGACGCACCGCGCGATCGCGATCGACGAGATGCGTGGCTTCCTCGAGCGCAACCCCGACGCCCGCTACGCTTCCCACGTTCGCTTTCGGCTGGCCGACTTCTACTTCGAGGAGGCCCGGGAGGCGTGGCTGGCCGAGACCGAGGCCTACAGCGCGCGGCTCGAGGCGCTGGGCGCCGACGAGGTCGACGACCTTCCCCCCGAGCCCAAGGTCGATCTCTCCCGCTCGATTGCCCTGTACGAGCGCATCGTGAGCGACAACCGCGCGCTGCCGCGCGATCAACAGTACGAGCCGCTCGACGCCGTGTTCTACATGCTCGGGTTCTCGTTCAACGAGGCGAGCTCGGCCCAGCGTGACGCCGAGCGCGCGCGCGAGGCGTTCGAGGATCTCGTCACGCTGCGGCCCGACTCGAGTCTCGTCGACGCGGCGCACCTGTTCCTGGGAAACCATTGGTTCGACACCAATGTGTTCGACCAGGCGATCGCCGAGTACCGGGCCGTCGTCGATCGTGGACCGGACGGCCTGTACTTCCAGCAGGCCGTCTACCAGCTCGCTTGGGCGTACTACAAGCTCGCGGGGCCCAGCCGCAGCGCGACGTCCTATGGGCCGGAGGCCTACGACCAGGCATTGGAGCTGTTCGCGCTGCTCCTCGACGCCAGCGACGAGCGCGAGGCCGAGACGGGACGGACGAGCGACTTCAGACCCGACGCGGTGAAGTACGTCGCCATCTCGTTCTTCGACCTCTCCGAGTTCAGCGACGGCACGCCGATGGAGATCGCCGAGCGCTTCTTTGCCCGCATCGGCCCGCGGACGTGGGAGGACGACGTGTACCTCGCGCTCGCCGAGGTGCTCGAGGGCCAGGCGCGCTGGGACGAGGCGGTCGCGGTGTATCGACGGCTCCAGGACGATCCGCGCTGGTGGCTCGATCCGAAGAACCCCGAGTATCAGATGCGCATCGTGCGGCTGCATGCGTCCAAGCGGCCGCCCGATCTCGAGGCGTCCGCCGCGGCGCGCGTGGTGCTCACGGACCGCTACAACCTCGAGACCGAGTGGTACCTCGCGAACCAGGTGAATCCCGACGCACAGTCGGTCGCCCGCGACTACATCGAGGGCTCGATGGCGGACGTGGCGATCGAGTTCCGCATCGCCGCGAACCGCACCGGCGACCCGGAGGACTACCTCGAGGCCGCGCGCCGGTTCCGCGACTACATCCAGCGCTTCCCGATCGCCGACGACCTCTACCAGATGCAGTGGTACCTGGCGGATACCCTGTACCGGGCCGAGGCGTTCGACGAGGCGCTGCCCGAGTACGAGTCGCTGATCGCCAGCCGGCGCTACCACCCGTTCGGGGACGGGGCGGTGTACTTCGCGATGGACGCGTCGCTGCAGCGCGCGCAGCGCACGCAGGGGCCGCCGGCGATGCCCGAGACGGCGCTCGCCGCCGAGCTGCTCGAGGAGGCTGTTCGGCAGGGGGTGCCCCTGTGGCTCGTGCCGGCGGCGTCGGCGGTCGAGCGCACCGCCGCGACGGCGGGTGGGCGTGGGCTGCTGGTGTATGCGCTCTCGGACGAGCATGCGGCCTTCGTCGCTGCAGCCGATCGCGTGCTGGCGCACCGATTCTCGGAGCCGCGCGACGCGGAGGTTCCGGACTTCCGTGACGTGCTCGCGGATCGTCGGCACGTGATCGAGTACCTCGTGGCGCAGCTGCTCTGGTTCCACCAGCGCTACGACGAGGCGAGGCCGCGGCTCACCGCGATCGTCGACCGCTATCCGCACCGCAACGAGTCGGCCTTCGCGGCGGGGCTGCTGGTCGACAGCTACCAGCGTGAGGGCGATCTGGCGTCGGTGCGCCTGTACACGCGCAAGTTCATGGCGATGTCGCTGGGTGAGGATCGCACCCTCGCCGCGTCGCGACAGGAGCAGTTCGCGGACCTGCTCGAGGGCGCGGCGTTCAAGGAGGCGCTCGCGCTGGTCGAGGCGGGCGACCGCGAGGCGGCCGCGGAGGCGTTCCTCGCGTTCACGAGGGACTTTCCGTCTAGCGAGTACGCCTCGGCGGCGCTGTACAACGCGGCGAACAGCTACGAGCTGCTGGGCCGGGCGGATCGGGCCGGTGAGCTGTTCGAGGAGTACGTCCGCCGCTACCCGACCGACGAGCGGTCCAAGGCGCTCTACTTCCGCATCGCGGGCAACTACGAGTCCACCTTCCAGCTCGATCGGGCGATCGCGTTCTATGAGGAGCTGGCGCGACGCTTCCCGAAGGACCCCGATGTCGCCGACGCGATCTACAACGCGGCGTTCCTCAAGATCGGTCTCGGCGATCACGCGGGCGCGGCGCGTGGGTTCGAGCAGTACGGCAAGCAGTTCCCGGACGCCTCGGATCGCGAGGAGGTCGTGTTCCAGGCGGGCGAGTCGTGGGAGCGCGTCAGTGATCTCGAGGCGAGGCGGTTCTACGAGCGCTACCTCCAGGCGTTCGGCCTCTCCAATCCCGATCACGCGCTCGCCGCGAAGCAGGCGCTGTTCGAGATCTACGGACGCGCCGGGAACGCGCGCCGCGCGCGCGGCTATCAGTCGGAGATCCTCGCGGACTTCCAGCGGCTCTCCGCATCGGGTGCCGTGCTCGGGTTCGGATCCCGGAACAGCGCGGCGAAGGCGGCGCTGGTCGACCTGCGCTCGGCATACGACACCTTCGTCGCCGCGAAGCTCTCCGGGCGGGAGGATCGCGACATCGTCCTGCTGATGGAGACCCAGCCGGCCAACCTCGCGAGGCTCGAGACGCAGGCGTTGTCCATCGTGAGCACCTATGGAGACTTCGAGGCGTCGACCGAGGCGCTGTGGTTGGTGGCGAGCGCGTACCTCGCGTACGCCGATCTCGGCTTCTCGCTCGAGCCTCCGAAGACGATGACGCAGGATGAACAGGACGTGTACTGGGAGGTGCTCGAGGCCGAGGTGTTCCCGCAGTTCTACGCGGTGCAGGAGAAGGCCGTCGCTCGCTTCCAGGCGATCACGCGGCTCGCGACCGAGCAGCGCCGCCACTCGGCATGGGTCGACGCGGCGTGGACGTCCCTCAACGCGCTGGATCCGTTCAACTACCCACAGCCCAAGCGTGAGCTGCAGGGCGAGGCGAGCGCGGAGATCACCCCGCTGCTCCTTCCGCTGCGGCCCCCGCCACCTGGTCCGCTGGCCGATCTCGGAGGCGCGCCTTGAACCGGTGGCTGCTGCTGCTGGTGCTGGCCGGCGTCGCGGGATGTCCCCGCGGCGGTCCGCCGAGCACGAGCGTCGCGGAGGTCGACCCTGGCGCCCCTCCCCCGACGCGCTCGGAGCTCGCGGGTGCGGAGGAGGTGAGCGCGGCCGAGCGGCTCACCGACGCGATCCTGCTGCTCGAGACCGGGCACGCCGGCGCGCTCGTCCGTGCCGAGCGCTTGCTCACGGTCGTGGTCGCGGACGATCCGCAGGGGGCGCTGGGGTGGTTCAACCTCGGCGTCGCGCAGCAGCGACTGAACAAGCTCGATCCGGCGAGGCGCAGCTACGAGCAGGCGCTGTCGCGCGATCCGGGTCTCGCCGTGGCCCACCTCTACGTGGGGTTGATCCACGAGGCGCAGGAGCGGCCCGATCTCGCCGTGGCGACCTATCGGCGCGCGATCGAGCAGTTCGGTGACGACATGGCGCTACGCGCTGCCCTGGTCGGCGCGCTTCGCAAGCAGGGGACGGTCGATGAGGCCATCGAGGAGGCGAAGGCCGCGCTGCGGGTCAATGCGAGCAGCCTGCCCATCTACAACGAGCTCGGCCTCGCCTGGATCGAGAAGGGCGACCTCGGCCTCGCGCGCTTCGTGTTCCAGAAGGCGCTCAACGGCATCGAGGGCGCGCGTGAGTCCGCGCCGCTGCACGCGAACCTCGGGCGGGTGTACTCGCTCGAGGGCGACGAGGCCCGCTCCCGCTACTACCTCGAGCGGGCCGTAGAGCTCGATCCACAGTCCGTGCCGGCGCTGGTGTACCTGTCGCGGCGCTACCTCGACGATCACAACCACGCCGGCGCGCTGCCCCTGCTGGAGCGTGCGCTGGCGCAGCAGCCCGGAAACCACGGCGTCCTGGTGAACCTCGGCATCGCGTACCGCGGCGTCGGGCGCCACGACGAGGCGCGTCGCGCCTACGAGAAGGCGCTCGAGGTCAATCCTCGCGATCCCACACCGCACTTCGACCTCGGGATCCTGCTCGGCGACCACCTCAAGCAGTACGACCAGGGCATCGCGTCGTTCAAGCGCTACCTCGACGCTGGCGGACCCCAGCAGGAGCTTGCCAGGACCTACCTCGCCGAGCTCGAGAAGGAGCGCGAGCGCGCGGCGAAGCGGTCCAAGGCGGAAGAGGAGCGCCGCGCCCGCGAGGCCGAGCGGGTGGCGCGAGAGCGATTGCTCGAGGAGGCGACGCCCGCGCCGGCGCCCTCCACCAACCCTTGGGGCGAGAACCAGCCATGAGACGCACGATCCTGATCCCCGCGATCCTCACGGGTCTGCTCACCGTCGCCCTGCTCGGTGCGCCCGGCGCGATCGCCGCGCGGCTCGTGTTCGAGGAGACGGTGATCGAGGGCGAGGTCCGCAAGCCCGAGGTGGCCGTGTTCATCTCTCGGCAGAACCTCAACGATCGCTACGCCCTGCAGCTTCGTGAGAGCTTCCTCCCGAAGATCGTCGAGTCGATCGAGCACCCGCCGTTCTGATCGGAGCGACGCCTCGTAGGGGTCGTGTCCACGAGGTCTGACAGTCTCCTCACGAGACGGGCCTGCCGGCGCATCCCCGACTGAGTACAGTCTGCCGCGTAGTTCCCTAGCCCCGTCCTGTCGTGGCCATCCGTGGTCGCTGGACGCCCAAGCCTTTCGGAGGTTCGAGTCCCATGGTGAATCCCGTTACGATGTTCAGCGAAGGCGGGCCCTTCATGTACGTCATCCTGGCCTGCGCGGTCTTCGCCATGGCCATCGCGTTCGAGCGGATGTTCTACATCGTGTTCCGCGCGAACATCAACTCCACGGCGTTCATGGCCCGCATCCAGCAGCTGATCATGGCCAACAACATCGACCGGGCCATCAAGCTGTGCAACGCCGAGCCGCACGCCGCGCTGCCCCGCGTCGTCAAGGCGGGCCTGACCCGCGCGAACCGCACCGAGAAGGAGATCGAGAACGCGATCGACGAGGCGACGCTCGAGGTCGGCCCCGCGCTCAACAAGCGCACGCCCTACCTGTCGATGCTCGCGAACGTCGCCACGCTCGTCGGCCTCCTCGGCACCATCATGGGTCTGATCCAGGCGTTCGACGCCGTGGCCCACGCGTCGGCCGAGATGAAGCAGACGCTGCTCGCCGCCGGTATCTCCGTCGCGATGTACACCACCGCGGGCGGTCTGATCGTCGCGGTGCCGACGCTCGTGCTGCACTCCATCGTCATGGCGCGCACCAACAAGATCCTCGACGACGTCGATCAGTACGGCGTCAAGACGGTGAACCTGCTCACCGCCCGCCGTCGCGGCACCCTGAAGGACGAGGTCGCGGCCGAGGCCTGATCCTGGGTCCGAGGTCCTCACGCGGCGGTCCGCCGCCGCAACCGGAGCACGTCCGATGAAGCACAAGAAGCGCCTCACGACCGCGGAAGAGCTGAACCTGGTTCCGATCATGAACCTGGTGACGATCCTCATCCCGTTCCTGCTGATGGCCGCGCAGTTCGTGAGCCTCGCGGTGATCGACTCCACCCTGCCGGCCATCGGCCCGCCGAAGCCGGCAGAGACCGACCCCGACGAGAAGCCCCTGAACCTCTCGGTGATCATCACCAACGCCGGCTACACCATCGCCGGCGCCGAGGCGGTGCTCCCGAACGAGGGCGGCGAGGGCGGCCCGACGGTGCCGTGCATCGAGACGGGCTGCCCGTCCGCGATGTCCTACGACACGAAGGAGCTCACCCGCCTGCTCGGGCTGGTGAAGGACGAGTACCCCGACGATCAGAACGTGATCCTCGTGCCCGAGTCGCGCATCCCCTACGAGGTGCTGGTGGTCACCATGGACGCCACCCGCGAGGATCCGACCACCAAGGTGGGTGATGGGTCGCGCGAGCTGTTTCCCTACGTCGTGATCGCCGGCGGCGTGCAGTAGGAGTCATCGACCATGAAGCGTTCGCTGCGTCGCCAGGGAGGGGAGGGAACCCTCTCGATCACCTCGATGATGGACATGATGACCATCATCCTGGTGTTCCTGCTGAAGTCCTACTCCACCGAGGACATCAGCGTCACCCCGTCCGAGGATCTCCAGATCCCGGTGTCTTCTGCGCTCAAGCCGCCGAAGCTCGCGGTCAACGTGGTGGTCTCCCGCAAGGAGATCCTCGTCGACAGCGTGCCGGTGCTGCGGCTCGAGCGCGTCGCGGACTCCGAGACGGGCGAAGAGACCGTCCAGGTGCCCGACGACAGCAAGACCGGGCAGCTGATCGACACGCTCTACGATCGCCTTCAGGAGAAGGCCGAGACCGCGAAGGATCTCGGCAGCCGGGCCGGCTCGTCCGACCTCGACTTCAAGGGGCAGGTGCTGTTGCAGTGCGACCG
Source organism: uncultured Enterobacteriaceae bacterium (assembly GCA_964419905.1). Taxonomy (GTDB): domain Bacteria; phylum Myxococcota_A; class UBA796; order UBA796; genus JAFDJI01. The sequence continues at coordinate 42,950 of CAYQSE010000012.1, forward strand.
TCGGCTCCCGTTCAGCGTGGTCCGCGAGGTGATGTACACCGCGGGTCAGGCGCAGTTCGGCGAGTTCCGGTTCGTCGTCATCAAGGGCGGCGAGGGCTGATCCCGTCGGCGGCGCTGCCGCGGTCGTCTGCGTCCTGCCCGGACGCGGACGCCCGGGCGGTGCGCCGGTGTCGTATCCCCCATGAAACGCTGCCTCCCTCTGCCCGTGTCAGGGCCTTGTCGACCGCTTGCTCCGAGCGTGGGCGCCGGTCTATCGTGGGGCTTCCCTGGTGCACGGCCGCAGCGTCGGAGCGAACCGGGGACGGGGCTCATGGTCGAAGTGCAAAAGGACGATAGGGACTTGCGGGCAGCGTCCGGGTTCGCGATGCTGTCGGCGGTTCACGGAACGCGCGGAGCTCCTCCTTGATGGCGACGCAAGCCAGACAGCCCAAGGTCGCCAAGGTCCTCCGTGTGGGGATCCTTCAAGACGGGAAGCTGGTCCAGCAGCGACTCATCCGCCAGGGCGAGTCGGTCACCGTCGGCGGATCCGAGAAGTGCACGTTCGTGGTCCCGGGCGGCGTCCTGCCCCGCGCGGAGTACCCGATCCTCGTCGCCGGGCGAAGCGGCTACGTGCTGAACTTCACCGAGCAGATGAAGGGGAAGATCTCGTCGGGTGGCGCGATCGTCGGTCTCGATCGCCTGCGCAACGACCCCACGGTGCAGCGGCAGGAGGGCTCGTGGCGCCTCCCCCTCACCGAGCACGACAAGGGCAAGATCGCGCTCGGCGGTGACGGCGACGTCGCGGTGCTGTTCCAGTTCGTGCCCCCGCCGCCCACGGCGCCCGTGAAGGTGCAGCGCTCGTCTGATTTCCGTCCGCGCCTGCTCGAGGAGGACGATCCGGCATTCCTGGGCTTCCTCGCGCTCTTTGCTGCGCTCGCGGCGGTGCTGCTCGTGTGGGTGTGGAACACCGAGCCACCCAAGACGCGCGGGCTCGACGAGATCCCGGATCGGTTCACGAAGATCCTGCTGCCCGCAACCGAGCCGGAGCCCACCGATCTCGCGATCGAGAAGCCCGATGGCGAGCGGCCCGAGGAGAAGGCGCCGGAGGAGCCCTCGGAGTCCTCCGACGCGGTCGCCGATGCGCAGCCCAAGACCGCGGTGGAGCGCGCCAAGGCGCGCGAGCAGCTCAAGGAGGGCGTCGTCGAGCGCTCGCTGATGCTCCGGTACATGACGACGCGCGGTGAGAACCAGCGGGGCGAGTACGCGGAGGACCTCCTCGGCGAGGGGGACGCAGGGCTCGAGGAGCTGGATGCGGCGATGGCGAGGGTCACTGGCGTCGCCGAGGCGACGTCCACGAACACGCAGGACCTGCGCGCGGGGGCGACCGGCGGGCGCGACGATGCCGATATCGGCTCCCTGGGCGGGGTCGGTGGCGGCAGCTCGGAGCTCGCCAAGGGGCCCGAGGTCAAGGTCACCGGCTCGGTCGAGTTCGGCGCGCCGGCGTCGACCGCCGATGGCACCGATGCCACCGCGGTGCGCTCGGTCGTCCAGGAGAACCAGGGCCAGCTCCAGTTCTGCTACGAGCAGCAGCTCAAGGTCGATCCGAAGCTCGGCGGTCGCGTCGAGGTCGAGTGGGTCGTTCGCGGCGGTCGGGTGACCAGCGCGATGGTGTTCGCGAACACCACCGGCAACAAGGAGTTCGCGGAGTGCATGGTCACCCGGATCCGCCGTTGGCGCTTCCCGGAGGGCGTCGAGGGCGAGATCCTCTACCCGTTCATCTTCACCCCGCGCGGGGGGTGAGCCTGGTCGCAGGCGTCGAGGGGGGTGCGTACCCCGTCGCGCCGCGGCTACGTTGTGGCGCGCACTGCGCCCCCTTGCTTCCCCGGAAGTTCCGATGCGACCCCTCTACCTGCTGATCGTCTGCCTGTTGTTCGCGCCGCGCGGTGACGCGCTCGCACAGGAGACCGGCGTGCGCGGTGAGCTCGAGCGAACGGCGACCACCACACCGCAAGAGAAGCTCGACTACGCGGCGGCGTCGCTCACCGACGTGCGCGACGCGCTGCGTGAGCTTCAGCGGCACGCGGACGCGGCGCGGCGCGACAACGAGATCGAGCGGCTCCAGTGCCTGAACACGCGGCTCACCTCGCTGCGGACGCTCCAGACGGTCACCGAGAGCGCGAGCGCGGCGATGAACGCCGCGTTGATCGCGGGCGAGGCCGAGCGCGCGGATCACGAGCTGCGGAAGATCGCGGTAGCACGCACCAAGACGCGCGAGCTGCTCGGCGAGGGTCAGGCGTGCGTCGTCGGCGCCGACGCGATGCAGTCCGGCGAGACGACGGTGATCGTCGAGGGCGCGCTCGAAGAGACCTCGGAGTCGCTCGAGCAGGTCCCGTACGATCCGTTCGACCTCGGCATGGATCCCCCGAGCGCGAGCCCGTTCCTGTGATCCTGGTTGAAACTCGGCGGGGTCCGGCTAGACAGGGGCGCTCGGGCGACGAGGCGTCGCCGAGACGGGGAGGGGATGGCGTCCTTGCTTGAAGCGAGCAGCGCAGCGCGGCGCGCAGGGCTGGCCGCCCTGCTCGGCTGGGCGGGTGTGGCTCAGGCTCAGCCGGGCGACCACATCCGCTTCGGCCAATCGTCCTTGGCGCCGAGCCTCGCGATGGGGGTTGCGTTCGAGAGCAACCCCTATCGGAGCGCGAGCGCCGGCGTCCCGAGCGCCCATTTCAGCCTGATTCCCGGCGCGAAGCTCACCACCCGCGCGCCTGACGTCCACGTCGACCTCGGGGCGCGCTACCTCCTGCAGAAGTACTTCCGGCGCGAGCAGTCCAACCTGGACCGGTTCTCGAACTTCGATCTGAACGGCAGGGTGCACCTGTTCCCGTCGGGTCGGTTGGGGATCCTGCTCGCCGACGACGCGTCGCTGCGCAGCCGGAACACAGAGCGTCCCGGCGCGCGGATCGCCTACTACAACCACTTCCGCAACCACGCGCTCGGTGGGCTCGTGATCGCCGCTGGGCCGGTGATGCGGTTGATCCCCACCGGGTCGTGGACGGTCGATCGCTACGCGATCGGGGCGTTCGGCGGTGAGAGCGGGCTGCTGCCGTTCAACGAGCGCCACGCGTTCGGCCCGCACCTCCGCGCCGAGTGGGACTTCTTCCCGATGACCGCGCTGGTCGTCGAGGGCGGGGCCACCTGGCAGCGGTACGCCGAGAACTGGGCCCCCACCAACAACCCGGGCTCCGACCTCGGCTCGTTCATCGGGCTGCCGGACAGCCTGAGCTGGCGCGCGCGCGCGGGCCTCGAGGGGCGGCTCACGAAGCGCATCGTCGTCGTCGCTTCGCTCGGCTACGGGCAGAGTCGATACGACGAAGCCTCGGTCGAGGAAGCGGGCGGCGACCCCACGGGCGTCGAGGCGGATCTGGTCGATGCGCGGGGCATCCTCGCGAAGGTCCAGCTCGGGTGGGCGCTGGGGCCGGGCCAGGAGATCAAGGTCGGCTATCAGCGCGACTTCGCCGACTCGTGGTTCAGCAACTTCCTGGTCTATGACGAGGTCTACGTGGGCGCGGGCCTCCGCGTGGGGACGCGGGTGGGCCTCGACGCGATGGCGAAGCTGCGGTTCGAGGAGTACGTCGGAGCGGTGGAGCGCGACGACGTGTTCATCCGCGGGCACCTCGGCGGCGCGTGGTTCCTCCGCGACTGGGCGAGCCTGGATCTGCGCGCCACCTGGGACCAGCGCCTCTCGTCCGCCGCCCGCGTGTCGTTCATCAACGTCGGTGGGCACTTCGGCGCGACGTTCACGTACTGAGCGGGGGCAACAACAACCCTCACGCAGCACTTGAACGCCTTACCTGACGTGTCAAGGGATGCTATGCTCCCCGACGTCGGGAGAGATGCTTGAGCCGCACCAGCACGCGCCGAACCTTCGTCACCGAGGTCGGGGACTTCGTCCTCGAGCGCCGCAAGGAGCTCTCGCTGGTCGGCGGGCTGCTGATCGGCACGTTCGCCCTCGTGGCGCTGATCGGCGCGGAACCCACCGATCCGACGCTGTTCTCGCCGGGGCCCGGTCGCGCCGAGAACCCGTGCGGGCCTGTCGGCGCGCACGTCGCCTGGCTGCTGCAAGAGGCGCTCGGGGTCGGCGCGTGGGCGCTGGTCGCGCCGATGGGCGCCGCGGTGCTGACGCTCGCGGGGCGTCCGATCGGCGCACGCGCGCGATGGGTCGCCGCGTCGCTGCTGTTCGTCGCTTCGCTGGGGCTGCTGCACCTCGGCATGGTCAGCGAGGGCCCCCACCCGATCGGCGGTCGCGTGGGATGGCTGATGGCCGAGGGGCTCCGGGCCGGCCTCGGCACGGTCGGGGCCGCGTTCACGCTCGGCGCGCTCGGACTGCTCGCAGGCACGGTGCTCGGCCAGATCCGCTGGTCCCGGGTCGCGCGACGGGTCGCCGATCGCGTGGAGGCGTGGGCTCCGCGTGCGTGGGCGATGCTGCGCTACGCGACGCTGCGTGTGCTCGGACTGTGCTGGCGCGCCCTGGCGCTGGTCACGCAGACCACCTGGCGCGGCGTTCGCGCGGTCGCGGCGCTCCAGATCGGCGCGGTGCGGCGCATGGGCGCGTCGGTGGCGCGCGGGCTCGGCGCGCGGGACGATGCCGAGCTCGGCTTCGACCCGGGCCAGCGCCGCCTCGA
>CAYQSE010000012.1:47617-51457 GCA_964419905.1 uncultured Enterobacteriaceae bacterium
GCTGCTCGAGGCGAAGCGGCTCACGGGCGAGCTCGTGGCCGGCTTCTGGGACGATGCCGACGAGCCCGTCTGGGAGGAAGGGGAGCTCCCGCGTGCCGCCACGCTCGTCGAGGACGAGCCGCTCTCCGAGGCGCGCGGCGGCGACACCGTCGTCGAGGGCGGCGCCGCGCTCGTGGAGCTGGAGTGGGAGCCCACCGAGGTCTACGCGTCCGGTTCATCGCTGCGCGGCCGTGCGTCCGCGTCGGCCTCCGAAGCCTCGTCGTTCCCCTCGACCTCCTCGGTGGGGACCGCCTCGGAGGCGCCCTCCGATGGGGAGGGGGAGGTCCTCGAGATGTTCCGGGACTTCGCGCCGCGCGACGTGTACATCCCGCCGCCCTCGCTCATCGACGAGGCCGATGTGCCCTATCCGGCGCGTCTCCCAAAGGCTGAGAAGCCCCCGCGCCCGATCACAAAGGTGGGCCCGACGCCGCCGAGGGACGACGCGCCGTCGGAGGCGCTGGACACCCCGGCGGCCGAGGCGCCGCGGGGCGCCGCGCACACGCCAGGCGAGGTCGAGGTGCACCGCGGCGTCTACCTGGATCTGCGCGTGCGCGACGACGGCAAGGCGGTCGCACGCGACAACGGCTTCGCCCTCCCGCCGCTTCGGCTGCTCGACGTCGTGCCAGAGCAGAACACCTCGTTCAACGAGGTCGAGCTGCGCCGGCTCGCGCTGCTCGTCGAGGAGAAGCTGCTGTCGTTCAAGATCGGCGGGCAGGTCACCGCGGTGCGCCCCGGTCCGGTCGTCACGATCTTCGAGTTCGAGCCCGACGCGGGGATCAAGGTCAGCCGAATCAGCGCGCTCGCCGACGACCTCGCGATGGCGCTCAAGGCGGTGCGCGTGCGCATCGTCGCCCCGATCCCAGGTCGCGGCTGCGTGGGCATCGAGATCCCGAGCGAGCGCCGCCTGACGATCTACCTGCGCGAGATCCTGGCGTCGGACACGTTCAAGAACGACCAGCACGCGCTCCCGGTGATCATCGGCAAGGACGTGGGCGGGGCGCCCGTGGTCGCCGACCTCGCGAAGATGCCTCACCTCCTGATCGGTGGCACCACCGGCTCGGGCAAGTCGGTCGGTGTCAACGGCATGCTGATGAGCCTGCTGTTCAGCCGCACGCCCGACCAGCTCCGGCTGCTGCTGGTGGATCCGAAGATGCTCGAGTTCGAGCTCTACGACGGCATCCCGCACTTGCTGCACCCGGTGGTCACCGAGCCGAAGGGCGCGGCCGCGGCGCTGCAGTGGGCGTGCCGCGAGATGGACCGCCGCTACGCGGTGCTCGCGCACTGGGGCACACGCAACATCCGCTCCTACAACAAGAAGATCGAGCGCGAGCTGCTCGAGTGGAACGCTGAGCGGGCGCGCAAGTTCATGCCCGACGAGTGGATGCCCGGCGAGCCGCTTCCACAGCCCGAGCACATGCCCTACATCGTGATCGTGATCGACGAGCTGGCCGACCTGATGATGGTCGCTGGCAAGGACGTCGAAGAGGGCATCGTGCGCATCGCGCAGAAGGCACGCGCGTGCGGCATCCACCTGATCGTAGCCACCCAGCGCCCCTCGGTGGACGTGATCACCGGGCTCATCAAGGCCAACCTGCCCACCCGGATCAGCTTCCAGCTCCGCACGAAGATCGACAGCCGCACCGTGCTCGACCAGGGCGGCGCCGAGGCGCTGCTCGGGCGCGGCGACCTGCTCTACCTGCCGCCGGGCGTGGGCAACCTCGAGCGCTGCCACGGCGCGTTCGTCTCCGACGAGGAGGTGGCCCGCGTGATGGACTACCTCCGCGAGCAGGCCGAGCCCAACTACGTGCAGGGCGTGACGGTCGAGGACAACGCCGAGCTCGAAGCGCTCCTCAACGAGGAGAAGGACGACCTGTACGAGCAGGCGGTGCAGATCGTCGTGCAGCAGGGCAAGGCGTCGACGTCGATGATCCAGCGGCACCTCAAGATCGGCTACAACCGCGCCGCTCGCATGATCGACATCATGGAGGCCTCGGGGGTGGTCGGGCCGGCGGACGGTGCGCGCCCGCGCGACGTGCTGATCGGTTCGGCGGCCGAGCTGTGACGTGCGGTGATGAATGACGGCCGGTGCGCGGTCGTCCCTGCCGTGACCCACCCGGTTGCTCATGCCCGCCGTGAGCAATAGCCCGAGGTGGACTGGAGGAGGCATCGTGAAGCAAGCGTTTCTCGCCCTCGCCGCGCTGGCCTTGGCCGTTCTGATCCGACCCGCCTGGGGGGCCGAAGACGACGCGCTGGCCGCTGCGCTCGCCGAGATCAGCGCCCGCTACGCCCCGGTCGACGCGATGCGCGCCGAGTTCGTCCAGACCACGAAGTCGGACGTCTTCGGCGATACGACCCAGAAGGGCGAGGTGATGCTCGAGCGCCCGAACCGCATGCGGTGGTCGTTCGTGGACGACCGCACCTTCGTCACCGACGGCCGGTCGATGTGGGTGTACAGCAAGGTCGACAACCAGGTCATCGTCTACGACGACATCAGCGGGCAGCGCTCGTCGCTCGACTCGCTGCTGGCCTCCCTCGACAAGCTCCAAGACCAGTTCGTCGTCAGCCTGGTCGAGCGCGGCGACGACAAGCTGGTCATCGACCTGGCGCCGAAGGGCGACGAGCAGGTCAAGCGCGTGCGCCTGCACTTCGGGAAGGACCTGGCACTCGGGAGCCTGGAGGTGGTCGACCCCTTCGACGCCGTCACCGAGATCACCTTCACCACGCTCGAGCTCGGCGCGAAGCTGCCCGCGGGCACGTTCACGTTCAGCGCGCCCGAAGGCACCGAGGTCATCACCGCCGGCGGGTTCTGAGACCGCCGGGTCCGCCGCTTGGCGGACGGGCGGGGGCCGCGCTAGGTGGGCGCTTCGACCTTTCTGCGGGGTGGTTCATGGAGCGCGTACACCTGGTCAGCCTGGGTTGCCCGAAGAATCGGGTCGACTCCGAGGTGATGGTGGGCCTGCTCCAGCAGGGCGACTACCAGCTCGTCGACGCGCCGGACGACGCGGACGTCATCGTCGTGAACACCTGCTCGTTCATCCAGCCGGCCACCGAGGAGTCGGTCGACACCGTGCTCGAGATGGCGAAGTTCAAGGCGCAGGGCACGTGCAAGAAGCTCGTGGTCACCGGCTGCATGGTGCAGCGCTACGGCAACTCGCTCGAGAGCGAGCTCCCCGAGGTCGACCACTTCCTCGGCACCGGTGAGTACCACCGCATCCGCGACGTGCTCCAGGCGCGCAACGGCGAGGCCCCGAAGAGCTTCGTCGACGTGCCGATGTACATCCACGACGAGCTGGCGCCGCGGGTGAACTCGTGGAGCCAGTGCTCGGCGTACCTGAAGATCTCCGAGGGCTGCGATCACCGCTGCGCGTTCTGCATCATCCCGCAGCTGCGCGGCAAGCTCCGCTCTCGCTCGATCCCGTCGCTCGTCACCGAAGCGCGCCGGCTCGCCGAGCAGGGCGTGGTCGAGCTCAACCTCGTGAGCCAGGACAGCACGGCCTACGGGCGCGACCTGCGCGACGGCAGCGATCTCGGCGGCCTGATGCGCAGCCTCGCCACGATCGACGGCGTGCGATGGATCCGCCTGCACTACGCCTACCCTCACGGCATCCCGAAGAGCCTGTTCGAGGTGATGCGCGACGAGCCGAAGGTGGTTCGCTACCTCGACATCCCGCTGCAGCACGCGTCGGGGCCGATGCTGAAGGCGATGCGGCGCGGGGTCACCCGCGAGGGCCAGGAGCGCATCCTCGATCGCGTGCGCGCACACGTGCCCGACATGACCGTGCGCACCACGTTCATCGTCGG
>CAYQSE010000013.1:0-48199 GCA_964419905.1 uncultured Enterobacteriaceae bacterium
TCGATGCGCGTGGGGGCGGGCGGGCGCGGCGCGGTGACCGTCTCGACCGGCAGCGCGTCGACCGGCTCGGCGTCAGCCATGACCGGCTCGGGCGCGGTGCGGGCCTCGGGTGGATCCCCCATGAGCACGGCCGCGGTGGACGGCTCGGTGGCGGGCAGCGGGCGCGTGGTGTCGGGGCCGCTCACGGAGGCCACACCGCCGCGGATCGCGACGAGCAGCAGCGCGAGCAACAGGCCGCCCACCCCGCCGGTGCCGACCGCGAGCACGCGGGCCGCGGGCTTGCGGCCGCGGCCGCCGGTCCACAGCACGAACAGCGCGGTGAGCAGTCCGCCGAGCGCCATCACCGAGGTGATCAGGCTGATCGCGAGATCGCCCCAGAAGTTCCCGGTGGGCACGTTCACGCTGAGCAGGAACACGCCGATCAGTGCGGTGAGCAGCGCCAGCATGACCAGCCCGAGGTCGCCGGAGGGGTCGTGGCGCTCCTCGCGTGGCCTGGGCGGTGGGGGTGTGCTCGCGCGCTTCTCGGCGGCCGGTGACACGACCGGGGCGGGCAGCGTCGGACGGGTGGGCTGCTCGTCGGCGGTGAGGTGCTCGGGCCGGGACAGGCGCGGCTTGGCCTTGTCCTTGACCCACACCGTGTGCTCCTCGTCGGCGGTGAACACCGGCGCGGAGGGCCCTGGCCGACGGTGCCCGGCCGGCGTGACCAGCGGGACCTCGGGGTAGCGCGGCACGGCCTCTCGCGGACGCACCCCGCGCGGCGTCTTCGTCGAGGTGACGGGACGCGGCGGGCGCGACGACGGCGCGGGCTTCACCCGGGGCAGGGTCGCCTCGGGCTCCTCCTGCTCGATCGGGCTGGTCACGCGGTCGCGATCGGGGTGGTCGAACGGCCCTGGGCTCGCCGGGCGCTCCTTGATCAAGGTGCGCTCCTCGTCGTCGAACTCACCGAAGCGCGGGCCGCGGGGGATCAGCATCCGGTGCCCGCAGTTGCGGCACGTCGCCTTGTTGACCGGCTTGACGAGCTTCGAGTCCGGTATCTGGTACACGGAGCTGCAGTTGTCGCATACGACGCGCATAGACCGGGTCCCGGGTGACTGGGAGGCGCAAAAAAAGCGCGTGGAATGTAGTGGGAACGCCCGCGGGGCGTCAAGCGCCGCGCGGTGCGCATTCTGTCAGATCCGACGCGTTCCACGTGGAACAGGTTCCACACGAGGCCGTGCACGCCTACAAGAAGCGCTCGACGGCCCGATGGAACTCGATGCGGTGGACCATGTCCTCGAGGTAGTCCAGGTTCTCGGAGTCCCACACCAGCACGGGCGAGGCGTCCCACCCCGCGATCCACTCGGCGTACAGGTCGTTGAGCTTGCGCAGGTAGCTCGCCTGGATGTCCTGCTCGTAGGCGCGTCCACGCTGCTTGATCCGTCGCCGGATCGCGCGCACGCTGCACTTCAGGTAGATCAGCAGGTTCGGCGGCGGCAGGTTGGCCTTCATCGCCGCATAGAGCTCGATGTAGGTGGCGAAGTCGCGATCGCTCATCCGCTTGCTGCGGTGCAGGTAGGTGGCGAAGATCTCGGCGTCCTCGTAGATCGTGCGATCCTGCACCAGCGTGCCGGGCGCCTTCGCGAGGTCGCAGTGCACGCGGTACTTGTGGCTCAAGAACCACACCTGGCTGTGGAACGCCCAGGCGCGCATGTCCTCGTAGAACTCGCCGAGGTAGGGGTTCTCGGCGAACGGCTCGTAGACCGGCCGGAAGCCGTACTTCGACTCGAGGTAGGTCACGAGCGAGCTCTTGCCGACGCCGATGTTGCCCGCGACGGCGATGTAGCGATCGGCCACGCGCGCTCCCTAGAAGCTCAAGCTGCCGGTGTTGCCCGAGGCGTCGGTGAGGGTGAGCGCGAGCGCGCCCTGCAGGTCGAGCGCGTAGAACGCGCGGCGGCCCGCCACCGAGGTCGCGCTGAGCGTGTGCGACGTGGTGCCGGCGTCGGTGGTGACCTCGAAGGTCAGCGGACCCCGGACCGGGTTGTCACCGTTGGACTGCCCGTCGAGGTCGAGCAGACGATAGCCGCTCGGCCCGCCGTCGACCCACACGGACACCCCGCCCTCGACGGGCTGCGCCGAGAGCTGGGCCGGGCGGACCTCGAACGCGGGACCCTCGAGCACATAGCCCTCGGTGTCCCATGGCCAGGTCTCGGCCTGGCCGGTGTAGCGCTTCCCCGTCACCTTCAGGCGGTAGGTGCCGACCGGCAGCGCGAGGCGATCCCCGTCGTGCGCGGCGGCCTGCCACACGGCCCACCAGGTGTGCACCTGGTCACCGGAGGCGGGGTAGAGCGGGGACGGGGTCCACCCCATCAAGATGTCTCCGAGCGTGTCGGTGACCGGGCGCTGGCTGTGGGTGAGCACCTCTTCCCACACCTCGTCCTCGAGCCGCTCGAGCACCACACGCGGCAGGTCGACGGCCGGATCGCCGCCCTTCCACAGCAGCTGCACCTGACCGCTGCCTCGCGCGATGGCCTCGGGGATGTCGAGATCCAGCTCGAAGCCCTGTGGGACCCACATGCGAGCGACGGGCGGCTCGACCACGCGCGTGCCCGCGTCGGGCGTCGTGTCCGGCCGGACCGTCGGCAGCGGGTGGGTCGCCATCGGCGTCGGCGCGTACCAACCGTAGGGGTCGGGATCCTCGCGGACGTCGGTGGTGCCGAGGATCTCGGCAGTGTACTCGAGCGTGCGCTCCATGATGTGCTCGCCCTGCAGCGGGCCCCAGATCGCGATGTTCGGCTCGTACCCGCCGGCGAACCAGTCCTCGGGGATCAGCAGGTAGCCCTCGTGATCCTGCGCGTAGCCGACGAGCAGCGGCATCTCGACGCCCAGCTCGGCCGCGGAGCGGCGGCGCCACTGCTCGGCGTACATCGACAGCGGCTCGCCGGGGAAGAAGCCGACCAGCAGGTCGCGCTCGCGCACCTCGCCGTCCGCGTCCAGCGTCGGCACCGGCCCGAAGCGGGTGGTCGTGGTGCCCGCCTGCAGGCTGGACGGCAGCGGCAGCGGGATCCCGCCGGGCTCGATCTCGAAGAACGCGTAGAGCAGGTTGGTCATCAGATCGACCTTCATGCACGCGTCGTAGGGGGGGATCTCGGACTCGAGACCGCCGACGGGGATGTCGAACCCACCGTCACCACAGAAGGCGGCGCCGTAGGGTGCGTTGAACTCGTCGATCGGCGAGAGGATCTCGCCGTTCTCGTCGAAGATCAGGTCGTCGGGGCGCATCCCCTCCTCGATGGGGGCGTAGCGCCAGTCGACGGTGCCGTCGCGGGTCACGTGGATCTGGCTGTGGTGCTGCCAGATGTGCCGAGAGGCGGTCTCGAGGCGCATCGGCTCGGAAGACGTCGGGATCGCGTCGTAGAGGGCCAGCACCGGCTCACGCGCGAGCTCGCCCAGGCTCTCGATGCGCGCGAAGTCCACGCCGCCGCGGCCCGACGGCGACGCGTCGCCGCCCGCACCCTGCAGGTGCATGACGACGACGGGCGTGTCGAACCCCTCCTGCACGCCCTGCTCGAGCCCGCCCGAGCTGTCGGGGGAGAGCATCGAGATGTGGTCGCCGAGCGCGATGCCGTGGATGCCGAACGTGAAGGCCATCGCGATCGGGTCGCCGTCGAGCGTGTCGACGCGCAGCACGTTGAGCCACGGGTCCTTGCCCGTGCCCTGGTCGCCGTCGGGCCAAACCTGGAGCTCGTTGTTCACCCCGCGCCGGTCGCGGTAGATCGCGTCGGTCGGATCCCAGTCCTTGGCCCAGCCGGTGCCGATCGCGGCGGGCTGACGGGCGGCGTACGCTGCGAGCGCGACCTCGGTGACCGCGCCGGCGAACCGCTCGAAGATCTCCTGGTTGAACCGATCGCTGCCCAGGTAGAAGTGGATGTCGTCGGTGAACGCGCCGTATCCGGCGTGGGTGTGCGACGTGGAGAGGATCACCTTGCCCTGGAGGTGCTGGCCGGTGGCCGCCTCGAGGTCGGCGGTGATCTTCGCGACGAGCCCGTCGTAGGAATAGATGGCGTCCGCCTTCGCGATCACGAGCGGCTCACCGCCGATCTCGAGCCAGATCACCTTCACCGGGGCGCGCATGTGCACGCCGGTGCTCGCCACGAACGTCTCGCTGTACGCCGAGTCGCGGCTGTCCTGGCGGCTCCACCCCGACAGGCAGGTACAGCGTGCGGAGTAGCCGCCCATCGGTGTGCCGACGGGCAGGTCGAGCGTGCCCTCCGCGGCGCCGGCGAGCGGCGCCCCGGTCTCGATCACGGGCCACTCCTTCGGAGCGGGCTCGAGGGTGGCGCAGGCGGCGAGCAACAGGGCGACGATCATGGGGGCTCCGATCAAGCGCCTACCCTTAGCCCCGATGCGGCCCGACTGGCTACAGTACGGCGCATGTGGACACACGAGCGCACGCTCAAGCTCGCGATGGCGGCCGGGACGCTCGGCCTGATGCTGCTCGCCCCGCCGTTTCCGCGCGCGCCGTGGCTCGTGCTGCTGTGCCTGATGCTGCCGCTGGGGCTCTACCTGATCGGGCACGGCCTGGTCGAGGCGGGCGGTGCGGCGCATCGGGTGGCCGCCGGGCAGCGCGCGGCGCGGTGGGCGGGCGCGCTCTACCTCGCGTGGTACGCGGTGCTCGCCTGGCGCGCGGTGGCGCTCCACGCGCCGTCGTGGGTCGGCGGCGTGGTGCTGGGCGCCGCGGGGGTCCTCCCCGCGCTCGATGCGCTGCGCTGGCGGCGCGGTTGAGGTCGCTGGCCCTGCTTGGCGTCCTGGCGGCGTGCGGCGGCGGGCCGGCGGTGTGGCGACCCGATCTGGTGTGCCCGGGCGATCCTTCGGGCGTGTGCCCACCCGCGCCGAACGCGCCGCTCGAGGTCGGCGTCGCCACGCGCTCGATCGAGCCCGCCTGCTACGAGACCTGGATCGACCACGATCTGGACCAGCAGCGCGATCCGGGCGAGCCGTTCCTCGACTGCGGCTGCGATCGACTGTGCCCCGACCACCCGCGATGGACCGCGCCGGACGCAGGCGAGGGCGATGGGGTGTTCCAGGCGGTGTGGATGGCGGGCGGGGCGAACGCGACGCCGGTGAAGGGCGTTCGCTCGCCCGGGTTCGGGCTGCGGGGGCCCGACGACGGCTTGTGGGCGCGGGCGGTGGTGTTCCGGCAGGGAGAGACGGCCGCCGCGCTGGTGGCCCTCGACCTGATCGGGCTGCTTCACGACGACGTCCTCGCGATCCGCACCGCGGTGTCGGCACGCGGGGTGCCCATCGACCACCTGGTGGTGCACGCGACGCACACGCACGCCGGCCCGGACACGCTGGGCCCGTGGGGGCCTGATCGCTTCACCAGCGGCCGCGATCCGGTCTACGTCGCCCAGGTCCGCGACGCGGTGGTGGACGCGGTGGAGGACGCCTGGGCGCGTGCCGAGGCCGCGTGGATGGTCGTGGGCGCAGTGGACGCGTCGACCTACGAGCCCACCCAGGGGGTGGCCAACGTCGCCAGGGATGTCCGCGATCCGTGGGTCGTCGATCCCGAGCTGCGCGCCGCGCGGTTCGTCGACGTACGCGGTGAGACGATCACCACACTGGTGAACTGGTCGGCCCACCCCGAGCTGCTGCGCGACCACAACGCGTGGATGACCAGCGGGTTCGTGCATGCGCTGCGGCTCACCGTGGAGCGCGGTGCGCTGTGGGACACCGCGCGCGGCTCGGGCGTCGGCGGCACCGCGGTGTTCCTCAACGGCGCGGTCGGCGGGCGGGTCACCGATCGGGGCGTGCAGCCGATCGATCCGGATGGACACCAGTGGCTCAGCCAGGGCTGGAACACCCAGGACGTGCTCGGTCAGCTGCTCGGCGACATGGCCCTCGACGCGGTGCGGGACGGTGAGGTCGTGCCCGATCCCCGCCTCTCGTTCAGGTCGGCGTCGCTGGCGCTGCCGATCGACAACCTCGCGCTGCGGGCGCTGCATGCGCGCGGGGTGATCGAGCGGACGACGACGCTCGGCGACGACGCGGGCCCGATCACCGCAGACGACGTGCCGTGGGTGCGCACCGAGATCGGGCTGCTCGCGCTGGGCCCCCTGCAGATCCTCACGATGCCGGGAGAGGTGCTGCCCGAGCTGTGGGTCGGGGGGTACGACGGCGCGCTCGTCAACGCGCCCGGCCATGGACTCCTCCGCGCGGACAACCCCGCGCCGCCCGATCTCGCGGGGGCGCCGGTCGGTCCGTACTGGCGGGACCGGCTGGACGCGCCGCACCGCTGGCTGCTCGGGCTCGCCAACGACGCGCTCGGCCCCGTCATCCCAGCCTACGACTTCGTGCTCCACCCCGAGGATCCGTATGTCCTGCCGGCCGACGGGGATCACGACGAGGAGACGATGAGCCTCGGACCCGACACCGCGGCCCGACTCGACGCGGCGGTGATCCGGCTGCTGGAGTGGCGGTCGGACGCGCCTTGACAGCGCGCCGGGTTCGCCCTACGAGGCGCGGATCGCTGCAACAGGGGTGAGCCGATGACCGCACGCACCACCATGGCCTCGCTGTTCCTGCTGACCGCCTGCACCGGCGCGCCGGACGACAGCGGCGACACGTCGGATACCGCGCCGCAGCCCGGCGAGTTCGCGTTCTACGTGAACGTCACGGTGCCCGCGCAGGGCGACAGGGCCTGCTACGACGGCGGCGACTGGCTCACGCAGGAGGTCGACACCGCGCTGCAGGTCACCGAGTCGGTCTCCGAGGTGATCGAGGACTTCGAGTTCGAGAACGCGGTGCCCGACGCGTCGCTCGACGTGTGGCTGGCGGACGAGGTGGACGGCGCGCCCGACGTCAGCGTCGACGCGAACGACTCCGGCGTCGTGACCACCGATCTGCCCGTGTGCACGCCGCTCGCGTACCGCACCCGCGTGCCGCCCGCGCTCGACTCCCACAAGGACACCTACGAGTTCCACCAGGTCTTCGAGCCGGCCGCGAGCAGCCCCGAGGCGGCCCCCTACAACGCGGTCGCCCGCTCCACCTACCTCGTGATCTTGAGCCTCCTCGGCGTCACCGCCGACCCCACCCTCGGCGTGGTCGCGGGCACGCTCTACGACTGCAACCAGGAGCCGATCGAGGGCGCGCAGGTCGTGGTCGTCGACGACGAGGGCGAGATCGCGCCTGGCTCGCTGACCAAGTACTTCATCGACAGCTTCCCGGCGCGCGACCAGCCCTACACCAGCGACGACGGCCTGTGGACGGCGATCAACCTGCCGCCGGGCAACTGGAACGTCGAGGCTTGGGTCTCCGACGGCGACGGTGGGCACACCCGCATCGGTTCGACGCGCCTCGAGATCTTCGCGGACAGCATCAACATCTCGAACATCTACACCGGGTTCTCCGACGGCATCCGCTATCCGGACAGCTGCCTGGTCACGCCCACGAGGTAGCCCGTGTCCAGCAGTTGGATCCTCGCCCTCGGCCTCGGTCTGTGCTCCGTGGCCGTCGCCCAGGAGGTCGAGCCCGAGGCCCCCGTCGTCGAGCCGCCCGTCACCGAGGCCCCCGTCGTCGAGCCGCCCGTCGTCGAGCCGCCGCCGACGCTCTCGCCTGAGGAGCTCGAGGCGCTGCTCGGGCGCATCGCCGCGCTCGAGAAGCAGGTGACGGCGCAGCGGATCGAGCAGGCCCGCCAGCGCGGTGAGCGCGCGAACACGCCCGATCTCCGCTTCGAGATCGAGGGCGCGTATCGCGCCCGCGGCTACCTGTTCGCCGGGATGTTCGACGGACTCGACCGCCCCGCGACCTACATGGACCATCGGCTGCGGATCACGCCCGGCGCGAACTACAAGGATCTGGCGAAGCTGCAGATGACGATCGACGCGCTCGACAGCGTCGTGTGGGGCGACAACGCGTCGCTCGCGTCGACCGCGCTGTTCGCTGGCGGCCCCTCGGTCAACGACAACGCGGGGCGCACCGTGCCCAGCGTGCGCATCGAGCGCCTGTGGACCGAGATGCGGCTGCCCGTCGGGGTGATGCGCGTCGGTCGCCAGGCGAACCACCTCGGCATGGGCATCCTCGCCAACTCGGGCAACGGGTTCGACCAGCCGTTCGGCGAGAAGCGCGGCGGGTCGACCGTCGATCGCGTGCTGTTCGCGACGCGCCCGATCTCGGTGGCGCAGGCGCTCGCCGGCAAGAAGGACGCCGGCATCCCGCTGATCGCCGCCGTCGCGGTCGATCGGCTCGTGGAGTCGCCGCTGATCGAGTACTACGGCTACCGGTGCACGTCGGGCATCACCCAGGAAGAGGATCGCTACGATCCGCGCTGCGACCGCAGCGGAGATGGCGTCACCGACCTCGACCACGGGTTCACCGACGAGAGCCGCACCGAGGGCCAGCGAACCGGCGGCTGGTGGGCGCAGCCCAACGATGATGTCTATCAGCTGCTCTACGTGCTCACCTACCAGGGCAAGGACCTCGTCCTCTTCGACAGGCCCGGCGAGCTGATCGCGGGTGGCTTCATCGTCGATCGGCGCCAGCGGCAGACCCGCAGCAACGTGCTCGTGCTCGACGCGCACCTGCGGCTCGTGGTGCACGGCGCCTACTTCGAGGGGGAGGCGCTCCACATCCGCGGCAAGACGCGCGCGATCGCGCTGCCCGGCTCGGTCAACACCGCCGATCCGGACGACCCGCTGTACAAGCAGGCGAACATCTGGGGCTACGTGATGCGCGGCGGCTACACGCTGCCGTTCGGCAAGGCGGTGCTCGAGCACGGCTACGCGTCGGGCGACGACAACGTGGCCGATGATCGCTTCACCGGTCGCCCGCTTCACCCCGACTACAAGGTGGGGTTGATCTTGTACGACCAGGTGCTCGCGCGGGCGAGCGCCACGCTGTGGGGCGATCCGGCGGCGGGGCTGTGGAGCAACGGCGGCGTGTACAACAGCCGCTACGTGTTCCCGCACGTTACGATCAATCCGTTCCCCGGCTGGGCGGCGGGCGAGACCGAGGTGGTCGGCGGGTTCGTGATGGTGTGGCCCGACAAGCCCGACGGCGCGATCATCCGCTGTCGCCAGGGCGATGCGGTGGACTGCACGGTCTACGGGGCCACGCAGTCGCCCATCGGCTGGGAGGTCGATCTGGCGATCAAGCACCGGTGGCACAAGCACCTGCTCGCGTCGATCGAGGGGGGCTTCGCCAAGGTCACCGACCGGATCCCGCTCGCGGCGATCGGGCTCGACCCGGCCGGCAACGTGTTCACGCTGCAGGCCCGGGCCGGGTTCGAGTTCTAGCGCGCCGATGAAGATCACCCGCCGGCACGTGCTCGCGCTGACGGTGGCCGGCGCGGGCGCGGCGGCGCTCGGGGCGGGCGGCTTGATCGGCCGCTGGTGGGATCGGCCGGCGGGCGAGGGCCTGCGCGCGCTGAGCCAGCGCGAGTACGAGGTCGCGCAGGCGCTCGCCGAGGCGTGGATGCCACCGGGCGGCACGCCGGCGATCTCGGGCGCCGAGGCCGAGGTGGGACGCTACCTCGACGCGGTGATCGCCAGCACGGATCCAACCACGGGCAAGCTGCTCAAGGCGCTGCTCGAGGCGCTCGACGACAAGCCGTTCCTGTTCCGCGGCGTCCCGTTCCGGCGCCTGCCGCTCGCGGAGCGCTCGGCGCTGCTCGCCGCGTGGCTCCGGCACGACAACGCGCTGTTTCGGGGGGCCGTCTCGGGGCTGATGGCGCTGATCGCGATGGGGTACACCCTGCACCCGGAGGTGTCGACCGCGCTCGGTCCGCTGTTCGGCTGCGGGTACGGCGCATGATCCCGCGCGGCTTCGAGGACGCACGCGGCGAGACGACGCTGGATGCGGACGTCGTGGTGGTCGGCACCGGCCCGGGCGGCGCGGCGCTCGGACGCACGCTGGCCCGGGGTGGCCTGCGCGTCGTGCTGCTCGAGGAGGGGCCGGCGCTCCCGCGGTTTCGCCCCAACCAGGCGCACACGAGCCGCTACCATATGCAGGAGAACGGCATGATGGTCGCCGCCGGCACGGGCATGATGCCGATCGCGGCGGGGCGCGGCGTCGGCGGGGGCAGCCTGGTGAACTCGGCGATCTGCTTCCGCACCCCCGACGCGGTGCTCGATGGGTGGGAGGCCGTGCTCGGCGGCGACGCACGGTTCGCGAGCCGCGCGCTCGCGCCGATCTACGACGCGCTCGAGGCGCTGCTCGGGGTCGGCCGGACGCCAGACGCGATCGCTGGCGAGAACAACCACCTGATCGTGCGTGGCGCCCGCAAGCTCGGGCTGCACGCGGACCTCGTGCACCGGAACACGCCGGGGTGCGCCGGCTGCGGCATCTGCAACTTCGGTTGCCCGTCGGGCGGCAAGGCGAGCGTGGATCGCAACCTGCTGCCCGAGGCGGTCCGTCATGGCGCGGTGATCCAGGCCGACACGAAGGTCGATGCGGTGCTCGTCGCGGGCGGTCGCGCGGTCGGGGTGGCGGGCGACGTGATGCATCCCGACACCCGTGAGGTCGTCGGGCGGCTGACGGTGCGGGCGGAGCGGGTGGTGGTCAGCGCGGGCGCGGTCGGGACGCCGCGGCTGCTCCACCACGCGGGGCTCGCCGACCGGCTTGGGCCGCGCCTCGGGAAGGGCCTGCACGTGCACCCGGGCAGCGCGGTCCTCGGCTGGTGCCCGCACGAGGTGCGCATGTGGAAGGGGGCGACGCAGGGCGCGTACTTCGAGGATCCGGCGCTGCCTGGGGTGCTCCCGCACACGCTCTCGGGGCCGCCCGGCGTGCTGCTGCTCAGCACCGGCGCGACCGGCGCCGAGGCCAAGGCGATGCTCGCGCGGCTCGCGCACCTGTGTGGCTGTCTGGTGATGGTCTCGGACCGTGGCGAGGGCGAGGTTGGCGCGAAGGCGGACGGGCGTGCGAACCTCCGGTACGACTTCGACCCCGCCGACGTCGATCTGATCAAGCGCGGGCTGGTGCGGACGGCCGAGGTACTGATCGCGGGCGGCGCCACCGAGATCTTCTCGCCGATCCACGGGGTCGGGACGTACACCGACGTCGGCGCCTACGCGGACGCGCTGGCGCGCACCGCCATCCAGGACTTCACGCTGTACGCGGCGCACCCGATGTCGACCTGCCGGATGGGGGCAGATCCCGCCTCCTCGGTGATCGGGGCCGACGGCCAGGCCCACGGGCTCCCCGGGCTGTTCATCGCGGACAGCAGCGTGTTCCCGACCAGCCTCGGCGTGAACCCGCAGCTCACGACGATGGCGGTCGCCACGCGCATCGCGCAGGGGATGCTCGCGGACTGAGCGCTACCCCGGGGGCCGACAGGTCGTCGGATCGAGCGGGACGCTCGCGCCGGCGGGGTGGCTCGGATCGCCGCGCGCGCCGTCGCAGTCCCCGACCGGGCGGCTGATCCCGGGCAGCCCGTCGCAGTCGACGTCGGGATGCGCGCTCTCCTCGCGGCTGCACGGGTACGCCGTGGGATCGTCCGGTGCGCAGTCGGCGTCGTCGGGCCAGTCGTCGCCGTCACCGTCGGGCGCGGTGCCGCAGTCCGCGTCGCAGCCGTCGCCGCGGTGGTCGGGCGCGTGGGGGTGCACGTCGGGGTTGTCGTCGTCGCAGTCCTGCTCGAGGCCCCAGCCGTCGCCGTCCTTGTCCCACGCCTCCTCGTACTGGGCGCGCGTGACCCACAGGCAGCCGGCCAGCAGCGGGAGCGCGAGGAGCAGGATCCGAGCCATGAAGCCTCCGGGGTCGCCAGCATATCCGAGTGCGACCGGTCGGCTCTACAACGCATCCTCGAGCGATAGCCCGAACTGTGCCATCGGACGGCGCAGGCCGTCTGGATCGTCGGCGCGCCAGCCCCAGGCGACGAACGGACGCAGGATCGTCGCGTCCTGCCACAGCAGGATGGCGCCGACGCCGAGCGTAGGCATGTGCGGTCCGGGGCGACCCTTCTCGAACAGCCACGCCTCCTCGGCGAACAGCGACAGGTACATCGACAGGTCGAAGAACGGGTGGTTGGTGCGGAACAGGTGTGGGCGCACCTCGACCAGGCTCGCGAGCACCCCGTCGCCGCGCGAGCGGTTGCGCCCGTAACCCATCAAGGACTTCTCGTAGCCGATCTCGAACCGTCGCCGACCGCCGGCGAACTCGTTCTCGAAGAACGGGCGATCGCCGACCGCGTGCGCCGCGACGACGCGCCCGGCCACCACGAGTCGCGGTCCGAACACCGGGAGCCAGCCCGTCAGGCTCCCGTGCCCGGTCATCGAGGGCGTGAACCCCGCGCGGTCGTTCAGCCACGCGCCGCCGCCTCGCACGTCGAGCTCGGCGCGCCACCCGCGGTCGGGCATCGGCCAGCGGTCCAGGTCGTGGATCAGGTAGCCGATCGCGAGGTCGGTGTAGGCGCCACCCTGAGCGCCTGGCGGGGACTGCTGGGCGAGCAGGCTGGCTTCACCGGGGTCTACCTGCATGTAGCGGAAGAAGCCCTGGAACCACAGCATGCCGTCGCCCAGCGGGTGCGTGACGCCCGCGTTCACGAACGGGGTCCACGCGCGGTTCTCGCGCTCGAGCGGTCCCCAGTCCACGAGCACGTCGTCACCGCCGATCCCCGCGTAGAGCAGGCTCGTCCACTTGCGGAACCCGACCTCGATCAGCAGGTCGTGCTTGCCGGTGCGGGTCTCGTAGCGCAGCAGGTGGGCCTGGTAGCGGCCGTCGACGGCGACGAGCGCCTGGAACGCGATCTTGCGCTTGAACCCGCCGCTCCCCGAGGCCAGATCGCGCTCGAACAGCTCCCCGCCGACGCCCACCGCGAGACCGTCCGTCGAGTTGTACGTGACGATGGGGATGACGACGCCGCCCCAGCGCTTCGGCGCCTTGCGCTCGCGCTTGCCGTCGCTCGCCTCCTCGACCTGGTCCGCGTCCGCGTCGACGGGCTCGGCCGCGGTGTCCAGCTCCGTGGTGGGCGGGTCGGTGACGGCAGGCTCCGCGTCGGTCGACGCGGGCGCGTCGGCACGGGCGAGCGCGAGCCACACCAACAGGGCGGTGATCATCTGCTCAGCCGAGGTCGACGAGCAGCGCGGTCACGTTGTCGTGACCCCCGCTTGCATACGCCTCGCGCACGAGCTCGCGCACGGCCTTGTGACGGTCGGCCCACGCGTGCAGGCTGTGCTGCAGCGCCTCGGGGGACACCTCGTTGGTGAGGCCATCCGAGCACAGCAGCAGCCGATCTCCCGCAGCCGCCTTCTGGTGCAGGACGTCGATCTCCTCGAGCTTCGGCTCCATGCCGATCGCGTTCGTCAGGACGTGCCGTGCGCGGTGCGTCGCGAACTGCTCGGGGGTGATCGACTTGTCGGCGAGCAGCTCGGCGGCGACGGTGTGCTCGGCCGTCAGGCGGCGCAGTGCTGCCTTGTGGAGATACCAGGCCGAGCTGTCGCCGACGTGGGCGATGAACAGGTCGTGCCCGATCACGAGCGCCGCGGTGAGCGTGGCACCCATCTCGATGTTGCGGGCCTTGCGCGCGCGGTAGACCGTGTCGTTCGCGCGACGGACCGCCGCGATCAGCGTCTCTTGGGCCTGCTTCGGGTCGGGCTTGTCGAGAGCGACCGACTCGGCGACCGCCTGGAGGAACGTGCTCAGCGTGAGGTCGGACGCGTCGCGCCCGTGCGCGTGGCCTCCCATGCCGTCAGCCACCGCGTAGATCGCCGCGCTCGGGCCGAGGCGACGCCAGCCCCAGGCGTCCTCGTTGGCGGCGCGGTAGAGCCCGAGATCGCTGTACGCCGCGACGCGCGTGGGCGGCGGCGGCTCGTGGGCGCTCACCTCGGCGAGGAGACGTCGCGCGACCTGCATGAACGGGATCGGGCCGGGAAACATCCCGTCGGACGCCTTCTTCAGCAGGTTGGAGAGCGGGGCGTCCTCGAGCGACGCCAGGGGGAGCAGCAGCTGGCCGAGCGCGCGGGTGTCCCGCAGCGCGGGCTGCCGCGCGTCGCGGTAGAGGTTCTGGGGGACGGGGAGGACCTCCTCGACGTCGAGATCGAAGAGCCGCGGCGTGCCGTCCGGCATGATCAAGACGTTGGCGGGGCGCAGCGCGCTCAGCACGACACCGTGCTCGTGGAGGTGCGCGATCGTCTCTGAGAGCTGCACCGCCATCCGCAGCAGCTGGAGCCCTGAGAGCGGCGCGGTGAAGTCCACCAGCAGGGCGCCGCCGTCGTAGGGATAGACCGACATCAACAGGTTGTTGCGGTAGAACGCGTAGACGGGCGAGATCAGGCCGAAGTGGCGCACGCGCAGGCGGGTCAGCGCCTCGAAGCCGTCGAACGAGGCGCGGTTCCATCGGGCCGACATCAAGAACCGCTGGTCGGAGAGCGGCTGGCCGCAGTACGAGCAGCACTTCGCGGAGTCGGGCGAGTACTTGTTCCCGCACGCCCAGCACATCCGACGCGACCACTTCCGGCTGAGGTTGTTGACCAGGTAGAACAGGCGCTGCTCGGCGATGCGCACGAGGCGCTCGACCGAGAGATGCTGCCCCATGGCCGCGCCGCGTGGGAACAACCCGGGCACGGCCGTGGGCGCGTCCGGTGCGGCCTCGCCGCTCCAGAACGGGCCAGCGCCGATGAAGTCAGCGGGCGTGGGGGGCAACATGCGCGGAGAGGGCTCCCGTCAGGTTCAGGACCACAGACTCGCCGGCCAGTCCAGCAGGCGCGTCGCGATGACGGCACAAGCTATCACCGGCGCGAAGATCATGGTGGTCTGCTCGGCGGGCGGCTCCACCGGGTACCCCAGCGCCTTGCGCCATGCGTAGCGGAGCGTCTCGAGGAAGTTGCCCAACCGCCCGCGCGCGATCAGCACGAGGATCCCAACGGGCGCGAGGAGCAGGAACATCCAGATCGTCGTGGCGAGCATGTCGGACCAGCCGAGGAACGCGCCCACGGCCATCATCAGCTTCGCGTCGCCGCCGCGCTCCACCTTCAGCGCCCACAGCCCGAAATGAAGCGCAAACGCGATGACGGCGCCGAGCAGCCCGAACAGCAGCGCGCCCGAGAGCGTGTTGTACAGCACGCCGAGCACGACGAGCGGGAGGGTCAGCACGTTGGGGATCTTGCCCTCGCGCAGATCGGTCACGCAGGCGACCAGCAGCCCGGCGGCCAGCAGCAGGTCGCCGGTGTTCAGGTCGGGGGGGATCATGAGTCGGGCGCTCCTTGGCTCGCGTCGAGGCCCAGGATCCGCTCCACCTGGACGGCCGCCTCGGCCAGCCACGGGGTGATCGGGCGCGCGAGGACGGTACCAGCCAGCCACAGCGCGAGCAACGCCGCGGTTGTCATGGCCGCGACCTTGTGGGAAGGTGTGGGCGACGTCGGGCCTCCGGAGGGTTCCGGGGCGCGCGGCACGTTATCGTGGGGCATCGTCCACCCTCGCGACGTGGGCTGGCTCGAACCGAGTGGGAGACGTGGCGCAACCCGCAGTTCAGACGTTCGGGAAGTACCAGATCCTCGAGCGCATCGCTACGGGGGGCATGGCCGAGATCTACAAGGCGCGCCTCGAGGGGATCGGCGGCTTCCAGCGCATCTTCGCGATCAAGCGCATCCTTCCTCACCTCTCGCAGAACGCCGACTACGTGGCGATGCTGGTCGACGAGGCGAAGGTCGCGGGGCTGCTCAGCCACGCCAACATCGTGCAGATCCTCGATCTCGGGCAGGTCGACGCGGTGTGGTACATCGCGATGGAGTTCGTGCACGGGCGCGATCTCGGCGCGGTGCTGCGGCGCGCGACCGAGCGCGGCCTGCGCCTGCCCGTGCCCCACACCGTGTTCGTCGCGATCGAGCTGCTCAAGGGGCTCGAGTACGCGCACCAGCGGCAGGTGATGCGGGGCGGGCGCCCGGTGCCGCTGAACATCATCCACCGTGACGTATCGCCGCCCAACGTGCTCCTGTCGTTCCAGGGCGAGGTCAAGCTCACCGACTTCGGGATCGCGCGCGCCAGCCTGAAGGTGATGGAGACGCAAGCCGGCGTGATCAAGGGCCGGTTCGACTACATGAGCCCCGAGCAGGCGATGGGGGCCAAGGATCTCGACCAGCGCTCCGACCTGTTCAGCGTCGGTGTGGTCCTCTACGAGATGCTCACCGGAAAGCATCCGTTCCGTGCCGACTCCGAGCTCGCGACCCTCGAGAACGTGCGCATCGGCAAGTACAAGCCGATCTCCTCGATCAACCCCGACGTGCCGTTCACGCTCGAGACGATCGTCGATCGCGCGCTGCGTGTCGATCGGCAGGAGCGCTACCCGAGCGCCACCGCGTTCAAGGAGGCGCTCGACAAGTTCTTTCACGACGCGGGCTTCATCTTCACGCACTCGACCCTCGCGCAGTACGTGCGAGGGCTCTTTCCCGAGCTCGAGTCGGGTGCGCGCACCGCCGCGGCGCCGACGGCTTCCGAGACCAACGAGGAGGAGAACCGCCCGACGGAGGTGATCACCGACGAGGTCGACGCGTCGAGCACGGTCGAGGATCCGACCCACCTGATGGACCGCCGCCTGCTCGACGACGAGCTGGCGCGTCAGGGTTCGGAGGGTGCGGGTCACTTCGGGCTCAAGCCGAGCGAGGAGTCCACCGAGGTGCGGCGCAACCCGCTGCTGCCGCGACCCGCCGAGTGGGCCGACGAGCAGGAGACGGTGATCCGCAAGCACCTCGATCTCGACGATCTCGCGGACACCGGCGGTGCGCCCACGATCGTCGAGCCCGAAGACTTCGGCGCGATGGGCGAGATCTCCACCCTGCTCCGTCGGCGCCCGACGCCCGAGCCCTCCGTGCCGCGCGGCCCGTCGCGGGGGCCGTCGATGGCATTGGTCGTCGCTGGCGTCGGCAGCCTGCTGTTCGCGGCGGGGCTGTTCATCGGGGCCGTGCTCGGCGTCGGCGGCGGGACGATGATCGCGCGCTCCGGGCCCGCGGTGTCCGAGGGCGCGCTGCTCAGGGTGCAGGCGCCGGATCGCTACGAGGTCACGGTGGATGGTGCCGCCGTCGACGGGCAGGTCGCGCTGACCGCGGGAACGCCTCACGTCGTGCGGGTCTCCGGGCCCGGTGTCGGGGCCTTTCAGCAGACGCTCACGCTCGGTGAGGGCGAGCTTCGTGTGCTGGTGCTGACGCCGGCGGCGCTCGAGCGGGACGGGGTCGCGCCTCCATGAGCCTGCGTGCTCCCCACTCAGACGAGGTCTCGATGTCGGTTGCGCCGAGCGCTGCGCGCATGGCGGTCGCCGCGCTGCGCCAGCTTCGACCCAAGCAGTGGACGAAGAACGGGCTGCTGTTCGCGGCCCTCATCTTCTCGGGTCGCTTCCTCGACGCGTGGGCCATCACCCAGGCGTTCGCGGCGTTCGTGGCGTTCTGCCTGGTTTCGTCCTCGGGGTACATCCTCAACGACTACCTCGATCGCGAGGCCGACCGCCGTCACCCGCGCAAGCGCCACCGTCCGATCGCGTCCGGCGCGCTCCCGGCGCGCCTGGCGGTCGCCGAGATGGTCGTGGTGCTCTGCGCCGGGCTCGGGATCGCGCTGTGGATCTCGCCGTTGTTCCTGCTGGTGACGGTCGCCTACCTGGCCACCACGCTGAGCTACAGCTTCGTGTTCAAGCACCTGGTGATCCTCGACGTGATGTTCCTCGCGTCGGGCTTCGTGTGGCGCGCGATCGCGGGTGCGGTCGCGATCGGCGTGGCGGTGTCGCCGTGGCTCTTCGTGTGCACGGCGTTCCTCGCCCTGTTCTTCGGATTCCACAAGCGCCGCGCCGAGCTCCTCAACCTCGGCGAGGGGGGCGGCACGCGCAAGAACCTCGCGGAGTACAGCCCGCAGATGCTCGACCAGTTCCAGGCGATCGTGACCGGGAACGTCGTGCTCTCGTACGCGCTGTACACCATCCTCGGTACGACGCCGTGGATGGCGCTGACGCTCCCGTACGTCCTGTACGCGATCTTCCGCTACATCTACCTGGTCGATCAGCGCGGCGAGGGCGAGGCGCCCGACGAGGCGCTGGTCAAGGACGCGCCGATCTTGATCACCGCGGTGCTGTTCCTGATCACCGCGATGGTGGTGTTGCTGCTGGCTCCGGCGCACGCTGGCTGAGGCGCCACGCGGTCAGCGCGGCCGCGTGCACCTCGTGCAGCGGGACTCCGGCCACGGCTGCGCGCGCCGCGACGTCCTCGTACTCGGGCGCCGCGTGCCACGGCACCGTGCCACGACCGCCGACCTTGACCCGCACCGGGCCGTACGCGGTGTCGACCGTCTCGTGCCAGCGGTCGAGGACCGTTCGCGTGGCACGGTGGCGTCGCACACCCAGCGAGGTGGAGTGGCGCAGCAGGATCTCGGTGAGCGCGTCGGCGTCGTCTGGCCGCGCGAGCGCGGAGAGGACGAGACCCGGGCGGCCCTTCTTCATGTGGACCGGGCTGACCCACGCGTCGAGTGCGCCGGCCTCGAGCAGACGCGCGACGATCGCGGGCACCTGCTCACCGGGGAGGTCGTCGAGGTTGCAAGCCAGCTCCTCGACGGTCTCTGGCGCGTCGGGCCGACCCTCGTGGCCGAGCACCACCCGCACCAGGTTCGGGAACGCCGAAGGATCGCGGGTTCCGGCGCCGTGCCCCGTGGCGCCGAGCACCATCGCTGGCGGCGGACCCGGCTCGGCGAGCGCGGCGACGAGCGCCGCTCCGGTCGGCGTGACCCACTCGCCCGGAACGACCGCGGGGACGATCGGCCACCCGCGCAGCACGGACAACGTGGCGGGTGCCGGCAGCGGGAGGCGACCGTGCGCGGCGTGGGTGTGCCCGGTGCCCATCGGCAGCGGCGTCGCGACGAGGCGATCGATGCCGAGGTCCTCGAGGGCGAGACAGACCCCCACCACATCGAGGATCGCGTCGAGCGAGCCGACCTCGTGCAACATCACCGTCTCGACCGGCATCCCGTGGAGCGCCGCCTCGGCCTGCGCCAGCCGCTCGTAGGCCGCGAGCGCCCGAGCTCGCGCGCGCTCGGGGAGCGCGGTGGTCGTGAGCAGGGCCTGCACCTCGGACCACGGGCGATGGGGGTGCGCGTCGTCGTGGGGGTGAGGGTGCGCGTCGTCGTGGGGGTGAGGATGCGCTGCGGTGTGGTGCGGGTCGGCCTCCTCGACGCCGAAGCTCGCGTGGAGCGCGCGGAACGCGCCGCGATGCACCTCGCGGACCTTCAGCTCCCAGCCGTCCAGGCCCAAGCCCTGCAGCCCGACGCGGATCGCGGCTTCGTCGGCGCCGGCGTCGATCAGCGCGGCGAGCAGCATGTCGCCCGCGACGCCGACCGAGCAGTCCAGCCAGGCGACATGGCTCATCGGGTGCCTCCGGCGACGATCCGCCACGCGACCAGCGCGGCGCCGAACCCGTTGTCGACGTTGACCACGCTCACGCCGCTCGCGCAGGCGTTGAGCATCGCGAGCAGCGGCGTCAGGCCGCCAAAGTGCGTGCCGTAGCCCACCGACGTGGGCACCGCGACGACCGGCGCGCGAACGAGACCGGCGACCACGGACGGCAGCGCCCCCTCCATCCCGGCAACGACGATGATCACGCGCGCCTGCTGCAGGTCGGCGGCGCGGGACAGCAGCCGGTGCAGCCCAGCGACGCCGACGTCGACCACGCTGTGGACATCCAGGCCGAAGAACGCCGCGCACTGCGCGGCCTCCTCGGCCACCGGGGCGTCCGAGGTGCCCGCGGAGAGCACCCACACCTGGCCCTCGCGGGTCGGCGCAAACGGCTCGGCGCCGGACGGCGCGTGCCACAGCAGGCGCGGGACGGGCGCGTAGCGCGCGCCGGGGAGCAGGGCTTGCACCGCCGCGGCCTTGTCGGCGTCCACTCGGGTCGCCAGGGCCTTGTGCCCGCGCGCGTCGAGGTGGTTGAAGATGGCGGCGATCTGCGCGGGCGACTTCCCTTCGCCGTAGACCACCTCGGGCAGCCCGGTGCGCACCGCGCGATGGTCGTCGATCACCGCGAACCCGAGGTCGGTGGCGTCGCCGTCCGCGAGCAGCGCGCGCGCAGCGCTCACGGTCAGCTCACCGCGCGCGACCGCGGCCAGGACGTCAGAAACGCGATCGCCCATCGTCGTGCTCCGACGGGGGTGACCGAATCTGACACCCCCAAGGTGGCGCGAGCGCCATTCGGCGGTTGGTATAACAGCTGCATGAGAATCGTCAGGCCGCTCGTGCTCGTGCTCGCCGCGCTCCCCCACCTCGCGTGGGCGGGCGTCTCCGAGAAGGCGTACGATCGCGCGGTCGACCTCGTCGCCCGCCTCTACCTCTACCCCGAGGATCTCCGCGTCGAGGCGCTGCTGCACGGTGCTGCGGCGGGGCTGGCCGACGAGGTGCCGTGGCTGCTGGTCGAGCCGCAGGGCAACGCGGTGTTCCTGCGCCACGGCGACGGGCGCGAGATCGGCGAGGTGTCGGTCGCCTCGTTGGCGACCCTGCCGGACGCGCTGCGCGCGCTCGAGCGCCTCGTGGTGGAGTCCGGCCACGCGCTGGATGGGGTCGACGCGCGCCTGCAGATCCTCACCGGGATGACGCGCGGCCTCGATCGCTACTCGCGTGTGCTCGAGGGAGAGGGGCTGGAGCGCTTCGACGTGCGGCTGAAGGGCACGCTGGTCGGCATCGGCGCGACGCTGCGCATCCAGGAGGGGCAGCTCCGCATCGTCGACCTGGTCCCGGACGGGCCTGCGGCCCAGGTCGGGATCCTCTCCGGGGACGTGGTCGATCGGATTGACGGCGTGAGCACCGTGAACATGCCGCTGCGTGAGGCCACGCGGCGCATCCGGGGTGACGACGGCTCGGTCATCGCGCTCGTCGTGCGGCGCGGCGAGCAGGTGCTCGAGCTGGCATTCCCGCGGGCGGAGGTCGTCGTCGCGAACGTCTACGAGCGCGCGCTGGAGGACGGTGTCGGCTACGTGCGCATCACCCACTTCAGCCAGCGCACGGTCGAGAACCTCACCGCGGCGCTCGCGACGCTCGCGGCCAGCGGGGGCATGGCGCGTGGTCTGGTCATCGACCTGCGCGGCAACACCGGCGGCTCGATGAAGGAGGCGGCGCGCTCTGCCGATCAGTTCCTCACCGAGGGGATGCTGCTGCGCACCGCGGGGCCCAACGGCGGGCAGGTGCAGAACCTCCAGGGGCGCATGGACGCGGTCGCGGCGGGCGACGAGCCGCCGGTGCCGATCGTCGTGCTGATGGACCGCCGGACCGCGTCCGGCTCGGAGATCCTCGCAGGTGCGCTGCTGCAGCTCGATCGCGCCGTTCTGATCGGCACGCGCTCGTACGGAAAGGGCACGGTCCAGAAGATCTACAACCTCGACGAGGAAGCGCGGCTGAAGCTGACGGTGGCGCAGTACCTGCTGGCCGGGGATCGCTCGATCGCCGACGGGGGGCTGCCACCCGACGCCGCGCTCGCGCAGATCGAGCTCGACGGGCTCGGGGTCCACTACGAGGGGTGGGGGCTGTCGGTCGCGGGGCGGTCGCGCGAGGAGATCATCCCGGTGGTGCGGGAGCGGTACGGCTGGCGCGGCATCGAGGACCCGCCCACCGACGTGGCGCTGGAGCTGGCGCGGCGCGCGGTGATCGGATCGGCCGGGCCCGGGCGCGCAGACGTGCTCGCGTCGCTCATCGAGGCGATCCCGACGCTGCGGGCCGAGCAGGAGGGACACCTGATCGCGGCGCTCGAGGCGCGCGGGTTGGACTGGTCGCCCGCGGAGGCGTCCGACGCGCGCCCGCTTCAGGCGGACGTGAAGGTGACCTCGTCGGTCGATCCGGAGCAGCCCGGGCGCGTTGAGGTGAACGTGGAGCTCGTGAACCGCGGAGATGTGCCGCTCCATCGCGCGGAGGTCGAGCTCGTCTGCGACACCTTCTGGCCGTGGTCGGGGCGGGTCGTCCCGCTCGGTCGGGTCGAGCCTGGCGCGTCGGCCTCCGGGCTGGCGGTGGTGCGCCTGTCGCCCGGCGTGGGGCCGCGCGAGGACGCTGTGGGTGTCCGCCTGCACGCCGACGGACGCGAGTCGCTGTGGGCTGGCGAGGAGGTGTTTCGGGCGCCTGCTTCCGAGGTGCCGCGCGTGGGGCTCTCGGCGCGGCTCGGTGGCGAAGGGGGGGATCGGGTCGCCGAGATCACGGTCCGCAACCTCTCGGAGGTGGCGCTCGATCGGCTCGAGGTGTACTTCGCGGCGCCGGGCGACCTCGACGTGGAGCTGATCGATCGCGCCGCGCTGCTCGATGTCGCGCCGCGCGGCGAGGGGCGGATCGACCTGGCCGTACGTCTGGGTGAAGCGCTCCCCGAGCAGATCCCGATGCACCTCATCATCGAGAGCCCCGCGTACGGTGTGCTCGCCGAGTGGCCGGTCGACCTGTCGCGATCCGGCGACCCGACGCGCCTCGAGGCGCCTCGGATCGAGGCGTCCTTGCCGCTGTCTGCGCCGGTCGGGCCGTTCCAGGTTCACGCAGAGGCGCTCGACGACGGCACGATCGCGCACGCGGTCGTCTATGTCGACGGTCACAAGGTGGCGTGGGCGGCGGGCGGATCGGACCACGTGAGGTTCGTGGCGGAGATCGAGCTCGGCTACGGGGTGAACCGCGTGCAGATCGTGAGCAAGGACGACCAGGGCCTGTCGGGCGCGCGCACCGTCTACGTGCGCGGCGAGGCACCGGTCGCGGTCGACGCGGCGCCTGAGTTCGACGACCTGGAGTAGCCCGTCGGCCGCGCTACGGCGCGAAGCCCCACATCGACCAGCCGACCACGTCCGACGAAGTGCCGTCGGCGGTGACCGCGGCGAGCACGCGGTCGGCGTCGGCGAAGATCGCGACGCTGATCGGCGCGGCGCCGCCGGGCACCGAGAGCTGCTGGCTCGAGAGCGCGCTCAGGTTGGTGCCGTGCAGGAAGACCACGTCGGCGATGCCGTCGCTCCCCTGATCCGCGGTGACCGCGATGATGTAGTAGTGACCCGCGATCTTCACGGCGTCCGCGGAGTACACGCGGGTCGAGGCGAGGGCGGTGACGGAGCGTACGACGTCGTTGTCGAGCAGTGTGACGCCCGTGGGGGCGGACCCGTTCGGGCCACCGGCGAACACGATGAGATCGCCGTGGTTGCGCACGTCG
This sequence comes from uncultured Enterobacteriaceae bacterium, assembly GCA_964419905.1. Lineage (GTDB taxonomy): Bacteria > Myxococcota_A > UBA796 > UBA796 > JAFDJI01. The sequence continues at coordinate 23,088 of CAYQSE010000013.1, forward strand.
TCGACCAGCCACGTCGCCGAGGGATGGTCGGCCGTCGCCGCGACGATCGACGGGCTGGGGCCGCTGGTGAGGTCGTACTCGAGGTAGTCGTAGGACGCGGTGTACACGCGGAGCTTCGCGGTATCGCCGCTCATGTCGTCGACGTAGCAGCGGCGGCCTTCGCCCAAGATGCTGGTCTGACCGAGCCGGGTGTCGGTGGCGTCCACGCAGGCCACGGTCGCGACGCCTTCCTTGCAGCGCGCGAAGTGGAGCACCTCGTCGTTGCAGCCGACGACCCACACCGTGTCGCCGCCGCCGTCCTGCAGGTCGGTGTCGAGGTAGGGGCAGGCGCGGGGGTTGCCGTCGGCATCCTCGCAGCCGAGCGTCGGGAACACGGCCGACGCGTTCGACGAGGTCTTCGCTGCGTACTGGTTGCCGCCCGGCGTGGTGAGGAAGAAGTACTGGTTGCGGAGCAGGACGTTCTGCTGCGTGCCGACGCTGGCGCCCATCCAGAAGTCGGCGCCGTTGCCGCGCAGCGCGACCGACTCACCGATCAGGTTGCCGGTGGACACGAACTGCGTGAGCGCGGGCGTGTCGGACGGCATCGCGGTGCCCACGGGGAACAACAACACGGTCGCTGCCTGGCGCTCGGCGGCGCCGACGATGCGCTCGTCGGCGGTCACACCCAGGAGGTAGTGGCCGTCGTTCGCGGTGATCGTGGGCCGATAGGGGGTCGTCCAGCTGTAGATCCCGGTGTGGAGGCGAGCGCCGTCGACACCATCGGTGCAGTCCTGATCGACCGCGTCGCCGATCAGCTCCAGCGCGTTCGGGCGGATGTTCGGGTTGGTGTCGACACAGTCGAGCCCCATGTGACCGCTGCACGCGGAGACCAGCGAGCCGTCGCACTCGAAGCCGTCGCCGTCTTGATCGAAGTCGTTGGCGCCGTCGCAGTTCTGGTCGACGCCGTCGTACCAGGTCTCGGTCTGGCCCGGGTTGATCTGGGCGGCCGGGATCAGCCGATCGCCGTCGGTCGTCGGATCGTCCTCGCAGTCGTTGCACGACCCATCGGCGAGCGTGCACGGCCGATCGTCGGTGTACTTGTACTTGGCGAGGAAGCTCTGGTAGAGCGTGATGTACTGGTCGCGGATGTAGCCGTCGCCGTCCTGATCGAAGTCGTTGGCGCCGTCGCAGTCCTGGTCGATGCCGTCGTACCAGGTGTCCGCGACCGTGGTGGAGGGCGAGACGTCGGCGTTGAAGTCGTCGCAGTCGTCCTGCGGCAGGTCGCCGGTGTACGGGAGGCCGGTGAACAGCGAGGCGTACGGCACGTGGCCGTCGCCGTCCTGGTCCCAGTCGTCCCAGTCGGGGTTGAGCGTGAGGTCGACGCACGCGCTGTTCACACCGTCGTAGGGGACGGCGAACGGCGAGTCGGGGTAGGTTCGGTCATCCTCGTCGTCGCAGTCCAGGCGGTTCTGCAGCCCGCTCGGCCAGGTCAGGTTGCTGTGAGCGGGCGTCCAGTCGGCCTCGAGGATGCCCGGGAACCCGTCGCCGTCGACATCGACCACGTCCTGGTTGTCGCAGTCCTGGTCGATGCCGTCGTAGGGGATCTCGGGGTTGCCCGGAAAGCGATCGCTGCGACTGTCGTCGCAGTCCACCAGGGCCTCACCGGCAACGACCGACGGACAGTCGGCGCGGCGCACCGCGCCGTCGCCGTCCTCGTCGAGGCACGCCAGCTTCTCCTGATACTGGTCGTTGGTGACGTAGGTGCATCCGCCCAGCGCCAGGGCCACCCCGAGCGCCAGGGGCGCAGTCCGCAGCGTCGCCATCAGTTCCTCCACGGCGGGCACTGTAGCACGGGGCCGAGCTCGTCCACACCTCCGCGCGCGTACCCGCCTGATCGCGATCCTCCCGACAGGGATCACACGGACGGGAAGGGGCGCAGGTGGAGGAAGTGCTCGACGTTGCCGGCCCGCGCGCCGGGCACGGCGCAGTCCACCGCGCCCACGACGTCGAAGCCCTCCGCCACCGCAGCGTCGGCCACCGACGCGATCGCGTCGGCGCGCGCGGCCGGATCGCGAACCAGACCTCCCTTGCCCACGTTCTCCCGACCCGCTTCGAACTGGGGCTTCACGAGCAGGACCGCGTCGCCTCCCGGCGCGAGCAGTCGATGCACCGTCGGCAGGATCTGCGTGAGCGAGATGAACGAGAGGTCGCCGACGACGAGGTCCACCGCCTCGGGCAGCCCGTCGAGGTAGCGCGCGTTGACCCCCTCCATCACCACCACGCGAGAGTCGGTGCGCAATGACCACGCGAGTTGGTTGGTCCCGACATCGATCGCGTAGACGCGCGTGGCGCCCTTTGCGAGGAGCACCTGCGTGAAGCCGCCGGTCGACGCGCCGAGGTCCGCGCACGTGCGTCCGCTCGGATCGACCCCGAGGCGCGCGATCGCGTCGAGCAGCTTGAGGGCGCCACGACCGACCCAGCGCGGTCCGTCGTCCTTCACGGCGATCGACCGGTCGGGGTAGACGCGCGCGCTCGGCTTGTCGCTCGGCAGGCCATCGACGGTGACCTTGCCCGCCGCGATCAGCGCCTGGGCCTGGTGACGGGACGGCGCGAGGCCGAGTCGCACCAGCAGCAGGTCGAGCCGTTCGGGCTTCGGGCGCCCCACGTCACCGATCCCGACGCACCGTGAAGCGGGCCAGCTCCACGAGGACGTCGGGGCGCGGGAGCGACGCGGCGGCCTGCTCGGCGCGCAGCGCGAGCGCCTCGGCCTGCGCGCGGGTGCCGTCGACGCCGAGCAGGCGCACGAAGGTGGGGGGCCCCCCCTCGCCGGCGTCCTCGTCGGCGTCGAGCACGTCGTCGGCGAGCTGGAACGCGAGGCCGACGGCCTCGCCGTAGTCGGCGAGCGCGCGCTGCGTCGCCGCGTCGCCGCCGGCGATCCGGCCGCCGGCGATCGTCGACCACGCGATCAGCGCGCCGGTCTTCATCCGGTGCAGCCGGGTCAGCGTGTCCAGGTCCGCGACCGCGCCTTGGATGTCGGCCACCTGCCCGCCCACCATCCCGCGCCATCCCGCGGCGCGGGACAGCGTCGAGACGAGCTCGGCGCGGATCGCGGCGTCCCACGGCGCCTCGGCGAGGACCGCGAACGCCTCGGTGAGCAGCGCGTCGCCGACGAGGATGGCGGTGGCCTCGTCGAAGGCCACGTGCACGGTCGGGCGGCCGCGCCGCTCGTCGTCGTCGTCCATCGCCGGCAGGTCGTCGTGCACCAGCGAGTAGGTGTGGATCAGCTCCACCGCGGCGGCGGCCGGGAGCACGGCGTGCAGGTCTGCACCGTCCGGGGCCACGGCCTGCCACGCGGCGACCGCCAGGGCGGGTCGGATGCGCTTGCCGCCGGTGAACAGCGGGTAGGCGAGCGGCGTGGCGAACGTGGGGGGCCAGGTGTCGCTGACGCGCTCGCGCAGCAGGGCGTCGAGCGGCGGGAGCCACCCTTGGCTCCACGCGTCGAGATCGAAGGGCAAGGGGACCTCAGCCTGGGGAGAAGAGGATCGGGTATTGGGCGACCGCCGTGTTGCCTTCGCCCAGGGCCGGGAAGGTCAGCCGCTCGGTGGCGACCGCCTCGATGCAGCGATCGAGCGACGCGTCGCCGTGGTTGGACGTCGATACCTTCGGCGGGTCGAGCTGCTCGCCGGCGGGACCGACGGTGGCGCGCAACATCACCCGCCCCGACAGCGCGGGGTTGCGACCCAGCGCCTGCTCGTAGCAGCCCATGAAATAGGGCTTCAGTGGCGCGATCGCCTCGTCCGCCATCCGCTGGCTGAGCGCGCCGATCACCGTGGCGAGGCCGACGTCGACCCCGCGGGGCAGACTGCCGGGCGCCACCGAGGTGACAGGCAGCGGGCCCTGGGGCTTCATCTTCGCGAGGCCCACGCGGCTCGCGCCCGCCTCGCGCGCCATGTCCATCAGGGCGACCACGCGCCCGTAGGGCACGGCGCCGTCGGCGTCGATGAACACGTTCTTCTTGTCCATCGGGCGCAGTCGGCGCGTGACCTCGTAGAACAAGACGTCCTCGGTCATCAACCGGCGGTTGAGCGCGAGCGTGCCGTCTTCGTAGATCGCGACGACGAGCTGCTCGGTGGGCATGTCGGGCGGCGGCGGCGTGACGTCGCTCGTACTCGGGAGCCGCACGCCCATCTCCTCGACCTGGATGGGGATGTTCACCATCATGATGATCAACACGACGAGCACGATGTCGATCAGCGGCGTCATGTTGATCTCGGCGATCGCGCCCTTGGTACCGAGCTGTGCGCCCATCCCCTACTCCTTCGGCTTCGAGGCGGCGACGAGCACGGTGTCCATCCCGTTCTCGGCGAGCATGTCCATCACCTCGCGCACCTTTCGGTACTCGAGACGGTGATCGGCCTTCACGAGGATGCTGCGCATTGGATTCGCGCGGTACTCGAAGTTGACCTCTTCGATGAGCGTGTCGAGCTCGACCTCGGTGTTCTCGACCCAGAGCCCCTGCTTCTCGGTGATGGAGATCGTGATGTGCTGACCGACGTCATTGACCGTCGTGGTCTGCGTCGCGGTCGGGAGATCGACCGGCATGCCCGACTGCAGCAGCGGCGTGATCACCATGAACACGACCAGCAACACGAGCACCACGTCGATCAGCGGCGTGACGTTGATGTCGGCCATCGGGCCGCCACCGGATCCGAGCTTCGCACCCATGGGCTGCGCTCCCTGTGGTGGCTACTTGCTGGCCTGCTTGGCCTGGTCCTGACGGTCCCACAGGGTCTTGAAGGCCCAGTCGAGGAAGTCCGCCTTCGACGCACTCATCTCGTCCGTGACCTTCTCGATCCGGCCGTTGAAGTAGTTGAAGCACCACACGCCGATGACCGCGACGCCGATGCCGACGCCCGTGGTGATGAGCGCTTCGGAGATGCCCTTCGAGATCGACGCGAGGCCCGAGCCCGCGGAGGCCATGCCCTGGAACGCGTTGATGACGCCGAAGGTGGTGCCGAACAAGCCGACGAACGGCGCGGTGGAGCCGGTCGTCGCGAGGATCGCCATGCCCTTGCGCAGCTTGCCCTGCTCCTCGACGATCGACTTGTCGACCGCGCGGTGCGCGTTGTCGATGCCGTGGTCGTCGAAGCGGTGCTGGAGCTCACCGAGGCCCGCCTTGAGGATCGAGGCGAGGTAGGAGGCCTGGAAGCGCTCGTCTTGGGCCAGCGTGAGCGCAGCCGGGACGTCGCCCTGCGTCAGCGGCCCGACGATCTCGGCGGCGAGGGCCATCGACTGCTTGCGGGCGCGGTTGAACGCGATCGAGCGCTCGAGGGAGACGTACATCGACCCCAGCATCATCGCGACCAGGATGATGATGACCGAGCGGGCGATGAACCCCGAGGCCTCCCAGATCTCCGCGAGGGTGAAGCCCGCGGCGTCCGAGGACGCCTGAGCCGACAGCTCCAGGAGGGTGTACAGCAGCATGGGAAAGCACTCCGATGGCTCCCTCGGTCAGGCACCGGGGGTGTTCGCGACAGGGGTTTCGTTAGGGGATGTACTTCATCTGCAGGACGAACTGCGCGTTGACGGTGCGTCCCTCGACCTTGGCAGGGTACCAGCGCCACTTGAGCAGGGCCTCGCGGGCGCTCTCGTGGAAGACCTTCGGGCAGTTGTCGATGTCGACCTGGTAGGGCACGCCCTCCTGGTCGATCGACACGCGGATGCGGCAGGTGACCTCACCGAGCTTCAGCTCGTGCGCGGCGTCCGGATAGCGAGGTTGGACGCGGCGCTTCACGCGCACCTCGGAGTGGTGGATCACGCGCACCCCGCCGAGCTGGCCGCCGATCACGCCGCCGACCACGCCGCCGACCACGCCGCCGACCACGCCGCCCTCGACGCCGCCCTCGACGCCGCCCACGGCACCGCCAGACGCGCTCTTGACCTTGTCCTCGACTTCCTCGTCGAGCTCCGCGACCTCTTCGGTCATCTCGTCGGGGTTGACCTCGGACTCCTCGTCCTCTTCCTCTTCGTCGTCGTCCGCGACCGAGGGGCCAGGAGGAGGCGGTGGCGGTGGCGGCGGCGGCGGGAGCTCGTCGTCGAGCTCGGGGTCCTCCATCACGACCTCGATCATCTGCGAATCGTCGAGGATCTCGGACATGATGAACTGAGTGGCCTTCCACGCGGCGAACGCGAACGCGCCGCCCACGATGGTGCCGGTCAGACCCAGGGTCAGGAAGATGGCGGTGAGCTGTCGCTTGCCCGCCTCGGCATCCAAGTCGCGACCAACGCTGTCGAACACGGTCACCCCGCCCGGGCAGGGGTCGAGCGGGCTCGACCCTGTGCGCCCCTGATCCTACGTCCTATTCGATTACGACGCCGCAGCGTGTAACCGCTTTGTCAGTCCTCTGGCTCGTCAAGGGGTTCCAAGCGAGTGCCAGCCGGGCCCTGCGAGAGCGCGGCGACGCGCATCTCGGCAGCCTCGAGGCGCTCGTGGCAGGCGCGCGCGAGCGCGACGCCCTCCTCGTACAGCGCGAGCGCCTCCTCGAGCCCGGCGGCGCCGGACTCGAGGCGCCGCACGCGATCCTCGAGGGCGGTCAGCGCCTCCTCGAACCCCAACGCCTCTCCGCTCATGGCTCCACCACCCGCAGGCGCTCGACCCGCTCCAGCACGAAGGTTCGATGTTCATCGTCGTTGCGATCGAGGCCGACTAGCACTGGGGCGTCGGCCTTGAACGCGACCCGCTGCGGTTGCACCACGCAGGCCAGTCGCTGGCCGTTCTTCGCGAGGTACACCATCTCCAGATCGAGATCGCGGTTCATCGCCTGGTCGATGATCAGGCGGGCCTCGTCGACGCTCACCAGCGGCGGCAGGTCCGGATCGGCGCCGCGCACGTTCGCGACCTTGGTGCCGGGCACCGGATGCAGCTTCTCGGGGGGCACCGCGCCGTGACCGCGGCCGATCGGATCCTCGGTGAGCTGGCGGGCCTCGTTGAGCATCTTGTGGAGCGCGAGGCGTGCCTCGACCTGCTCGGGGTCGCCGGGGTAGCGCCGCGTGTCCGAGGCGGGATCGAAGCTCATCTCGCGGAGCATCGTCTCGATCTCGGCCCGCTTCGCGCGATCGACCGCATACATGCCCGGCGCGAATCGGTGCAGCAGGTAGGACTTGATCCGCTTGTTCGCTTCGAGTCGTCGGATCTGGCTGCGATGCACCGTCATCAACGTCAGCTCGTGGAACTCGACGTCGCCGCGATGGCCGATCCAGCCCTTCAGCGTGGCCTCGACGTTCTCGGGCAGGCCGATCTGGCTGTTGTCGCGGAGGAACTGCAGCACGTCGTCGCGCCGCCACCCGCGCTCCATCGCTCGGGCGATGCTCTGCTCGGTGATCTTGTAGGTGTTCGCGCGGTCGCAGCCGGTGAGGTCCGCGAGCTCGCCGATGCGGAACAACAGCACCGGGGCGAGGCCTGCCGGCGCCATGATCTCGAACGACGGCGTGAGGTAGAACTGGCGGAAGCCGTCGTCCTCGGGCGGATCGAGCAGGTGCTTGCCGCGCGGTGACAGGCGGTAGAACTTCTCCTGCCCCCACTGGCCCATCTCGAGCAGGCCCATCTGCACCAGCGGCGCGAAGCTGAAGCTCTCGCGCTCGCCGGTGCGGCCCTTCTTGAAGTCGTTGCGCTGGTAGCGGTCGCGCCAGTCCTCGCCGCGCTTCCACCGGCGGTAGACCGAGACGAGCGGCCGCTCGGCGACCCAACCCTCGACGGTCCCGTCCTTCTTCGCGGTGGCGGAGTGGATCGCCCACATCACCCACTCGGCCATCTCGAACCGGGTCTCGAGCGCACGGAACGTGAGGTCGCGCTGATCCTCCGGCTCGAGCTGCAGCCACTCCTCGAGCACGTCGCGGTTGAGGGTGAGGTACTCACCCCGCAGCTCGACCATCCCGTGGATCATCAGGAAGTGAAGGTGGAAGCTGAACAGCTCGCTGTTCGACTCCCAGATCTGGGAGAAGAACGCGTCCATCTCCTCCTGGTCCTGACGGTAGATGTCGTGCCGCTGCGTCAGCCGCGGGGCGTGCTGATCGATGTAGGTCGCGAGGGAAGCGATCGAGAAGTCGAGCGGCGGGCAGAACGCCCGCTCGTCCAGCACCCGGACGTCCGGGTGATGGAACATCGGCATCGCCACCTCGTCCTGGAGGTTGGCGAGGAGACTGTCGAACAGCGGCTCGGGCACGATGTAGAAGAAGTCGTCGTCCTGCTCGTGGCTCGCGCACACGAGGCCCTTCTCGGCCAGCACGCGCATCGTGCGCTGCCAGTCGCGCTCCTGGGCGCCGTACGACAGCCCGAGCTCGCGGTGGAACTCGGCGGCGTGCGCGATGCCGCCGGCCTGCAACAGCGCCGCGATCGCCTTGCGGTCGCGCTCGTGCATCGCCTTGAGCAGGTTGCCGACGCGCGAGGGCTGCGCGACGGCGCGCACCGTGAGCTGCAGCATCCGATCGGGCCCGGCGACCCGACCGGGCTGGCCGCCGAGGCCGCGGTAGAGGTTGGCGACCAGCGGCTCGGCCATGCGCTTGAGCCAGGCCGTGATCTCCTCGACCTCGTTGCGGCTCAGGCGCCGACGGCGACTGGTGGCGGCGCCGGGCGGCCCGCGGCGACCGCGGGTGTTGCGCTTGCGGTGTGGGTTGCGACCCGATGCGGGGATCGAGACGACCGGCCCCTCGACCTCGACCGGTGCGCGACGCCCGCGCCGCCGCCTTCCGCCGCCGCTCTTCTTCTTTCCGTTGTTCGCCATGCTGCGCTCAATCCTGTGGGGCCGAGGGGAGCCCGGCCGGGTTCGGGGGGGCGACGCATCGCGCCGCGGACCCGTGTGCCAGAGCGTCCGCTATTTCGCGGCGCGCTCCTCGATGTGGTAGCGGTAGCCCTGCTCTGTGAGGAACAGCTGCCGCTTCATCGCGAACTCCTGCTCCTTGGAGTCGCTGGTGATGACCGAGTAGAAGTAGGCCTGGGTCTCCTTGGGGCGCAAGATGCGGCCCAGGCGCTGGGCCTCCTCCTGTCGGCTGCCGAACGAGCCCGAGATCTGGATCGCGACGTTGGCGTCGGGCAGGTCGATCGCGAAGTTCGCGACCTTGCTGACCACGAGCCGCTTCACGTCGCCGTCCCGGAACTGCTTGTAGAGCTTGTCGCGCTCGCGCTGCGGCGTCTCGCCGGTGATCAGCGGCGCGCCGAGCCGATCGGAGAGCTCGTGGAGCTGGTCGAGGTAGGTGCCGATCACGAGGATGTTGTCGTCCTCGTGGCGATCGACCAGGTCGAGCACGATGTCGATCTTCCTCGGATTCTCTGCGGCGAGGCGGAACTTCTCGCCCTCGTTGGCCTTCTCGTAGCGGCCGCGCTCCTTGCGGTTGAACGGCACGCGGACCTCGAAGCACAGCGCCTCGGCGACCCAGCCCTGCTTCTCGAGGATCTGCCACGGCACGTCGTAGCGCTTCGGCCCGACCAGGCTGAACACGTCCCCCTCGCGGCCGTCCTCGCGGACCAGCGTGGCCGTCAGGCCGAGGCGGCGGCGCCCCTGCAGCTCCGCGGTCGCGCCGAACACCGGGGCGGGCAACAGGTGCACCTCGTCGTAGATGATCAGGCCCCAGTTGTGATCGCGGAACAGGTGCAGGTGCTCGAAGTCGTGCCCCTTCGAGCGGCGCCAGGTGAGCACCTGGTAGGTGGCGACCGTCACCGGGCGGATCTGCTTGAACTCGCCGGTGTAGGTGCCCACCTCCTTCTCGGTGAGCGTGGTCTTGTCCAGCAGCTCGCGGACCCATTGGTTCACGGCGGACTGGTTGTTGCACACGATCAGCGTGTGCTGCTGCACCGTAGCCATCGAGGCGAGCGCCACGATGGTCTTGCCCGCACCGCACGGGAGCACGATCACGCCGTGGCCGCCTGCCGGGCTGCCGTCCATGAACCAGCGCGCGACGGAGCGCTGCTGGTAGTCGCGCGGCGCGAACGGGTTGCCCTTCAGGGTGGTGCTGCGCAGCTGCATCGGGAGCGGGTCGCCCTCGAGGAAGCCCGCGAGGTCCTCGACCGGCCACTTCTCGAGCAGCATCCGCTGCTTGAACAGCCCGCGCATGCCGGCCGCGAGCTTCCAGTAGCGTCGCCCGTCGGGCTTGAGCATCTCCTCGCCGGTCGCGGTCTTCTTCACCAGCTTCTCGACGTACGCGGTCTTGAAGCCCACTCGGATCCAGTTGGCCGGATCGTCGGGGTGCCGCTGGAGCTGCACCAGGCCGTAGCGGCTGATGGTGTCGTCGATGTTGCGCAGCACGTCGCCGGGGATGTCGAACTTCGACAGGGCCTGGAGGCCCTCGACGATCTCCTCGCGGTTCATGCCCGCCGAGGCGGCGTTCCACAGCGACAGGGAGGAGATGCGGTAGGTGTGCAGCAGATCCGGGCTGGCCTCGAGCTCCGCGAACCGCGCGAGGAAGTCTCGCGCATCGTCGAACTTCGCGTGCCGTGTCTCCAGGAGGACCTTGCCGTCACCCTGGACGATGACCGGGTTCGCGGGGTTGATGTTCATCGGGTGGGGACCCCCGGGGGCGTCGATGGGAGCTTGCGGGTGCACCGGACGCACGCCCGCGGCGGCGCCGGGAGGTGCAGGGGTGCGTTGTGCCTCGTGAGGAGCCCGGTCAACCGAGTGGGAACCTTCGGGCGGTCGACACGCGTCGTTCGACCCGCGGAGGGTGGACGAACCACGACAGGGCAGCTTGATCGCAAGGGAAGGCAGGGACGGACGCGCCGAGGCGGTCGGTCCGAGGCTTCCGCGCGGGCCAGCATGCCCGGCCACTTCTGCCGTGAGGGGGTAGGCCCAGCGTCGCTGGACGTCACCGCGCACGGCAACCTCTTTTTACCGCCGGCTCGGCCGATGTCAAGCGATGCCGCCTCATGGGTGGGGTCGCGCGGGGTGGACCGCGCGACCCGGACGGGTGAGCAAGTGCGCGCGAGGACGGCGGGACATGGTGGACCTGGATCGGATCGAGGCGGGCGATCGGCACCAGGCCGGCGGCAAGGCGCTGCAGCTCGCGCGGCTGGCGCGCCGCGGCCTCCCCGTGCCGGGTGGCTTCGTGGTCCCGGTCGACGCGTTCGCCGACGCGCTGCGGGGCGCGGGGCTGTGGGCGCAGGCGGAGCGGGCGTGGCGCGACCCGTCCAGCGTCGATCTCACCGGGCTGGCCGACGCGGTGCGCGCGATGGTGCTGCCGGAGGGCTTCGAGACCGGGCTGGTCGCCCGCGCGCGCGCCCTCGGCGGACGCGTCGCGGTGCGGTCGAGCGGCGTCGAGGAGGATGGCGCGTCGCGATCGTTCGCGGGGCAGCACGAGACCGTGCTGGGCCTGGCGCCCGAGGAGGTGCCCACCGCGGTGCGCAGGGTGTGGGCGTCGCTGTGGTCGGACGCGGCGATGGCCTATCGCGAGGGGCGCCGCGGCCCCGCGCCCGCGGGCATGGCCGTGATCGTGCAGCGTCTGATCAGCCCGCGGGTCTCGGGCGTGATGTTCACGATCAACCCGCTGTCGGGGAGCTGGCGCGAGATGATCGTCGAGTCCACCTGGGGGCTCGGGGAGGGGCTCGTCTCCGGGCAGGTCACGCCGCACTGGTTCCTCGTTCGCCGGCCGCGACGCGCCCCGCGCGCGGTGCAGCGCGTCACCAGCCGGGTTCGGCTCTCGCTCGTGCAGCAGGATCTGCCCGAGATCCGCGAGGTGTGGGAGCTGGACGACCACGGGCGCGTTCAGCGCCGGAGCGTCCCCGAGGGGCAGCGCTATCGCGCGACGCTGGACGCGCGGACCCTGCTTCGGCTGTGCCGCCTCGGGCTGCGCGTGGAGGCCGAGCTGGGCGAGCCGCAGGACGTCGAGTGGGCGCTCGATCACGCGGGGAAGCTGCACGTCCTGCAGGCGCGACCGATCACCGCCACCGGGCGTCCGCGTCCGCGCACCGACGTGCTGTGGACCCGTCGCTTCGTCGGCGAGCGATGGACCGAGCCGGCCACGCCGCTCGGGTGGTCGGTGATCGCCCCGGTGATCGACCACTTCATCGCGTACCCGGGCACGCAGGAGCGCTACCTCGGCGGCGGTCCGGCGCTGCGCCTGGTGCAGTCCCGGCCCTACCTCAACGTCAGCGCGTTCCAGCACCTCGCGTTCAAGCTGCCGGGCGCGCCGCCGCCGCGGTTCATGCTCGAGCTGGTCCCGCCCGACGAGGAGCTCGAGTGGCAGCGACGGTTCGCGGCGCTCCCCGACGTCTCGGTCTACCTGGGCTTCCTGCGCGAGACGCTCGTGGAGCGCCGGTGGGAGCGCTTCCGGTGGAACCCGCTGACGAACCCGGCGCAGTGGGACGCGTTCGAGCTGCGGCTGGACGCCGAGCTTCCGCTCGTGTCGCGCACGCCGGTCTCCCCGGCGGACGCGGTGCGCCTGGTCGGCATGCAGCGCGCGCTGATCACCGAGTACGTCGGCGTACACATCTGCAGCCTGCTGTTCGCGAACCTGTTCTTCCAGCTGCTGGAGGGCGCGCTCGCGACGTGGGTGCCCGAGCGGGCGAGCTCGCTGATGCGTAGGCTCGCGCTGTGCCCACCGGGCAACCGCACGCTCGAGACGAACGAGGCGCTGTGGGGGCTCGCCGAGGTGGCCACCGAGGCCGATCTCGACGCGCTGGAGGCCGGCGCGCCGGCCGGCGCAGCGTTCGGGACGGCGCTGACGGGGTTCCTCGCGCGCTACGGCCACCGCAGCCACGCGTCGTGGGAGGTGATGGCGCCGCGGTGGGCGACGGCGCCCGAGCGGCTGGCGCCGCTGCTGCGGGCGTATCGCCACGGCGGCGAGGAGCCCGCCGCGCGGGCGCGGGGCCAGGAGGCGGAGTTCGAGGCCGCCCAGGCCGAGCTGCGCGCGGCGCTGTGGGGACCGCGGCGGTGGATGGCCGATCAGCTCGTCGCCTACACCCGCACCTACCTGCTGCTGCGCGAGAATCAGCGATTCGCGTTCGATCGGCTGTTGTTCGCGACGCAGCGGACGCTGCTGTGGCTCGGGGCGGACTTCGCGCGGCGCGGGTGGATCGCGGATCCCGCCGACGTCGCCTATCTGACGTGGACCGAGGTGACGGGCCTCGCGAGTGGCTCGCTGTCGGCCGAGCCGGTGCCGGAGTGGGTGGCGCGGCGCAAGGCCCGTCGCGACGAGGACGCGCTGCACGAGCCGCCGGTGTTCCTGCGCGGCGACGAGGCGGTGGCCGAGGCGTCGGCGGGCGCGCGGCTCCAGGGGCTCGGCATCAGCCCGGGGCGGCACCGAGGGCGCGTGCGGATCATTCGCAGCCTCGTGGACGGACGCGATCTGCAGTCGGGCGAGGTGCTCGTCGCGCGCGCCATCGATCCGGGCTGGACCCCGCTGCTGCTCACCGCGGGCGCGGTCGTGCTCGAGCTCGGCAGCCGGCTGTCCCACGGCGCGGTCGTCGCGCGAGAGTACGCCGTGCCGGCGGTGGTCAACCTCGAGGGCGTGACGCGGCGCCTGCGGGACGGGCAGGAGGTCACCGTCGACGGCACGCGCGGCGTCGTGTGGGTGCACCCGTAGGCGCCTGTCGGGCTCGAAATCAGGTTGGGCAGGACGCCTCAGGATTGATCACATCTCCACGAATACCCGCGCGGGTTCGCGAGGCTCCATGAACGTGGGCCGGGCGTCCCGCCGCAGGATTGATCACATCTCCACGAATACCCGCTGAAGGCTGGTTCGCGAGGATCCATGAACGGGCGGGCGGGACGCCCGCCCCACATGATCTGGGGCCGCAGCCGAGATGTGATGGATCCTGAGGCGGGACGCCCGCCCCACGTTCCCTGGTGCGGGGACTCGGCGTCAGGGCTTCATCGCGCGCAGCGCGGCGACGCGCTGATCGATCGGCGGGTGCGTGCTCATCAGCTTGCCGAGGCCGCCGCCGAACCCGTTGACGATGTGGTGCACGTTGCGCGCGGCGTCGTTCGTCATCGGCGCGCGCGACACGCCGCGCTGGAGCGCCTCGAGCGCCATCGCGAGCCCCTCGGGGTCGCCGGTGAGGCGGGCGGCGCGGCGGTCGGCCGCGAACTCGCGGGTGCGGCTGATCATCATCCGCAGGACCATCGCGGCCATCGGTGCCGCGACGAGGATCATCATCTCGACGATCAGGTTGCGCTGACGCCCGAACCCGTAGCGGGCGCTGTACGCGAGGAAGGTGATCACGCCGGCCAGCGTCGCGGCGATCGCGCCGGTGAGCGTGTCGCGGCTCGCGATGTGGCCCACCTCGTGCGCGAGCACCCCCTTGATCTCGCGTCGCCCCATCAGGTCGAGCAGTCCGGTGTGCACGCCCACGATGCCCTTCTTCGGGCTGCGCCCGGTCGCGAACGCGTTCGGGCTCGGGTTGTGCACGAGGAAGAGCCTGGGCTTGGGGATCCCGGCCTTCTTCGCGACCTCGGCGAGATCCTCGTGCAGCCAGGTGAGCTGGTTCTCTGGGACGGGCTTCGCGCCGGTGGACTTGATCACGAGCGTGTCGGCGATGAACCAGGTGCCGAAGTTCACGCCGGTCGCGATGATCAACATGATCACCATGCCCGCCATCGCGCCGCGCCAGTCACCGGTCGCCCCCGCTCCGCTGACCATGCCGAGGAACACCATCAGCGCGGTCATCGCACCCAGCAGGCCGAACGTCTTCATCCAGTTCCACATGCGCGCTCCCGGCGAGGGCCGCAGCCCTCGGTGCACCATCCTTCTTCACCCGCCGCCCGATCGGCAAGCGGCGCACGGAGCGCCGGCGCGGGCTGGCTCAGCCGCGCGCCTCGTCGAGGGCCGCGCGGATCCGGGCGGCGAGCGCGGGCCCGACGCCGGGCACCGCGGACAGCTCGGCCTCGGTCGCCTCCACCACGGCGCGGGCCGAGCCGAGGTGGGCGAGCAGCGCCTTGCGGCGGGACGGTCCCACGCCGGGCAGCGCCTCGAGCACGCTCTGCAGCCCGGAGCGCTGGCGCCGCTTGCGGTGGTAGCGGACGGCGTGCGCGTGCACCTCGTCCCGGAGGTGCTGGAGCAGGCGCAGCCCGGGGTGGTCGGGCCGCAGCTTCAGCGGCTCCTTGCGGTTCGGGAGCACGATCTTGTCGGGCGCGTCGCGCTCGCCGCGGGCGTGCTCGGTGCGTGGCTTCGAGATGCCGCACACCGCCTGATCGCGCAGCCCGAGGTCGGCGAGCACCGCGACCGCGACGGCGAGCTGACCCTTGCCGCCGTCGACGACTAGCAGATCGGGCCGCGTGTCCTCGGCGATCGCTCGGGTCATGCGGCGGTGCAGGATCTCGCGCATCGTCGCGAAGTCGTCGGCGCCCACCACCGTCTTCACGCGGTAGCGCCGATACTGCGAGCGGTCGGGGCGGCCGTCGATGAACACGCTCATCGCCGCGACCGGATGCTCGCCCTGTAGGTTCGAGTTGTCGAAGCACTCGATGCGGCGTGGCGCCCCGGGCAGCTCCAGCGCCTCGGCGAGCGCGACCAGCGCGCGCTCGCGCCGGATGCCCTCGTCCTCCTGCCGGACGTAGTGGACGCGCGCGTTCTCGGCGGCGAGCTCGACGAGGCGCACCTTCTGCCCGCGCTGGGGCTCCCTCAGCGCGACCTTCGCGCCGCGCCGCTCGGAGAGCACCTCGGTGAGCGCTTCGGCGTCTCGCGGGAGGCGCGGGACGAGGATCTCCGGAGGCACGAACGAGGTGGGCGGGTAAGCCTCGTTGAGCAGCGACGACAGGATCTCCTCGTCGTCGCCGACCAGGCCGCGCAGCGGGGTCACGCGCGGGCTCCCCATCATCCCCTCCCGCACCGGGATCACGGCGAGCGCCCCGTGTGCGCCGTCGCGGTGCAGGCCCCACACGTCCCGATCTGCGAGCGAGGTGTCCACCACCTTCTGCTGCTCGAGCGTCTGCTCCACGCTCGAGATCAGATCGCGGACCCGCGCCGCCTCCTCGTAATGCTCCGCGTCGGCCGCGCGGGCCATCCGCGCCCGCAGCCGCGTGATCAGCGGCCGCGCTCGCCCCTCGAGGAAGAGCATCGACTCCTCGACGAGCTCTCGGTACGCCTCGGCGGTCACCAGCCCGACGCACGGCGCCACGCAGCGGCCCATCTGGTGCAGGATGCACGGCCGACGACGCGACGCGAGCACGGCGTCGGTGCAGGTGCGCAGCGGGAAGCTCCGCGCGAGCAGCGACTGGGTCTGCCGCGCCATCGTGGCCGAGTGGTAGGGCCCGAACGTGCGCGCCTTGTCGTCGCCGATGCGGCGGACCAGCGTGTAGCGTGGCCAGGGATCGCGCGGGTCGATGCGCAGGTGCAGGAAGTTCTTGTCGTCGGTGAGCTTCACGTTGTAGCGGGGCTGGTGCCGCTTGATCAGCGTGTTCTCGAGGAGGAGCGCCTCCTTCTCGCTGCTCACGACCACCACCTCGACGTCGGTGGCCGCCCGCACCAGGTAGGGCACCATGAACCGCTCGTCGGTGCCGGAGAGGTACTGGCGCACCCGGGCCCGCAGGTTCACGGCTTTGCCGACGTAGAGCACCTTGTCGCGGCGATCCTTGAACAGGTAGACGCCGGGGCTGGTGGGCAGCGTCGACGCCTTGTGCAGCAGGTCGCTCATGTCGCGCCCCTAACGCGGCGCGGGCGGCTCGGCGGCGGCCGTGTTGATCGGGGGGGGGGCGGCGGTTACGGTGCGCGGCCGCCGTCCCGCCATCCGTCCGGGGCATCGGGGAGATCTCATGAAGCGCGTGTTCACCGCGATCGAGAAGGGCCGGTGTGTCCTGGCCGTGTCGGGTTCCCTCCTCAAGGACCCGACCGTGATGCTGGCGCTCACCGAGCGCGCCGACCTGCCCTCGGTGGCGCTGTCCGGGCCCGCCGTGGCCCCGGTGCAGCCGCCCGTGGCCGACGCGATCGCGCGTGCGACGCTGCAGCAGGGCGGCGTGCTGGTGCTGATCGAGCCCGAGCTCGTCGACATGCCCGCGATCAAGCTGCTCGGCGACACGATGCGGCGTGCCGCGCACAAGCCCGAGATCATCGTCGTGGCCAAGGCGTACAACCCGTTCTTGTTCGGGGCGTCGCTGCAGGGCTTCAAGATCACGCACGAGAAGGGTCGCGGCGCGAAGTTCGTGACGGATCTGCCGATGCCGCCGCCGCCGCCCGAGCTCCCCACTGCGCAGCTCGAGGCCGCCAAGGCCAAGAAGGGCGACAACGCGCCACGGCTGGTGTTCGCGGGTCGCGAGGAAGAGCAGGCGGCGCTCGTCGCGCTGCTCGGCGAGGGCGGGCCCCTCGTGGTCTCCGGCCCGCCCGGCGTGGGTCGGTCGTTGTTGCTCGAGCACGCGATCGAGGCGTCGGGGCTCAAGGCGCTCCCCGAGCTCACGCTCACGTACAACGCCGGGGCCGACGCGCTCGCGTCACGGCTCGCTGCGGTCGCCAAGGCGGGCGGCAGCGACGTGCTCGAGCAGGCGCTCGCCGCGCGGGCCAAGCCCACCGAGATCGTCGCTGCCGCGATCCAGGCGCTCCAGGCTGCGTCCGGCACCGAGGGGCAGGTGATGATCGTGCGCGACCTCGAGTTCGCGCTCGGTCGCCAGGGCGACTTCTTCCGCAAGAGCCGCCTCGAACTGCTGCTCGAGGCGCTGCTCACGTCGAGCTACCCGCTGCGCCTCGTGTTCGTCAGCGCGGTGCAGCCGGTGTTCTACCGCGAGGCCCACAACCGCGCGGTGCGCCGGTTCGAGGTCGGCGGCATCAAGGGCCGGTTCCTGTACGAGATCTTCGAGGCGTTCCACGCCCCCGAGTTCCCGCGCGATCGGTTCGGCGGCATCTACGAGCGCACGTTCGGCCACGCGCTGGCTGCGCGCACGTTCGCGGTGTCGATCCGCGAGCGCGGCGATGGGCTCGAGCGCGTCGACGACCCGAAGTTCATGAAGAGCGCAGAGCCCGGTGACCTGCGCCCGCTGATCAAGGAGCTCGGCAAGCGGGTCGAGAAGCTCAAGGGAGACCTGCGCACGTCCCTGTCCATCGCGGCGCACTTCCGCGAGGCGCTCGATGGGCGACTGCTCGCCGACATGGGCGTGTCGCGCAAGGACCGCTCGGCGCTGCTCTCGCTCGGTCTGCTCGATGTGCTCGGCACCGCCGAGGGCACCAAGCGCTACCGGGTGCACCCGCTCGTGCGTCAGCACCTGACGCTGCGCGAGATCACCGACTTCGACCTCCTCGCGAAGGCGGCCGACCTGTGCGCGAAGCGCGCGGCCGAGACCGAGGGCGTCGAGCGGGTCGCGTGGGCTCAGCAGGCCAACCGGTTCGCCGATCTGATGCGCGACGGCAAGGCGGGCTACGCGCTCGAGCTGCCCGACGACGACGGCATCCTCGATGCGCTCGCGGTGCTGCTGCAGCGTCGGGAGCCCAGCTTCGATCGCATCGACCAGCAGCTCGGGCGCATGATCGAGCGGAATCCGGCGAACGCGGACGCGCACCTGCTTCGGGTGCGCGCGATGTTCCTCGGGCACGCCAAGCCGGACACCATCGCGACCGCGCTCGACGCGGCGGTCGAGCAGGCGCCGGTGCCCGAGGTGTTCCACCAAGCCGCGGGGTTCTGGCTGCACCGCAACGCGCGGGTCAAGGCGATCCAGGTGCTCGAGAAGGCGATCGAGGTGCTGCCGGACCACAGCCGCCTGCACGCGCGCCTCGCCGCGCTGCTGATGAAGCACGGGCGGCGCCCGGAGGCGATCGCCCAGCTCTTCACCGCGATGGAGCTCGATCCGCAGCTCCCCGACGCGTACGGCTTGCTCGGCATGGCGCGGCGCGACGAGGGCGTCGACAAGCTCGGCGAGGCCGAGACGCTGCTGCGCGAGGCAGTGCGCCTGGCGCCCGAGGACGGCACGCAGGTCAGCCGGCTCGCTGGGCTGCTCATGGACAAGGCGCGCGTGGTCGAGCTCGACCTCGCGCAGCAGCTCCGCACCGAGGCGGCCGCGCTGCTCGACGCCGTGGTCAAGGGCGAGAAGAGCTCGCCCGAGGCCCAGCTGCTGCGCGCGACGCTGATCCGCGAGCAGGGTGGCGATCTCGAGCGGGCGGCCTGGCTGCTCGACAAGGCGAAGAAGAAGACCGAGCGCACCGACGAGCGGAAGTTCCGCATCCAGCTCGAGCAGGCGCGCGTCCAGGCGCTGCGCGGCGAGCTCGACGCGGCCGAGCGGCGCATCCGCGAGCTGGCCGAGAAGGATCCTTCGAGTGATCGCGTGTTCGCGGCCCTCGCGGAGCTGCTGATCGCGCGCAAGCTGTTCATCCCGGCGCACGCCGAGTTCATGCGGGCGCGTGAGCGCACCGCGCCGAACAGCCTCGCCCGCCAGGAGTACGAGACCGAGATCGCACGCCTCGCGGCGCTGATCGAGGCTCAGGCGGCTGGCCTGGCGCCGATCTCCGACGACGCCCCGGTCGCCACGACGCCCGAGCTGCACAGCGCGGCCGAGTTCCGCACGATCCGACGCCGGAAGGCCGAAGAGGAGGCGCTGGCGGCGGCGGGCGGAGAGCCCGTGGTCGAAGCCGCGCCCGGGGTCGAGCCCGAGCCCGTGGTCGAGGCTGCGGCGGACGAGCCCGAGGCGGTCGTCGCCGACGAGGCCGGATCCTCCGAGGATCACTCCACCGCGGGCTGATCAGGAGTCGTCATGCGCATCGTCGACGCGTTCGTGGGCACGGATCCAGGTCCGCGACGCGAGATCAACGAAGACGGTGCGGCCTGGCTGCCCCACCTCCACGCCCTCGCGGTCGTGGACGGGATGGGCGGGCCCGGCGTCGGCGATCGTGCCGCGGCGTCGGCGCTCGCGCTGCTCGCCGAGCGCGAGGCGGCGCTCGGGCGCTACGCCGAGGGCGTCGACGAAGACACGTCCGCGGTGGCGCGGCTCGCGCTCGCGTCGGCGATGGAGCGGTTGCTGGTCGACATCCATCGGCGCATCAAGTCCGACGGGTTGCGGGTCGGGCAGCTCGGCATGGGGGCTGCGATGACGCTCGCGCTGGTGTCGGGCGGGCGGCTGTTCCTCGCGCACGCGGGCAACGTCCGGGCCTACCTGTACCGGGGTGGGCGCCTCAAGCAGCTCACCGAGGATCACACCGTCGCCGCGGCGAAGTTCCGTCACGGGCGCCTGTCCCGCGCCGAGGCGCGGATCAGCGCCGAGCGGTTCGCGCTGTTCCAGGCACTCGGCCAGGGCGCGCAGGTCGAAGTGGACACCGCCGAGGCCGCGCTCGCCGACGACGATCTGGTGCTGTTGTGCTCGGACGGCGTGCACGGTGTGCTGGACGATGGCGAGCTCGCGGGGTGCGTCGGCCACGGCACGGCCGAGCAGATCGGCCGCCGGATCATGGAGGCCGCGGCGCGCGCAGGCGGCTCGGACAACCTGAGCGTCGCGGTGATGCGGCTCCAGGGCGACAGGTCGATCGCCGAGATCGAGATGGTCGCGCAGATCCTCGAGGAGGTCTTCCTGTTCCGGGTGCTCGAGGAGTCCGAGCGACGGATGGTCGCGCCCTACCTCGACGAGCGCCGGCTGAGGGCGGGCGAGGTGCTGTTCCGTCAGGGCGATCCGGCGGACGCGTTCTACGTCTTGCTGCAGGGCGGGGTGCGGATCACGGTCGGCGACACCCCGCTGCTGGATGTCGGCCCGGGCGGGCACTTCGGCGAGCTCTGTCTGGCGCGTGAGGCGAGCCGCTCGGCGACCGTCACCGCGCTGCGCGATAGCCGGCTGCTCTCGCTGCGCGCCGACCACTTCCGCGAGGTGGTCAACTCGCGCCAGCGCATCGGCGCGTCGCTCGCGCTCGCGATGGTCGACTACCTCGGCGACCGGCTGCGCGATCTCACGCAGCGGGTGAACCGGGTCGAGACGGTGGTGCGGACAGGGCCGCCGAATGGGCTCGACCTCGACGTCGCGGTGCTCCTCGCGGCGCGCGGCGAGCTGGACTGATCGACGGGCTCAGATGCCCCCGAGCGTGTACACGAGCGGCCCGGCGTGGGTGGGCACGCCCACCTGCGCGGTCATCACCTGGAGATGGTTGCGGATCGGCGCGAGCACGCCGAGGTGACGCGCGCCGCGGAACCCGTGCCATACGGGTGAGCTCGGATCGCCGACCAGCATGGCGACGTGCAGCCCGTGCGCGCGGAGCACGCCCTCGAGCAGGCTCCACGCGTCGGTGGGCGCGTCGTACTCGACGTGCTGCGCCCACACGAAGCGGAAGTCGTCGGGGTCGACCATGCGTCCATACAGCGGGACGAGCGGGAGCAGCCGCTTCAGCCAACGTCCGGCACCGAGGTCCTGGATCTCCCATCGCTGCGGTGCGGCCATCAACGAGGCGACCACGGCGCCGCCGCGCTCGAGCACCCAGGTGTGCTCCGGGCGAGACGAGTGCGCGAAGTCGGCGAACGCGTGCCCTTCGTAACGGGCGGCGAGCCGAGACAGGACCTCGGGGTGTTCCTGTGCGCGCATCGGGCGCACGCCGTCGACGTCGCGCGGGCGCCGCCACGACGGCATCACCGCCTCCAGGCGGCCCGCGCTGCGGTAGCCTACGCGCTCCGAGATCACGAGGCTGCGCGCGTTCGCCTCCTCGATGAACCCGAACACGACCCCGCGCGACAGGTGGCGCAGGACGAACGCGCGCGTCTCGCGGACGAGCGTGGCGCCCAGCTTGCGATGCAGGTGGTCGGGGTGGATCGCCAGCGCTGAGCGATAGATCGTGGGGACCGTCTCTGCGCCCCAGGTCCGCATGCGCTCGACCAGCATGTACACGCCGATCAGGGCTCCGCGCTCCTCCATCACGACCCAGGCCGCGTCGGGCAGCCCGCTCATGTGCTCGCGCGCCTCGGGCATGCGATAGCGCGGACCCGTCGTCCCCCAGATCACGCGCTCGAGCAGGGGCAGGCAGTCCGGCGGCGTGTCGCGCGTGAAACGGAGGGTCAGGCCGTCCCCCTCCCAGAACATCCCCTCGGGGAGCGTCATTACAGAGACTCCTTCGTGTGCGAGGAATAGGTTGGACCGAACAACCTGACCCCGGGTGCGATAGGGGGAGGAGGGCGATCTTCGCACGCGCGTCGGGTGAGATCGAACAACCTGACCCCCCCTGGGAGGTGGATGTGGCGAAGGCTTGGCCTCCTACGCAGCGTGAGGCGGGGACGATTCGGGCGTCGCGGGCGTTTCGGCTGGAGGCGCGGCACGCGCCGACGGGGGATCAGCCTGCGGCGATCGAGGCGCTGGTGGGCGGGCTGGCGGAGGGGGCGCACCACCAGGTGCTGCTCGGGATCACGGGCTCGGGCAAGACGTTCACGGTGGCGAACGTGATCGCGCGGGTGAACCGTCCGACGCTGATCCTCGCGCCGAACAAGACGCTCGCAGCCCAGCTCTTCGGCGAGTTCAAGGCGCTGTTCCCGGACAACGCGGTCGAGTACTTCGTCAGCTACTACGACTACTACCAGCCCGAGGCGTACGTCCCGAGCAGCGACACGTTCATCGAGAAGGACAGCGCGATCAACGAGCAGATCGACCGGCTGCGGCACGCGGCGACGAAGTCGCTGCTCGAGCGCAACGACGTGATCATCGTGGCGTCCGTGTCGTGCATCTACGGCCTCGGCAGCGCCGAGGCGTACGAGGGGATGCTGCTGCACCTGGTGCGCGGCGACGAGGTGAGCCGGCAGGACATCCTGCGCAAGCTGGTCGAGATCCAGTACGAGCGCAACGAGGCCGACTTCCACCGCGGCACGTTCCGGGTGCGCGGCGACGTGATCGACATCTTCCCGGCCTACGAAGACGATCGCGCGGTGCGGGTGGAGCTGTTCGGCGACGAGGTCGACGCGCTGTACGTGTTCGACCCGCTGCGCGGGACGCGGCTCGACACGCTCGACAAGGTCACCGTCTACCCGGCGTCGCACTACGTGACGCCGAAGGAGAAGATCGAGCGCGCGGTCGCGACGATCCAGGCGGAGCTCGCGGTGCGCCTCGAGGATCTGGTGCGCCGCGACCGGCTGCTCGAGGCGCAGCGGCTCGAGCAGCGCACGCTGTTCGACCTCGAGATGCTGGGCGAGCTGGGGCGGTGCAAGGGCATCGAGAACTACAGCCGGCACCTCTCGGGGCGCGCGCCGGGCGAGCCGCCTCCGACGCTGATCGAGTACTTCCCGAAGGACTGGCTGCTGGTCGTCGACGAGAGCCACGTGGCGATCCCGCAGCTGGGTGGGATGTACCGCGGCGACCGCGCCCGCAAGGAGACGCTGGTCGAGTACGGGTTCCGGCTCCCGAGCGCGATCGACAATCGCCCGCTGAAGTTCGAGGAGTTCTTCACCTTCGTCAACGACGCGATCTACGTGTCGGCCACGCCGGGCGACTGGGAGCTCCAGCGCGCCGATGGACGGGTGATCGAGCAGATCATCCGCCCCACCGGGCTCCTCGATCCGACGGTCGAGGTGCGCCCGGCGAGCGCGCAGGTGGACGACGCGCTCGACGAGCTCCGCAAGCGCGCCGCCGCGGGCACGCGCGTGCTGATCACGGTGCTCACCAAGCGGATGGCGCAGGAGCTGACCGACTACTACGCCGAGCTCGGCGTGCGGGTGCGCTACCTTCACGCCGACGTCGACACGCTGGAGCGCCACGAGCTGCTCCGCGGGCTGCGCCAGGGCGAGTTCGACGTGCTCGTCGGGATCAACCTGCTGCGCGAGGGGCTCGACCTGCCCGAGGTCAGCCTCGTGTGCATCATGGACGCCGACAAGGAGGGCTTCCTCCGCAACGAGCGCAGCCTGATCCAGACGATGGGGCGCGCGGCGCGCAACGCCGCAGGGCACGTGATCCTGTACGCCGACGCGGTGACGGGTAGCATGGAGCGCGCGATGTCCGAGACGCGCCGCCGCCGCGTGCGCCAGCAGGCCTACAACGCCGAGCACGGCATCACGCCGACCACCATCGTGCGCCCGATCGAGAACCCGCTCGCGGCGCTCGTCGCCGGCGACTACGTCGAGATCCCGCTCGACACCGGCGTCCGCCCGAAGGATCTGCCCGCCGACGTCGAGCGGACCCAGGTCCCGCGCCTGATCGACAAGCTGCGCAAGGAGATGAAGGCGCACGCCGCCGCGCTCCGCTTCGAGGAGGCCGCTGCGCTCCGCGACCAGATCCGCGCGCTCGAGCAGTGGGCGATGGAGGTCCCGGCCTGAGGCTCGCGCCCCGCGCAATCGGACGACTACCCGCATTGGACTGTCGATCTCTCGCGCGCCGGGCTCCGCCCGCGATAGGCTCCGGGCACCGTGGAGGTGGTGAGATGCGGGTTGGAATCCTGGGATCGGGTCAGGTGGGGCAGGTGCTGGCGCGGGGCTTCGCGTCGATCGGGGACGAGGTGCGGATCGGCAGTCGCTCGGGGGACAAGCTGGGGAAGTTCACCGCGGCCACCGGCATCGTGGAGGGCACGCTCGCCGACGTCGCGGCGTTCGGCGACATGGTCGTGCTCGCGGTGGCAGGCAGCGTCGCCGAGGACGTCGTGCGGGATCTCGCCCCGAGCCTGGCGGGCAAGGCGGTGATCGACACGACCAACCCGATCGCGGGACCACCACAGGACGGCTACCTGCCCTACTTCACCGGGCCCGACGCGTCGTTGATGGAGCGGCTGATCGGGCTCGCGCCGGACGCGCGGTTCGTGAAGGCGTTCAACAGCGTCGGCAACGCCTTCATGGTCCGTCCAGACTTCGGCGGCATGCGCCCGACGATGTTCATCTGCGGCGCGGACGCGGACGCCAAGGCGCAGGTGAGGCGGGTGCTCGAGGCGTTTCTCTGGGACGTGGAGGACGTGGGCGGGCCGCGATCGGCGCGGATGATCGAGGCGCTGTGTCAGCTCTGGTGCGCGCCGGGCTTCCTGCGCGGGGATTGGTCGCACGCGCTCGCGGTGCTGCGGCGCTGAGCCGAACGGTCACGGCAGGTGCAGCGCGCCGTCGTCGTCGAGCGGGAAGTGGGGGTTCCACGCGACCTCCCACAGATGCCCCTCCGGGTCGGCGAAGTAGCCGCTCCGCCCTCCCCAGGACGCGTCCGCGGCCGGCTTGACCAGGGTGGCGCCGGCGGCGACCGCCTCGGCGAGCAGGACGTCCACCCCGTCGCGGGGGCGCCCCGGGGGTGGGGGCGCGGCGCCCGGGGAAC
>CAYQSE010000014.1:0-33921 GCA_964419905.1 uncultured Enterobacteriaceae bacterium
CGTGCGACGGCGTCCCGGTAATGCGCGAGCAGTCGCTCGCGGTCGAGCAGCGCTGCGACCCGCATCAGCAGGCTGCTCCGCGGCAGGTGGAAGTTCGTGATCAGGCCGTCGAGCGAGCGGAATGCGTAGGGCGGCGTGATCAACAGATCGGTGACCCGCGCGCCCGGCTCGGGTGCGCGCGCGCCGAGCGGGGTCGCCGACTCGAGGGCGCGCGCGGTGGTCGTGCCGACCGCGACGACCCGGCCTCCGGCCGCGCGGGTCGCCTCGATCGCGGTCGCGGTCGCCTCGGGGATCGCGAACCACTCCTCGTGGAGTCGCCCCGCCTCCAGGTCGGACTCGCGCAGCGGGCGGAAGGTGCCGATGCCGACGTGCAGGGTCACCGTGGCGAAGCCGACGCCGCGCGCCCGAAGCTCGCCCAGCAGCGCGTCGGTGAAGTGAAGCCCCGCGGTCGGGGCGGCGGCGGCGCCAACGGGGCCCGCGTAGACGGTCTGGTAGCGCTCGCGGTCCGTGTCGTCGGCGGCGCGGTTCAGGTAGGGCGGCAGCGGCATCTCCCCCTGCTCGGCCATCACCTCGACCACCGGTCGCGAGAACGCCAGCGTGACCTCGCCGTCCGGGTGGCGCGCCCGCACCACGACCTCACCCCCACCTGCGAGGCGCAGCACGTCGCCCTCGGCGAGCTTGCGCGCAGGGCGCGCGAGGGCCCTGACCTCGCCGGGGCCCGGCGCGAGGATCAACAGCTCGACGCGCCCGCCCGACGCGCGCTGCGCCGCGAGGCGCGCCGCCATCACCCGGGTGTCGTTGGCGACGAGCAGATCGCCGGGCGCGAGCAGCGAGGGCAGCTCGGCGAACACGCGATGCGCCGCCGCGCCGCCCTGGCGCGGCGCCACGAGCAGCCGCGACGCGGTGCGCTGCGTCGCCGGGCGCGACGCGACGCGCTCGGGCGGAAGCTCGAAGTCCCAGTCGGCGAGGTCCATGGTGCGCCCGGATAGCGCGGCGTCCACCGAGCAGCCATGGCCCGGATGCGGCGGTGCCCCTCGCGGCGGGGGCGCGATCCGGATAGCCCCGGGCGAGTCAGCGCGAGGAAGGCCACCGATGTCCCCCAAGATCACCCGCATCCGCCGCGGCGAGGGCGAAGCGCCCGACGCATCGGCCCGACCGACCGCACCCGCCGAGGGGTCCCCTGCCCCGCGCGTCGCCGCGCCGCAGCCGTCGCCGCCCGTCCGGGCGCCCCGCCTCGACGCGGGCGATCTCGAGGCGCTCGCCTCGATGGATCGCGACGCACTCGACGCGCTGATGGGCGCGAGCACCTCGCGCCTCCGCCTCGCCGAGGGCGACAAGGTGACGGGCACGCTCGCGCGCATCGGTCGCGAGATGGCGTTCGTCGAGCTCGGCGCGAAGGCCGAGGCGCTGATGGATCTGTCCGAGCTGCGTGGGGAGCAGATCGGCGATCCGATCACCGCGTTCGTGCTGTCCACCAGCGAGGACGGGGTCCGCATCTCGCGCCAGCTCGGCGGCGACGCGGCCGCCGCGTTCATCGACGAGGCCGCCGCGTCGGGCGTGCCGGTGGAGGGACGGGTCACCGGCCGCAACCCGGGCGGCTACGAAGTGCGCATCGGCACGGTTCGTGCGTTCGTGCCGGTCTCCCACATGGATCGCAACGCGCCCGCGGATCCCGACGCGTACATCGGGCAGACGTTCACCTTCCAGGTGCTCGAGGCGGGCAAGGAGCCGGTGCTGTCTCGGCGCGCGCTGCTCGAGGAGCAGGCGAAGGAGGCCCGCGACGTGTTCTACGCGAAGGTGCGCCCGGGCGATGCGTTCACCGGCGTCGTCACCTCGATCCAGCCCTTCGGCGTGTTCGTGGACATCGGCGGCGTCGACGGCCTCGTGCACAAGTCCGAGCTGGGCTGGGGGGCCTCGGGCGACCCGTCTGCGCACGTCACGCGCGGCCAGCGCCTCGAGGTCCGGGTGCTCGAGGTCGACGCCGAGAACCGGAAGCTCTCGCTGTCCGCCAAGGATCCGTCCGCGTCGCCGTGGGGCATGGTCGGCTCGGAGTTCGTCGCCGGCGGCACCTATGAGGGGACGGTCACCGGGGTCGAGAAGTACGGCGCGTTCGTGCAGCTCGCGACCGGGCTGCAGGGGCTCCTGCACACGAGCCGTCGCGCCGGCGGCAAGCTGCTGCGGGTGGGCGAGTCGCTCAGCGTGCGAATCGTCGGCATCGACCACGAGCGTCGCCGCCTCGAGCTGGCCGACCCCACCTGGGAGGGGGCCGGGGCGCCCGCGTCCGAGGAGGACGAGGCGTGGCGGACACATCGCGCGAAGCGCACGGACGAGGGCTCGCTGGGCACGCTCGGCGATCTGCTCAAGGGCCTGCGGATCGATCGCTGATCGGAAGCGGCTCGATCTCGAGCGTCAGGGTCGCGTCACGATCGACCTCGCGCGCCGGCCCGAGCGCGAGGAACCCTCGGAGGTCGATGTCGAGGCCGACGTCGACCGGCCCGTCGACCCAGGCGACCTCGAGATCGAACACCCAGGCGCAGGCGTCGCCGAGCGAGCACGACACCTCGCGGAGGTCGCGCAGGGTGAGCACCTGGGTGGTCGGCCCGTGGAACACCGGGCTGAGCCCCTCGTCGTGATCGCCGTGCAGCCAGATCGCGATCTCGGTGCGCGTGAACGGCTCGACGGGCTCGGCCAGCGCGAGGATGTCGGCCCGCAGGTGCGCGACCGTGGGCCCGCTCCGGTCCGCGGCCTCGTTGGCCTCGAGGCGCACCCGCCACGTCCGGGGCGCGCTCTCGGCGGGCACGAGGATCGGCAGGTCCGCGAACACCTCCCGCCAGGCCACCGCGTCGTCGGGCGCGCACGCGGTGAGCGCGAGGAGCCAGGGGAGTGCCCTCACGCCGACCGCCTGCCGCCGAGCTCGTCGTAGCGAGCCCGCAGCGCCTTGAGATCCTGGAAGACCAGCGCCTTGTCGTCGGGTTGACGCAGCAGGTAGGCGGGGTGCAGCGTGGGCAGCGTCGGGATCCCCTCCCAGCTCTGCCACTTGCCGCGCGCGCGCTTGATGCCCTGGTCCGCACCGAACAGCGCCTTGAACGCGACACCGCCCAGCACGAGGATCACCCGGGGCCGCACGGCGAGGATCTGGCGGTGGAGGAACGGCAGGCACGACGCCACCTCGTCGGGGAGCGGGTTCCGGTTCTTCGGTGGCCGGCACTTCACGACGTTGCAGATGTAGACCTGCGGTCGTGGCAGCCCGAGCACGTTGGCGAGCATCCGATCGAGCATCTGCCCCGCCTCGCCGACGAACGGCTCTCCCTGACGATCCTCGTTGAAGCCGGGCCCCTCGCCGACCACGACCAGATCGGCCTCGGGATCCCCGACGCCGAACACGATCTGCGTGCGCTCGGCGCACAGCCCACAGCGGCGGCAGTCGCCGAGGTCCTCGCGAACGCGGCGCAGCCCCTCGGCCCCGAACGCGGCGCGCTCGTCCGCTGCTTCGCGCGCCGCGCTCGCGAGCCGGGCCCACGCCGAGGACACTTCGGGGATCGGCGACAGCGCGGGCGGCCTGTCCGGGACTGGCACAGGCTCGGGCTCGGGCTCGGGCTCGTGCGCAGCCGTGGCTTCTACCGCAGCGGGCAGCGGCGCGTCCGGATCCTCGCCGGCAGCGCCGCGGAGCCTCGCGTGCTCGAGCACGGCGCGGACGTCGGCCACGAGCGCCGCGAGCTCGTCGAGCGGCTCGGTCATGCGCCCTCCCCGAACCGCCAGCCCAGCTCGCGCAACGCGCCGAGCACGGGCAGCAGCGGCAGCCCCACGATGTTGAACCAGTCCCCGTCGATCCGCTCGAACAAGAACACGCCGCGCCCCTCGATCGCGTAGCCACCCGCGCAGCCCGATCCCTCGCCGCACGCGACGTACGCGACGAGCTCTTCCTCCGCGAGGTCGGCGCGCCCCCACAGCGTCGTGACCTGGTGCCCCTCGCGCCTCACGCCCGGGCCGCGCAGCGCCCACCCGGTGACCAGGCGGTGGGATCGACCGCGCAGCGCCCGCAGGCGCGCCAGGTGATCCTCGGGATCGGTGGGCTTCCCCCAGATCGACGCGCCGTCGGTCGCGACCTGATCGGCGCCCAGCACGAGCGCGTCGGGGAGGATCCGCGCGACCGCCTCGGCCTTGCGCACCGCGAGCGCGACCGCCCGTAGTACCGGATCGGGCTCCTCGATCTCCTCGTCGACGCCCGGCGCGACCGCGTCGACCACGAGCCCGGCGTCCGCCAGCAGCTTGCGTCTCCAGGGGCTCGTTGAGGCGAGGACGATGCGCATGCAGACCACGGGTTGGACGTGTCGAGGCCCTCCGATATACTCCGGTCGGCGCGCCCAGGCCCCCCCTCCGCGCCCCGACAGGAGGCGCTCTCCATGACGACCCATGCGGTCGGAATCGACCTCGGGACAACCTTTTCGGCGATCGCCCACATCGATCGCCACGGCGTGCCGGAGGTCCTGGAGAACGCGGAGGGCGAACGCATCACCGCGTCCGCGATCCTGTTCGAGCAAGACGACGTGTTCGTCGGCAGCTACGCGATGCAGGCTGCGGCGGCCTATCCGGAGCAGGTGGTCCAGTTCGTCAAGCGGCACATGGGCGACCCCGACTACCGGTTCACCTACCGCGGTCGCTCCTACAGCCCCGAGCAGCTCTCCTCCTACATCCTGTCCAAGCTCAAGCACGACGCCGAGCTTCGCCTCGGGCACCGCGTCGACCAGGCGGTGATCACCGTCCCCGCCTACTTCAACGACGTGCAGCGGCGCGCGACGCTCCGCGCCGGCGAGATGGCCGGGCTCAAGGTCCTGAAGCTGATCAACGAGCCCACCGCCGCCGCGTTCGCCTACGGGCTGAACAACGTCGGGAAGGACGCGCGCGTGCTCGTGTTCGACCTCGGCGGCGGCACGTTCGACGTCACGCTGGTCGATCTGGTCGGCAAGGAGATCAACGTCATCGCCACCAGCGGCGACCACCAGCTCGGCGGCAAGGACTGGGACGATCGCCTGATCAAGTACGCCGCCGACGCCTTCCAGGAGCGCCACGGCATCGATCCCCTCGAAGACCTCGTGTCCGCGCACCACCTGCGCGAGAAGGCGGTCGCGGCGAAGAAGAGCCTGACCAAGCGCCCGAAGGTCAACATCTTCCACGACTACCAGAGCAAGGTGCTGCGCCTCGCCATCGACCGCGAGACGTTCGACTCCCTCACCGCCGACCTCCTCGAGCGCACCCGCCAGCACACGCTGGACGTGATGCGCGAGGCCAACGTCACCGCGGACGACATCGACGTCGTGCTGCTGGCCGGCGGCTCGACCCGGATGCCGATGGTGCGCGACATGCTCACCGGGATGTTCGGGCAGAAGCCGTCGACCGACATCAACCCCGACGAGGCGATCGCCCTCGGGGCGGCGCTGACCGCGGCGATCGAGGCCGCCGCGCTCGCCGGAGAGGCCTCTCCGGTCGACATCCGCACCCATGACGTCACCGGGCACGCGCTCGGCATGGTCGTCTACCGCGACAACCAGCTCCACAACAGCAAGATCATCACGCGAAACACGCGCATCCCCGCCGAGAAGACGCGCGACGACTACGCGACCACCCACGATGGCCAGACCACCATCGACCTGTGGCTCGTACAGGGCGAGGCCGACGATCCGCTCGCGGCGACCGTGCTCGGACACTTCGAGTTCTATGGCATCCCGGCCCGACCCGCGGGCGAGTCGCGCCTGTCGATCACCTATCGGTACAACACGAACGGCATCGTGGAGGTCGAGGCGATGGATCTGTCCACCGGGCAGATCCTCCCGCATCGCCTCGCGGCCGGGCAGGTCTCGCTCGAAGATCTCGCGCACAACCGAGCGCCGATGCAGGTCGCGCTGATCATGGACTGCTCGGGCTCGATGTACGGCGACAACATCGAGCAGGCCCGCAAGGCCGCAGCCGCGTTCGTGGAGCGCACGCTCCAGATCCCGAACCGCCAGGTGGCGGTGGTCGCGTTTCCCGGCGGCGTGAAGTCCACCCCCACCGCCGATGCGAAGCGCCTGCAGTGGGCGCTCGACGAGCTGCAGCCGATCGGGTCGACCCCGATGAGCGAGGGGCTCCGCGACGCGCGCGATCTGATTCGCCCGAAAGCCGGCATTCAACGGGTATTCGTCGTGATGACCGACGGGCACCCCGACGATCCCGAGGCTACGCTCACCGAGATCCATCGGCTAAGGACCTCCGGCGCTCGCGTGATCACCATCGGTGTCGGCGGGCAGGTCCAGCGTGACTTCCTCGAGGAGCTCGCCTCGCGGCCGTCCGATTTCCACTTCTGCAACGAGTCCCTCGAGCTCGAGGGCACCTTCATCAACCTCGCCACCGAGCTGGCCGGCGAGTAGGGAGCGCGCGTGCCCGACGCCGACTTGAAGCGCCTCGCGGACGACCTCGCCGAGCTGCGAAGGACCGTCACCGAGACCATGACGAACGATCAGGTCAAGGAGCGCGCCTTCGATCAGCTCTACTCCGAGCTCCGCCAATACAAGGACGACTTCCTGTTTCAGGCCGAGAAGCCCCTGCTCCTCGACCTGCTGCTGTTCTACGACAGCCTGCAGTGGTTCCACGAGAGCCTGATCAAGCAGGAGATGAGCCCCGACGTCATCGCGGACTCGTTCCAGTACCTCCTCGACGAGCTGCTCGAGGTGCTGTACCGTCGAGACGTGCTCCCGGTCGAAGAGACCGAGAGCTTCGATCGGAGGATCCACAAGGCCGTGAAGGTCGCACCCATCGAGGACGCCGCGCTGGACAACACGGTCGCCCAGGTGCTCAAGCGCGGCTTCCAGCGCGCCGACCGCCTGCTGCGAGCCGAAGAGGTCGTGAT
Organism: uncultured Enterobacteriaceae bacterium; assembly: GCA_964419905.1. GTDB lineage: Bacteria > Myxococcota_A > UBA796 > UBA796 > JAFDJI01. The sequence goes on from CAYQSE010000014.1 coordinate 6,884, forward strand.
CAACCGGCTCAGCGGCGCGGGAAAGCCAGAGTGATGAAGGCACACCATGGCGGGTGACGACTCCATCGTCCTGGGCATCGACCTCGGCACGACGTTCTCGGCAATGGCCCACGTGAACCGTTGGGGCAAGCCCGAGATCATCACGAACGCCGAGGGCTTCCCCACCACGCCCTCGGTCGTGCACTTCTACGACCATGACGCGTGCGTCGTCGGCGACGAAGCCGTGAAGATGGTCGTGATCGACCCCGACAACGTCATCCGGTTCATCAAGCGGAGCATGGGCGAAGAGAGCTTCACGCTCGAGTTCTACGGCAAGACGTACACGCCGCAAGAGATCTCGGCGCTGGTGCTCCGCAAGCTGAAGGACGACGCCGAGGAGCTGACTGGCGAGGAGATCCGCGACGCCGTGGTCACGGTGCCTGCCTACTTCAACAGCGCGCAGCGAGGCGCCACCGCCGAGGCCGGTCAGATCGCCGGGCTCAACGTCCTCTCCATCATCAACGAGCCCACGGCGGCCGCCATCGCGTACGGCCTCGACCGCATCGGCGGGAAGCGAAAGCTGCTCGTGTTCGATCTCGGCGGCGGCACCTTCGACGTCACCGTGATGGAGATCCGCGGCACCAAGCTCACGACCATCGCCTCCGATGGCAACGCCGAGCTGGGCGGAAAGGACTGGGACGACCGGCTCCTGAACTACGTCGCCGAGCGCTTCTACGAGAAGTTCCAGGTCGATCCGCGAGACGACGCGGCCCCCTACCAGGAGCTGTACGAGCGCTGTCTGCACGCCAAGATCAGCCTGTCTACGAAGCGGCGGGCCGTGGTGCCGGTCAACTTCCGCGGCAACCGGATGGTCGTGCCGGTCGAGCGCGAGCTGTTCGACGATCTCAGCCGCGATCTGGTGCAGCAGTGCGAGGACACCGCGAACATCGTGCTCGACAAGGCGCGCCTTCGCTGGAACGAGCTCGACGACGTGCTGCTCGTGGGTGGCTCCACCCGCATGCCGATGATCCGCGACCTGCTCGTTCGGCTCTCCGGCAAGGAGCCGGCCGAGAACGTGAACCCCGACGAGTGCGTCGCGCTCGGCGCTGCGCTCGCGGGCGTGTTCCGCCATCGCCCAGAGCATCCGGCGCTTCAGATCAAGCGCCGCGCCATGCAGGAGCGCGCGCGTGAGCTCGAGGAGACGGAGCCGACCGGGCCCGAGCGGAGCGAGCGCGCCGACACCGACCGGCCCGCGGCCCGCTCCGAGGCGCCACGCGCCGCGGCGATCGGGCTCGCCTACGGTGGGCACGTCGCCGAGCAGGCCATGCGCGATCGCGGACCGAACGCGCCCAACACCTTCCCGCCCGACAGCTCCGACGACAGCGACGAGCAGGACACCGCGCCGGCGTACAGCCCGCTCGCCCAGGCGGTCGATCGTCGGCCCGACGGCCAGATGTGGGAGCTGCCGCCGGTCGAGATCCGTGATGCGACCACGCATCCACTCGGGATCATCGTGCTCGACAAGGAGCGCAAGGAGCGCGTCGTCGAGCTGGTGCCCGAGGGCACGCCGCTGCCCCACGAGTACCGGGGCCGGTTCGCCTACGCCTACGAGAACATGACCGCGGTGCGCGTCGAGGTCACCGAGGGCGTCGGCAACAACCGCGACGAGGTCGCTGTGATCGGGAAGGTCGAGCTCACCGGCTTGCCGCCCCGCCCGCGCGGTACGCCGATCGAGGTCGTCTACAGCTATGGCGTCGAGCAGATCCTCGAGGTCCGCGTCATCGACGTCGAGACCGGCAAGTCACGCGAAGGCCTGATCCGGCTGCAGGGATCGATGTCCTCGGATCAGGTGGCCGAGGCGCGAGCGCGCAACCAGCGCATGGCCGTCGACTGATCCGCAGGGTTAGGGACGGCCCGTTGGGCGCACGCGTTGACCGCGTCGCTTTCCGAGCGGTAGAACCCGAACGGCACGGGCGCCTCGTCCCTGGAGCACGATGAACCCTCGCCACCTCGAACTGGCGGACGAGTTCTGCACGCTGGTCGGCAGTCCGCACCTCGTGGAGTACCTGGGCCTCGAGCCGGGGGCGACCTCCGAAGAGAGCCGTTCTTCCCTGAAGAAGCGCCGAAAGTACATGCAGGGGATGCAGAGCAACCCCAAGTACAAGGCGGAGGCGCTGTTCCTGATCAAGAACTTCGCGGCGCTCGATGCGGTGCTCGTCGAGCCGGCGGCCTACCTCGACGCCGTGCGGCGCCAGCAGGAGTCCACCCACCTCCCGATCCTCGAGATGACGATCCGCACCGTGCTCAAGGGCGGCACCCTGTCCGCCGAGCAGGAGGAGTACCTGCTGCGTCAGGCCCTCGAGCTCGGCCTCGCCGCGACGACGTTCGAGGACACGCTCGACCGCCTCGCCGCCCAGGCGGGCGTCGCGCGGCCGCGTGACGGGATCGCCGGGGTCCAGCCCGAGCACGAAGAGGACGCCCTCCCCAACGAGAACGTCGAGTTCACCGACCACTACGGGATCCTCGGGCTTCCGACCAGCGCGTCACGCGACGCGGTCTACGAGGCCTACAAGAACCGCTACCGCGCGGTCCGCGCGCTCGCCGATCGGGAGCGCGCCGAGAAGCTCTACAAGCGGCTCGACCGCGCCTGGCAGGTGCTCTCGGACAACACCTCGCGCGAGACCTACGACCTGTCGCTCAAGCAGACCGGCCCCCCTGCCAGCCGGCGCTCCGACGACGACCCGTTCCTCGACTCGCTGCGCCTCGCGCCCACCGCTCCACCGGTGAAGTCGCGCGCGCAGGGTCCGAACGACGTCATCTCGAAGGGCACGCCGGCCCCCACGGTCTCGCCGGGTCGGGGGCGCATCGAGTTCGCCGGGCCACGGGTCCGGCAGGTTCGGCTGAGCAAGTCCGCCTTCGAAGCCACGTTGCCGGTGCGCATCGCCGAGGGCCTCGAGGCCGTCGTCAGCACCGACGAGCCGTGGCTCCAGGCGCAGCCGGCCCGGCTCCCGGCAGGCCAGCGCGACCAGGTGATCACGGTGCGCGTCGAGCCCGGTGACCTCCCGCGACGCTCGGCCACCGCCGTGGTCACGGTGCAGACCGATCAGGGCGACCGCGCCAGCCTCGTGTTCGAGGTGCGTCGCAGCTTCCCGGTGCTGCCGGCGCTCGCCGGTACGCTGGCCGCCGGCGGGGTGCTCGCGGGCGCACTCGCCGCTGCGAGCTCGCTCGGATGGTTCGAGCCACCCGATCGCTCCGTGACCCTCTCCCTCGACCCCACCGCCGAGGAAGTGCTGATCGACGGCGTGAGCCTCGGCGGCGGGCCCCGCGTGGTCGTCCGTGAGGCCCCCTCGAGCCCCGTCACCCTGACCGTGCTCCACCCCAACTTCGAGACCTGGGCGCGCGAGGTCGACCTCTCCGTGCACCACGGCGGTGTGTTCACGGTCGAGCTCACACGAAGCGCGAGCCTGTCGTTCCGCCCCAGCGACGATCAGGTGCAGGGCACGGTGTCCGAAGATGCCCTGATGACGGTGATGCCGCCCCGCATGGCCGCGATGGACGCATGCGTCCGCAGCAGCGGCGCGCCACCACCGCTCGCCGGGAGCGTGCGCATCTTCGTCGATCGCACCGGCGTCGCGGTCGGTGCCGAAGTAGAGGGCACAGGAGCAGAGACCCAGGACGTGCTGGAATGTCTGCTTCGCCAGGCCGCTGCGGTGCGACTCCCGCCGGTCGTGGATGGAGACTACGCCACCGTGCGTTACGATTACGAGGTCGCGGAGGGCGCTCCATGACGGCGGGACCCCAGGCCAACCAAGATCTCGACGACCTGCTCGACCTGGCCGAGGACGCGCTGGACCAGGGCGATCCTGGCGCGGCCCTCGCCTTGTGCGATCAGGTGCTGTCGACCGCGCCCGAGCACCCCGGCGCGCTGTTCCTCACCGCCGAGGCCTATCGGGATCTGCGTGATCTGGACGAGGCCGAGCAGCGTTACCGTCGGGTGCTCCAGCTCACCCCCGAGCACGCGTCTTCGTGGGCCGCGCTGGGCACCATCCACTTCGACCACCTCGAGTTCGAGGCGTCGCGGAGCTGCCTGCTGCGCGCGATCCGCCTCGATCCCGACTGCGCCGAGGCCTACTACTGGCGCGCGATGCTGCGGGAGCGACGCGAGGACTACCGAGGCGCCGCCCGCGACTACCACCGTGCCGCCCGGCTCGACCCCGATCTCTACCCGCTCCCGGTCGAGCTCCCGGACGCGCTGGTCGAGGCGGTCGTCGAGGAGTCGCTGCGCGAGATGCACCCGTCGATCCGCGCCTACCTCTCCCAGGTGCCGATCCTGCTCGAGGAGGTCCCGGAAGAGGACGTGTGCTTCGACTTCGAGCCCCCAGCGGCTCCGGGCGAGATCCTCGGGTACTTCAGCGGCTACTCGCTCGCCGAGCGCTCGATGGACAACCCGTGGAGCCACCTCCCGTCCGCGATCGTCCTGTTCCGGCGCAACCTGCAGCGGCTCGCCTTCGATCGCGAGCACCTGATCCAGGAGCTGCGGGTCACCGTGTTCCACGAAGTAGGCCACTATCTCGGGCTCGACGAGGACGATCTCGCCGATCGCGGCCTCGATTGATCGGAGTTCGCCTCGTCAGGCGATCCCCAGTCCTTGACGGTCCCCCGGGCGTGCGGTTACCGGCGTGGTGCCGATGGGGGATTAGCTCAGTTGGGAGAGCGCAGCGTTCGCACTGCTGAGGTCAGGGGTTCAAGTCCCCTATCCTCCACCACCTGAGAGCCTGCGGGTCGAGAGACCCGCAGGCTCTTCTGCTTCCGGGGAGCGCGATGCGGCGGACACGAAGCCCGCGCGATCCGATGTTACCCTGTCGCCGTGGGAGGGAGTTCGGACCATGGCTGACGTGAAGAGCGGCTTCGCGCGCGCGAACGACGGTATCCAGCTGTACTGGCGCACCGTCGGGGAAGGCCCGGCCCTGGTGTGCTGCAACGGTGTCGGCGTGTCCACGTTCTTCTGGAAGTATGTGGCCCGTCACTTTCGCGATCGGTACCAGGTGGTGCTGTGGGACTACCGGGGTCACGGAAAGTCCGGTACACCCCACGATCCTCGCGCGGCCGACCTGTCGATGGAGCGCAACGCGCGCGACCTCGAGACGGTGCTCGACGCGATCGGCGTGCACGAGCCCGCGGTGTTCCTGGGCCACTCCATGGGCTGCCAGGTGATCCTCGAGTTCGCCGCGCACCGCCCCGAGCGCGTCCGCGCGCTCGTGCCGATGTTCGGCACGTTCGCGCGCCCGATGGACACCTTCATGGACTTCCCGCACAGTCGGCGGGTGTTCGACCTGGTCAACCGGATCGCTTCGCTCGCGGGCAAGACGGGCGGTCGGCTGCTGCACCCGCTCTACGCGAATCCCCTCGCCTACGCGATCGCGAAGAACACCCAGCTGGTCGACCGCTACTACGCTTCGCGCCACGACATCGACGCGTACATGGAGCACCTCGTGCACATGGACCCGCAGGTGTTTCTCCGCATGGTCGAGCTGATGGCGGATCACGACCTGACCGAGCTGCTCCCGACGCTGACCGTCCCGGTGCTCGTGTTCGCCGGCGAGAAGGATCTGTTCACGCCGCTGCACCGCTCGCTCGAGATGGCGAGCCTGATCCCCGGCGCAGAGCTGTTCATCGTCGCGGAGGGCAGTCACGCGGCGATCGTCGAGCACCCCGAGTCGATCAACCTGCGCATCGAGCGCTTCTTCGCAGAGCGCGTGTTTCCGGCGCGCGCGCTGCTGACCGATCAGGCGGCGGCGCGCACCCAGGCGACGTAGCGCGCGAGGCCCTCGGCGAGCGTGACCCGCGGTCGCCAGCCAAGTCGCGCTCCGATCCGCGAGCTGTCGGCGTGCGTGCGCGGCACATCCCCGTCGGGCGTCGGGCGATGCACCACGCGCAGCGGGCGCCCGAGCGCGAGGGACACCTGCTCCACCAGTGCGCGCAAGGTCACCGGTGCGCCGGCCCCGACGTTGTACACCTGATGGCCCTCTGCGCGGTCGAGCGCGCGCACCAGGGCATCCACGGCATCGGACACGTAGGTGAAGTCGCGCGTCATGTCCCCGTCGCCAAACACGGTCACGGGCTGGTCGGCGAGCCCGAGCCGGACGAAGCGTGCGATCGCCATCTCCGGGCGCTGTCCTGGCCCGTAGACGGTGAACAACCGGAGCGTGGTCGCCGCGAGCCCCGAGCGCGCGGCGTCGGCGACGAGCCGCTCCGCGTCGAGCTTCGACTGTCCATACGGACTGATCGGACGCAGCGGCACGTCATCCTCGCCGAAGCTGCCCGCCGCACGCGCGCCGTACACGCTGGACGAGCCTGCGAACACCAGGCGCGCGCCGCGGTGTCCGGCGAGTCGCTCGAGCAGCCTCGCCGTCGCCTCCACGTTGTCAGCACGCACCCCGGCGGGATCCGCGAAGCTCTCGCGCACACCGGGTCGGGCCGCGAGATGCACCACGGCCTCCACACCGTCGAGCGCAGCGTCCAGCGCCGACCCGTCGCGGAGATCCCCGACGAGCCACCGCACCCCGGGCCGCGCCGCCCTGCCCGCGTCGCACCGGTCGAGCACCACCACGTCGTCGCCCCGCGCCCGCAGCGCCTCGACGAGGTGGGAGCCGATGAACCCCACACCGCCGGTGACGAGCACCCTCACGTACGGCCGGTCGCCGCCCGAGCCAGCGCGGCGAGCCAGCGCGGCGCGGTCTCGTCCTGAAGCTCGCGCAACAGCGGGCGAGGCACCGAGACGGGGAACAACAGCTCCTGCTCCCACGAGACGTCGCACCCGCCCGCGTCGGTCTCGAACACGCGGATCACGCCCGAGGCCGTGATCGCGTCGCCCTCCACCATCTGGTAGGACAGGCCGTCTGCCTCCTCCCGAACCGCGATGCGCAGCGTGAGCAGGCGCGGCGCACGGAGCCGGAGGGTGATGTCGCGCCCACCGTCGGGCTGTGGCTCGACCTGCGCCGCGAGACAGCCAGGGACCCACCGCGACCAACCTTCGAGATCGTTCAGGGTCGCCCGGATCGCCTGCCCTGGCAGCGGGATCTCCGACCGCGTCACGAACCTCACTTGCGCTTCCGCCGGCGGCGGCGGCGCCGACCGCTGTTCGCCTCGGGCGCGAGCGCAGGGATCGGATCGGGGCCGTCGAACAGCCGCGTCCACAGCGCACGCCCACCCTGCGCGAGCTCGCTCGCCGGACCCGACCGGAGCGCCGGATCCTCGGCGATCAGGTCGGCCACGAGCGCCTGGGCGGCCATCACGATCGCCCGATCGCGCGCCGGGCGCGTCCACCGCAGGTTGGGCATCGACGGGCCGTCCTCGGGCCAGACCACGTCGCTCACGTCCTCGACCGCCACCGGCGCATAGGCGGGCGCCGCGCACGCGACGCGCAGGCGCTCGGCGCTCGCCTCGTCCGCGTCGTCGGCGAGGATGAAGTACGCCCGCGCTCCCGCGTCGCCCCGCGCGAGGTGCCCGCGGATGCGCGCAGCGCGGCGCAGCGTCAGCTTGTCGGCCTGCTCGATCACCGCGACCGTACCGCCCGGTACCGGCAGCCCCTCCTCGAAGATGCTGGTCGCGACGAGCACGTCGTAGCGACGATGCACGAAGTCCTCGTAGGTCCGCAGGCGATCCTCTCGGCTCATCGCGCCATGGAACACGCCGATCCGCGCGCCCGGGAACACCTGCTCGGCGAGCGTGGCACGGAGCCGCGCGACCTCGCGCGCATCGAGCGCGTCGTGCCCGCGCACCATCGGGAACACCACCCACGCCTGCGCGCCCGCGGCGACCTGGGCCGCCGCCTTCTGGTAGGCCGACATGCGCTCGGCCGCCCCGAGCACCTCGGCGCCCTGCTCGCCCTCGAGCGCCCCCACGACCTCGGTGAGGGTGTGATCGGCGTACGAGCGCAGAAATGCCACCGTGGGGACGGGCGCCGAGGCGACGACCAGCAGGTCGGGTCGCGGGGTTCGCCAGCGCTGTAGCTCGGTCAGGGCCGCGCGCGGCGTGGTGTCCTCTTCGGCGATCACGAGCCCGAGTCGGCGGAACTCCAGCTCGGCGCCGAGGGCGGCCGCGGTCGCGAACGCGATGTGCACCTCGCCCCGGCGCAGCGCGTCGCGCTGAGCCTTGGACGGCGCGTCGTCGAGCAGCCGCGCGACGAGGCCCACCTCGCGCAGGTAGGGCTCGGCGAACAGGAACCTGGCCTCCGCCGTGGCGCGGTCCGTGGCGATCGACAACACCTGGCTCTTGCTCTCGGCGACCAGCACCGCCGTGAGCAGCGCCACCGAGCACGGCCCGGTGGCGATCTCGCCCGTGAGCAGGCGCACCATCGGCAACGACGAGCGCAGGTCGCGCTTGATCGCCTCGAGGGCCGCCTGCGACGGGTCGGAGAGCTGATGCTCATAGACCCGGCCCAGCCGCGCGACAAGGCCATGGCCGATCGGGTGCGCGATGCCGCGCTGCCGGAGCTCTCCGCGCGGCGCCAGACCGAGGAACGCGGTGACGCACTCGTCGAGGGCGAGCCGCTTGCGCGCCTCGGGGTTCGCCGAGACCGTCTGGTGCGCGAGGCGGAGCGCGTCGGCGAGCGACGGGAGCCCAAGCGCTGCCGCGCGCGCCACCGCGAGCGGATCACGCAGCCCGTCGAGCAGGGGCGCCAGGCGGAGGATCTCGGCGCGAATGGCGCTGTCGGGCACGCCATCGAGGCCGTAGCGCGCCAGGTGGGCTGCGTGATGGCCGTCCGCGAACACCCACTCGGCGTCGTGAAGCACACCACCGCGCTCCACCTCCTCTCCGTCGGGCTCGCCGGGGACGTAGCGTCCGACGAACACGACGCGCGTGCCGGGCGTGAGACGCTGGGCGAGCCAGGCCGGCGTCGGGGATGCGCAGAGGATGTCGAGAGGCCCCGCGCCCTGAATCGAGAACCGCGCCCGCCGCGAACCGTCCGGCCCGAGCACGGTCGCGCGGGAGCGGACGCGTCCTCCGACCGCGGCGCGGCCCGCCGGGATCGGTCGTCCGGCTCCGTGGAGCGGGCGCAGCACCTCTTCGTCGACGGGCGGTGTCCACAGCAGGTCGACGAGCGTGTGGATCCCGTGCGCTGCAAGCTTCGCCACGAAGCTCGGATCGCATCCGAGCTCCGAGAGCGGGCGTCCGGTGAGGGCTGGATCGCCGAGCCGGTGGCCGCGCCCCGCAGAGGGGGTCGCCTCGACCTCGCTCGCGGCGTCGTACGCCGCGGCCCCCTCGTCGCGCTCCTTGCCGCGCCCACGGTCCTTGCGCCCGCGACCGGAGCGCGGTGGCGCCTTCTTCACCTCGTCGACCGGCTCGCTCGCGGGTTCTTCGCGGCGCGCCTTGGCATGTCGTCGGATCGGGGCGTGCAGCGGCAGCCCGAGCACCGCGTCCAGCCGCGTGATCTGCTGATGGATCTGCCGGAGCCGCTCCTTGCGGTCCGCGCCCGAGGCGTGGTCGAAGCCCACGAGGCGCCCGCCGATCGCCGCGAGCGCGTCCCGAATCGGGCTCGGGAGGTCGAGGTGGAGTGCGGCCCCGATCCAACGGCTCCCGTTCACCTCGAGGTAGCGCACACCGTCGTTCGGCCTGCGCACTGCATACGCCGCGGTGCGACGCAGCGGCCCGATCGCGCGATCGAGCGCCACGAGCGGCAGGGCTTCTCCGCCGGAGAGCTCGACTTCTACGTCCGGGACAGTCTCGCTGGGGGACTCGGTCTCGCGCGACATCGACGCTCCAGGATCAGATGTAGCGGACCTCGACGATCTCCCACACCTGCTGGCCGCCCGGCGCGGGCACGACCGCCTCCTCACCGGCGCTGCGTCCGATCAGCGCCTTGGCGAGAGGCGACTTCCAGCTGATCGTACCGCTGGCCACGTCTGCCTCGCCCTCACCGACGATGCGCCACGTGCGGGCCTCACCCGAGTCGACGTTCTCGAGCACCACCGTGGTGCCGAACACCACACGATCGGTGACCGGGAGCTTGGTGACGTCGATGATGTCGGCGCGCGCGAGGGCGGACTCGAGCATCTGGATGCGCCCCTCGATGTGCGACTGACGCTCCTTGGCGTCCTCGTACTCGGAGTTCTCGCTGATGTCCCCGTGAGCCCGCGCCTCCTCGATGTCTCGAACGACCTTCGGCCGCAAGACCTCCTTGTGGCGCTTCAGGTCCAGGAAGAGCAGGTCGTAGCCCTGGGGGGTGATCGGGTTTCGGGTCATCGAGTTCTCCGTCGGCGAGGATCGACCGCGCAATGCAGCGGCTAGGCGCCCGTGCGGCGCCTCGCGGGACGCGGTCGTCGGAGCCCCTCGGCTCCGCAACGCTCGGTCTATCACCAACCGAGGACTCTGCCGACCACCCACGCCGCCGGCGCGCTACGCTCGCCTTACCGAGGCCGCGCGCGCTAGGCTGTGCGCGCACCGAGGACGCCTTCATGCCCAACGGCTCGCACCGCCGCCCCCTGATGCCGCTCGTGTTGGCCGCGCTGACCGCATGCGCGCCGTGGATCACCCCAGCGCAGCACGAAGCGAACCTGATCGGGGCACCGAGCCTGATCCGCGACGACCTCGACGGGCCGGCCCTCGATTGTGAGGGCGATCCGGGCGCCACCGCCTGGTACGTCGGCGCGTGGGACGTCTACCTCGACTTCGTCGTGCGCGGCCGGGATCAGATCGTCTACTTCGTGAACCAGGCGTGGGTGGACGAGGGCGGCGAGGACTGCTGGCACGAGTACGCGGTCGAGGGGTCCTGGGCGCCCCCCGAGCCGACCTTCGACCTCGAGCGACACTGGGATCCGGCCCAGAGCACCTGCGCGCTCAACGACCTGTACGTGCCCCCCGAGGACCCCCGTGCCTACGTCGTCGTCGACGACGGAGACGGGACCTGGCTCGTGAACGCCGAGACGTCGAGCCCGTTCGCCGAGGTGCACCTCACGGAGACCGAGCTCACCTATGCCGTCGGTCCGTTCTGCGTTCGGCGCCAGGAGGGCCCCTTCGACCTCGAGGACGGATCGCTCGAAGGCGCGCCCGACCCGCGCTAGGCACCTGCGGGCGCAGCGCGCTCCTTGGCCGGTTCGGAGCACGGCACCCGCCCGACGCTACCGGAGATCGCCCTCCGCGGTGAGGTGCGCGAGCGACTCGAAGGTGAGCGGGACGACCCGCCCGAACGCCCGCACCTCGGCCACCCAAGCGCAGCGCACCTCGCGCGCGCCATGCTCCAGCGTGGTCAGCGCGCAGTGATCGTCGGTGACCTGCGCGCCGATCCGCTGCCGGTCGAGCTCGTACTGCAGCCGCGTGACCGCCGCGTCGCGACCGAAGTCGCGCCAGTCCAGCGCGACCGCGCGCACGACGTGATCGAGGCGCCGGTCGTCGCGGAGGAACGGACCTACGAGCACGAGCACCGCGACCAGGGGGGTCACGAGGGCGACGAACGCGCCCGCCGAGACCACACGGAACCACCACCGGCTCTCGGCCGGCTCGCGGACGACGCCGTCCTCTGCGCCCAACTCAGTCCTGCCCGATCTTGAGCACGGCGTGGAACGCCTCTTGCGGGATCTCGACCGAACCGACCGACTTCATGCGCTTCTTGCCCTTCTTCTGCTTCTCGAGCAGCTTGCGCTTGCGGCTGATGTCACCGCCGTAGCACTTCGCGGTGACGTCCTTGCGGAACGCCTTGACCGTCGTGCGCGCGACGATCTTGCCGCCGATCGCCGCCTGCACGGCCACGTCGAACATCTGGCGCGGGATGAACTCCTTGAGCTTGCGCGCCATCTCGCTGCCCTTGTAGTGCGACTGCTCGCGGTGGCAGATCAGCGAGAGCGCGTCGACGACCTCGCCATTGACGAGCATGTCGACCTTCACCAGATCGTCGGCTCGCCAGCCGAGGATCTCGTAGTCCATCGACGCATACCCACGGCTGACGCTCTTGAGCTTGTCGAAGAAGTCGAACACGACCTCGCCGTAGGGGATGTCGTACTTGAGCACCACGCGGCCGGTCGACGAGAACTCGAAGCTGACCTGCGTGCCGCGCCGCTCTTCGCACAGCTTGAGCACCGCGCCGACGTGGACCTCGGGGCAGTGGATGGTCAGGCGCGAGATCGGCTCCTTGATCGCCGAGATCTCGATCAGCGGCGGGAGCTGACTCGGGCTGCGGATGTCGATCTCCTTCCCGTCCTTGCGCTCGATCTTGTAGACCACCGACGGGGCGGTGCTGATCAGGTCCAGGTCATACTCGCGCTCGAGTCGCTCCTGCACGATCTCCATGTGCAGCAGCCCGAGGAAGCCGACCCGGTAGCCCAGCCCGAGCGCATCGGAGTTCTCGGGCTCGACCGAGATCGCCGAGTCGTTGAGCTGCAGCTTCTCGAGCGCGTCGCGAAGGTTCGTGTAGTCCTTGGTCTCCACCGGGAAGATGCCCGAGTAGACCATCGGCTTCACCTCCTTGAACCCCGGCAGCGCCTGCGTCGCGCCGTGCAGCGCGAGCGTCACCGTGTCGCCGACCTTCGCGTCGCGGATCTCCTTGACCGACGCGATGATGAACCCGACGTCGCCCGCCTCGAGCACGTCGCGGCTCAGCGCCGCGGGGGTGAACACCCCGAGCTTCTGCACGTCGTGGACGGCGCCCGTGGCCATCAGCTTGATCTTGTCGCGCAGGGTGACGCGACCGTCGATCACGCGGACGAGCACCACGACGCCGACGTAGTTGTCGAACCAGGAGTCGACGATCAGCGCGCGGAGCGGCTTGTCGAGATCGCCCTCGGGCGGCGGAACGCGCCGGATGATGGCCTCGATCACGTCCTCCACGCCGAGGCCCGTCTTGGCCGAGCACAGGAGCGCATCGGACGTGTCGAGCCCGATCACGTCCTCGATCTCTTGCGCGACGCGCTCGGGCTCCGCGCCGGGGAGGTCGATCTTGTTGATCACCGGGATGATCTCGAGGTCGGCCTCGAGCGCCAGGTAGACGTTCGCGAGCGTCTGCGCCTCGACGCCCTGCGCGGCGTCGACGACGAGCAGAGCGCCCTCGCACGCCTGGAGCGAGCGGCTCACCTCGTAGGTGAAGTCGACGTGCCCGGGCGTGTCGATGAGGTTGAGCGTGTACGTCTCGCCATCCGACGACTTCCACGAGAGCGTGGCGGTCTGCGCCTTGATCGTGATGCCGCGCTCGCGCTCGATGTCCATCGAGTCGAGGAGCTGCTCCTTCATGTCGCGATCGGCCACGGCCCCGGTGAGCTGCAGGATGCGGTCGGCCAGCGTCGACTTCCCGTGGTCGATGTGGGCGATGATCGCGAAGTTGCGGGTGCGGGCCTTCCGGTCCAAGCTGCCTCCGAGGGACGGGCCCGACGAGGCCGCCCGCACTCATAACGCATGGCGCGCCGCGGGCATCGGTCGCCGCGCGCGGCCCTTGACACCCACACCCCTCGCGTTAACTGCCGCGCCACGCGAACCCGACTGCCTTGGCCCCTGACGGGCCGGCAAACCGCTTCCCGGAGAATCGACAGTGGCTCATCACAAGGACGCCATCAAGCGCATCAAGCAGAACGAGAAGCGCCGGCAGCTCAACCGCGCCAACCGCTCCCGTATGCGCAACCAGATCAAGAAGGTGCGCAGCGCCGTCGAAGGGGGTCAGGTCGACACGGCCCAGGCCGAGCTCAAGACCGCGCAGAGCCTCATCCACCGCCTCGCCGGCAAGGGTGTGATCCACCGCAACCAGGCGGCGCGGCGCATCTCGCGGCTCAACAAGGCCGTGAAGAAGATCGCCACGCGCTGATCCAGCTCGTGTGCGGCTTCGAGCCGAGGCGGCCCCGCGGGGCTCCCTCGGCTCGTTGCGTTTCTGCGTCGGTCAGCCCTGACACAGCTCCAGGATCAGCCGCTCGAGGATCCGACGGTCACCTGCCCGATGCTCGTTCATGTGGCGATTGGCCTCGGCGACGCGCCCCATCACCTCGGCGGCCCCGCGGGCGCGCCCTGAATCGATGGCTACCTGCAGCAGGCGGATCTGGTCGCCGGGCAGGCCCGTCGGGCGATTGCCGAGCCGGAGCTGCTCGGTCGCCATGAGCAGCTTCCGCAGCTGCCACACCACCATCCCGAGGATCTTCCGCGGGTCCTCCCCCTCCTCGAGCTGGCGATGCAGGGCCGCCAGCGCCTTGTCGGGGTCGCGGCTCGCGATGCCCGCGGTGAGGTCCCACACGACCGAGACCGCGACCATCGAGCACGCGGCGAGCAGATCGTCCGCGCCGATCTCCTCCCGCTCACCGACATAGAGCGCGACCTTGGTGACCTCCTGCTGGAGGCGGCCGAGATCCTGACCGACCAGCTCGACCAGCAGCTCGGCGTCGCGCGCGTCGAGGCGCTTGCCCTGACGAGCCGCCTCGTCCTGCGCGAAGCGGACCAGCGGGACCCCCTGCGTGTCCAGCTTGAGCACCCGGCCCTGCTTCTTGAACGCGTTCTGAACGCGCGCAGACCAGTTCTTCCCCCCCTTGCGCACCTTGGGGAAGCCGTCCCCGGTGAGCACGAACACCGTCGTCTCGGAGGGCTGCCCCGCGTAGTCGACCACCGCCTCGAGCAGCTCGTCGGAAGCCTGCGCGAGCTCGCGGACGACGACGAGGCGGCGCTCGGCCATCATCGGGAGCGTGCGCGCGGTCGCCAAGGCCTGGCTCGCGCCCGACTCCGTCGCGCGCACCACGCTGTGGTTGAACGCGGGCAGCCCGACTCGCCGGAGCACCGCTTCGGTGATCGTGTCGACCGCCTGGTCCACCAGCGGCCGCGCGTCGCCGAACACCAGCCACAACGGTGCTGGCCCCTCTGCGAGCGCGCGCTCGAGATCCTTCATCGCGCCGCCAGAATCGTGCACGTGACGCGCGTTTGCCGCGGACAACCGCGAAGATACGACCGTCGCGTGTTGGTGCCGTGACGCGGCCGGGGGTAGAAGCGCGCGGAAAGGTCTGCCATGCTCTCGCCATCGGTCGGGGCACGGCCCCAGGAGTCTCCATCATGTACCGCGCCGCGCTCGCCCTCGTCACCCTGCTCCCCTCGCTCGCGCTGGCCGACGCGCCGCGGCTGGATCCGTCGTGGATCCCCACGATGCAGCTCGCGCAGTCCGACGATGACGCGAACCCCTACGGCACGGCCAGCGGGCGCAAGTTCGACATGGAGGTGAACTTCCGGGGCCGCTACGTGTTCGTACCGCGCTCGATCCTCGACATCTGGTACTACAACGAGGGCGACGCGGGCTGGGCGGACGCGACGCGCTCGGCGCCCCGCATCAATGGCTACGCGCTCGGCCTCGAGTTCGTGATCAAGAACCAGAACGCGAACGGCATCTTCTACGTCGAGTGGATCGAGTCGACGCTGAAGGAAGGCTACTGGGACGACAAGGAGGAGCCGCCCGATCACCTGGACGGTGAGTTCCTCCGTCCGACCCCCAACCTCGGGATGGTCACCTTCGGCGCGAACTACGCCTACGAGGCGCACTTCGTCCGCACGGCCCAGACCAACGGCGCGTTCGGGCTGTCCTTCCTGGTGGGCGGTGGCCTCGGCGTCGGCATCATCCTGGGCGACCTCGAGCGGTGGACCCCGCTCGGCGGCCGCCCCGGCTTCGTCCGGTACAACGACGGGGATGACTTCGACGACTACAAGGACATCCCGAAGGTGCTCCCGATGGTCGACATCAACGCCGGGCTCCGCTTCAACTTCGCCGACCGGATCATGCTGCGCATCGAGGGCGGCCTCCACACGATGATCTACGGCGGAGCGGCGCTGGGTGTGATGTTCTAGGAGCGCGACGGATTCCTGACGGCCGCGGCGCGCGCGTCGCGGCGCCTCGTGGTACGTTTGAGCCCATGAGCACTGGCGCGCCCAGCCACAGGTGGCTAAGAGGCGCCGGTTCCACTGCGGGGGTGACGGCCGACGGCTCTTCGGCGTGGCGCGCAGCGTCCATCCACCGCGAATCACGTCTCAAGGAGCAGTCGTCTTGATCCTCGTCACCGTCCGTGAGAACGAGCCCTTCGAAAAGGCCCTCCGTCGCTTCCGTCGCAAGGTGGAGCGGGAAGGCATCCGCAAGGACATCAAGAAGAACAGCTTCTACCTGAAGCCAGGTGAGAAGCGTCGCCTGAAGCAGCGCCTCGCCGAGAAGCGCCGTCGCAAGGCGACTCGTCGGGCAGCGCGTCGCGCCGCTCGCACCAAGTCCCGTCCGGGCCAGGCCTAGATCGCGCCCGCCCGCGGCACGTCATGCCGCGGGCCCGATCTTCAGTCCGACGTCCGCACCAGCGGCGCCAGGCGTGCCTGCGCACGTCTGTCTTCTGGTGTGGCGGCCTGCAGGCTGGTCACCCGGCGCACCTGCGTCGCGATCGTCTCCTGATCGTCGGTCGGCTGCGCCACCCGGAGCACGAGGTCCGCGCGGATCGACAGCTCTCGGGGACGCTGCGCGCTCGCCTCGGTGAGCGCCCGCCCGGCGCGTGCGAGATCCCGCCCCTCCACCTCGGGCCGCGCCGCGAAGAGCAGCCCCTCGGCCCACAGCGCGATCCCGGCGTGGGGCCCCCGCGCGCCGATCTGCCCGTCCGCGGCCCACGCGATGAGCTGGTCGACGCGCTCGAGGTCGACGGCCGCGCCGCCCCCCCCGAACAGCGTGATCCACTGCGACCAGGCGAGCGCGGTCCAGTCCACGCAGGGCCGCGCGGAGGGGGGGATCGCGACGACCGTGGCGAACCGCTCTCGGGCGGTCGCCTCGACCGCCCCGGCGCGCGCCAGGCAGTCCAACCCCGCCACCCGCGCCGTCGCGAAGTGACGCATCGCCTCCACCTCGTCCTCCTCGGCGATCCCTGCGCCGACCGAGAGCCGCGCGCGGCGCCACGACGCCTCGGGTCGTCCAGGGATCAGCGCGTCGGCAGCATCCAGGGCCGTCGCGACCGCCTCGAAGCCCTCGACGTCGCGGGCCTCCCAGGCGGCGTCCGCACGCGCGAGCGCCGCCTGGAAGCCCTCCTCGAGCCGTCGCTCGCCACGGAGGCACCCCACGACGAGCACCACGGCGCACGCCAGGACGGTCGACCGGCCGATCGGAACCAAGCTATGCCTCCAGGGGTCTCGGGAAGGAACCGGAGTGTCGATGATCCATAGCCGCGCGCGCCACCCCATCGCCGTCTTCGTCGTCGCCGCCGCGTGCGCCGGCGCGTCGCCCGAGGCGCCTCCGGCGCCCCCACCGCTCGCCGAGGTCGTGCTGATCGACAGCGAGGCGCTCGAGGGGATCGCCGGTCGGACGGACGGGCGCACGAAGATCGTGAACTTCTGGGCGACGTGGTGCGGGCCGTGCGTCGAGGAGATCCCCGAGCTGGTCGCGTTCGCGCGCGACCACCAGCACGTGGACGTCGTGTTGGTGAACCTCGACTACCCGACGCTGACGCGCACCCACGTCGTGCCGTTCGTCGCTCGCCACGAGATCCGCGGCGTGCAGGTCGTGCAGCTCGACGCGAAGGATCCCGCGCAGGGCGTCGCCGAGGCGGTCAGCGGCTGGCCGTTCGCGATCCCGTACACGATCGTGCTCGCACCGGACGGTCGGCGCGTCGCCGAGTGGAACACCGCCGTGTCCCGCCAACAGTTGGCTACGACCGTTCGCGAGGTCGCGGCGGCCGCGCCGTGATACCCGGCCGGGCGGCCCGGATGGTGTAATCGGTAGGCACGGGGGGCTTAAAACCCCCTGCCCTTCAGGGCGTGCGGGTTCGAGTCCCGCTCCGGGCACGCCCCAGCTGGAAGGTCCACCGGGCCCGCGATAGCGACGGCCCCTTGGAGGCGCGATGTCGAATCAGGATCCCTCGGACCCCCCCGGGACCGCCAGCCCCCCGCTCGGCGAGGCGATCAGCACGTTCGTCGGTCGCTTCTTGTTCGGGGGGCGCCGCGAGATCGGCCGCGCGGCCCGGCGCAGCCGCCTGCGCCTCGAGGTCCGCCAGCTCGACAAGGATCGCGAGCACTTCTGGATGCGCCTCGGCAAGACCGCCTACCACCTGGTCGCCGCAGGCGAGCTCGATCACCCCGCGCTGCGCAAGGCCATCGCGCGCATCGACGAGATCGACGCCCGCATCGGCGCGCTCCAGGCACGCATCGAGGCCGACGAGGACTGAGATCCGCCTTGCGGCGCGTCGACGCGCTCATTATGAGCGCGAGGCTTTCGGGGGGCTGTAGCTCAACTGGGAGAGCGCCAGAATGGCATTCTGGAGGTCGTGGGTTCGAGCCCCATCAGCTCCACCACCCCTACGCGGGTCCTCGGCATCGTCCGAGGGCCCGCGTTCTCTTTCCGGCCCCGGCTATTCGGCGTCGGACGCGCTGCCGAAGCCGATGTCGCAGTAGCCCAGCGACCCCGCGGCCGAGACGCAGACCTCGTACGGGATGACCACGTCGGCGCCCGCGGCATACGCGAACTCGAGCCACTCGCGTGACATCGACTTCGCCGCCGCACGCCACCGATCGACCTGTTCGAGGACCTCGGGGCTGCGATCCGCGAGCATCTCGTCCTCGTAGTAGTGCCACAGCGACTGCGCCTCGAGCGCGCGCAGCTTGTAGATCGTGTTGACCCGCTCGGCGTGATGCTCCGGCCCCCATTGATCGGACTTCTCGAGCGCGAGGTCGGCGTAGCGGATCGCCTCGAACGCCGAGCCGACGTCCTTCTTGGACAGGTGGATGGCAAACACGTAGGCGAGATCGGGATCGGACTGGTCGATCTCTTGCAGGTGGCGTCGGGCGGCCCCCTCCCAGCGGTGCTTGTCGCCCTTCGCCCACGCGTCCGCCATCAGCACGCGCGAGATCGTGTCCTTCGTGGTCTGGCGCGACGAGAGCCTCAGCGCGTGATCGAGACAGGTGATCTGCGCGTCGGTGAGCGCCCCCTGCATCGCTACCGGCTCGAGCGCGTAGACGTTGCCGCAGTCCTCCCCGGCGTTGGACGCTGGCTCGAACGAGGTGTCGAGCAGGCCGACCTCCTCGTCGAAGGACACCCCCGACCACTCCGTGGGGATCGCCACCTCGGGACGCACCGGCCCCGCCGCCCGACTGCGCGCTCCCCCGCAACCGCCCACGGCGGGCAGGACCAGCGGAACGAGGAGCACTCCGTAGACGCACTTCATGTAGGCTCTCCCGTGACTGTCGCGAGGGCGGTTATACCCGTTCCGGTCGTGCCTCGCCTGCTACCCTGTGGAACGGATTCTTCGATTGGGGGTCGGTGATTGTCGTCAGCTTGGATTGACTCCGTCCTCCCGGGAGGCCTCGTGTTCGCGCGCTGGTTGGGAACTGCATCGATAGCGCTGCTCCTCGTCGGCGACGCCGAGGCGCAGGGGCGCCGTGACGACGACGGCGTCCTCGTCACCGTGCAGGTGCTCGACGAGGTGGGCCGTGCGCTCCCCAGCGCGTGGGTCCGCGTGCCCGACACCGAGGGGCGTCGCCGCGTAGACGCCGAGACCGGGGTGTGGCAGGCGCGCTACCTCTACGCTTACGACGGGATGGAGCTCCCCTTCAAGCGAGGCCAGGTGGTCGAGTTCACGATCTCGGCGCCGGGCTACGCGACGCGACTGGCGCGCTACCGCGTCCGGGGTGGGAAGAACCAGCTCACGATCGGGCTGGAGCCGCTCCCCGAGGGCGATCTCGAGGTCGACACGGACATCACCTGGTTCCGCCGGAGCCTTTCGCCCGACCAGGCCGGACTCCCGCCCGAAGAAGAAGAGAAGCCGCCGCCGCGCAAGCGCGACGAGGAGGCCCCCGAAGATGGCCGCTGACCTGTCCCTGCGCGTCCTCGTCGTCCTCGTGTTGGTGACCGGGCTGTCGGCCTGTCGCTGCTCCGAGCCCACCCCGGAGCCCGACGCGACCCTCCCGCAGCCGCCCGAGGTCACGAAGGCGGCCCGCGACACCGGCGCCAAGCCGACGGCCGACGAGGAAGAGGCGCGTCGCCGCGAGTACTTCAAGGCGATCGAGCGCGGCGAGACGCCGCCCGTCGTCCCCGCCCCGGCCCCGGCTCCGGTCGCAGACGCCACCCAGCCGGCGCCCGCGCCCGCTCCGGTGGTCGTCGCGCCGGCCCCGGCGCCCGCTCCTGTGGCCGTAGCCCCGAAGCCCGCCCCCGTCGCCCCGAAGCCGGCGCCCATCGCACCCAAGCCCGCACCGGCTCCCGTGGTCGTCGCACCGAAGCCTGCTCCGGCCCCGGCCCCGGTGGCCGTCGCCCCGGCGCCCGCGATCGTCGCCCCGGCGCCCCAGCCCGCGCCCGTCGTCCCCACGCCAGACCCCACCCCGGTCGCCGAGACGCCTGCCCCCCCCGAGACCGAGGGCGACGCGGTCGCGATGGCCGCGGTCGAGCCGGTCTCGATCCCGCGTGACGACGCCGCGTCGTTGCGCCTCACGGTCGATCCCGTCGTCCGCTGCGGCGATCCGGCCGAGCTGGACGAGGCCGCGCGGAAGGGCGCGCTGTCCAACGCCGACATCGCGTGCCTGAACGAGGCCTATGGGCTCTCGACGTCGCGCCTCGCCTGGGAGCGCGTGTCGGTGATGCTGCTCTCGAACGCGTACGCCGCCCGCGACACCGCGTCCCAGGCCACGCTGCTCGCGCGCCACCTGGGCGAGATCGACTCCGAGAACCCCGAGATGGCGTACCGCTACGCGCTCCTGCTCATGCAGCGCGGCCCCGAGCGCGCCGCCGACGTCGTGCGGTGGAGCAACGTGGCGCTCATCAACCGCGCCGCGTGGACCGGCGAGACCTACCAGCAGCGCGTCTACGCCCTCTACAAGCTGCGCGCGGCCGCGTCGCTCACCGTATTGAAGGACGCCGAGCGCGCGCAGTCCGAGGGCTACGGCGACGAGCTCGAGCGTGCCGTGGTCCGCGCGCGCGAGGACACCAAGCGCTACTCGCGCGAGTGGTACGTCTACGCGCGCGACACCGGCCAAGATGTCCAGGCCGCGCTCGACCTGTGCCTGATCGCATCCCAGTCCGCCAGCTGGTGCATGGGCTCCTGATCGCGCGGCGGCGCGCCCCTACTCAACCGCCAGCGCCTCGCCGAACGCCGTCCAGGCTTCGCCGTCCCAGCGATGGACGAGCGGGGTGACCGGCGAGATGTCGGCCTCGTACATCCGCCGCGTGCCGACCGCCATCACCTTGTCCAGATCTGCGTCGCCCGGGCGCCAGGCGAGCAACGTCCCGCTGGCCGGCACCGCGACCAGCACGGAGCCGCCCCCGACCCGCGCGGCGATCCGCGCTGGCGCGAGCAACAACGCGGCGTCCCAGCCGTCGCCGTCGGCCGCGACCCAGTACGTGCCCGGCATGTCCGCGATCGCCGTGGCGCGCGGGCGATCGGACGTCGGCGCCGCGCTCCGCGTCACGATGAGCGCGACGAGCGCGTCCAGCTCGACCTCCCACTTCGCCAGATCCCCCTCGGTCACCCAGCGTCGCACCCCGGCCTCGACCACGGTGAAGCAGACCCGCGCGGCGTCGGGCCACACCACCCGACAGACCAGCGGCGCGACCTCGCGCCCCGACTCCGCCGCCCAGGCCGCGTGCTGTGCAGGCGCATCGGCCGGCGCGGCGATCGGTCGAACCGAGTCGGGCACTGCGCCGAGCGCGGGGAAGGCGAACGCGAGCAGTGTAAGGATCGACATGGCGCCCAGAACCCCTCCGCCCGCCTGCATCGTCCCGGTGTGCTCCCCGCGCGCGGCGTCGCGAGGATACCATCCCCCAGGCTGCGGCTCGCCCTGCGTCGCGCCCGTCCTTCCTGGAGGTGTCCGCTGTTCTACCCCACCAACCTCGACGACGAGACCACGCTGTACCTCGAGGCCGAGACCTCGGGTGCGTTTGCGAAGAACGACCTCGAGATCCGCCCAGACCCGCTCACTGCGCTCGCCAGCGCGATCGTCTCAGCGGAGAAGTTCTCACGCTACATCGCCAAGACGATGAAGCCTGCGCTCCGGGAGCACGGCATGGACGCCGAGATCACCTTCGGCGTGCGCTGCGATGGCTTCGGCGCGGTGATGATCGCCCAGGATCTCGGGCGGGGTCAGCTCACCTGCAAGCTCACCATTCGCCCGGGCTGAGGCCGTGCGCCCGGGCGCGCTGCTCGACGACCGCTGGGAGATCCTCGCCGCCGCGCCCTGTGAGGCGCTGGTGGGGCGTTGGCGTGCCGTCGACCGCGCGACGGGCGAGCCGGTCGAGGTCCTCGCCCTCCAACCGCCCACCGCGCACCCACGCGCCACACACGGGCGCTTCCTCGACGTGCACCGCATCCTGCAGCGCGCGAGCGACCCCGCGTTGATCCCGGTACACGCGGTCGGGTGGAGCGATGCGGGGGCGTGGGTCGTGCGCGCGCCGCTCGAGGATCGCACCCTCGCCGACCTGCGACCGCCGCTGCCGCCCGCCGTCGTCGCCGCGCTCGGCGCGCGGCTGCTCCCTGCCGTGCTCGCGGCCGAGGGCGCGACGGGCAGCGCGCTCACCGCGCGCGACCTGGGCATCGACGCGCAGGGGCGCGCCGTCCTCGCACCCCGCGCGCGCCCCGCGGATCGCGTCGGCGCGGACGACGCGCGCCACGTCGCCCCCGAGGCGCTCGGCGGTCGGCCCGCGGACGCCGCGGGCGGCGCCTACGGGGTCGGCGTGTTCCTGTACCGACTCGCCACGGGACGATTCCCGGACCCGACCCCGGCGCGCGCGAGCGCCTGGGCGTCGGGGATCCCGGTCGCGCTGGACGACGCGCTGCAGCGCCTGCTCTCACGCGAGCCCGCAGAGCGCGCCGGCGCGCTGCCGCTCCTCCAGGCCAGCGCAGGTCCGCTGCCCGACCTCCGCGGTCTCACCGAGGGGGCGCGCCTCGTGCCGATCACCGCCGAGGTGGGCACGGTGAAGGTGACCACGGAGACGACCGCGGCGATGTCGCGCGCCCGGGTCGACGTGCCGCGCCCGCGCTCCGCGGTGATCGTGCCCGGCGCCGTCCTCGCTGGACTCGACCCTGCGACCGCGAGCCTCGCGGCGGGCGTGACCGGTCTCGGCGTCGCCGAGGTAGACGCGCTCGCGCGTGCCAGCAGGCCACTCGTCCTGGCCGCGTACGCGTCCCGGTATGGCGGCGCCGCCCGGCTCGCGGAGTCCACGCGGACCGCTGCGCTGCCTGCCACCGTGGTGGCGCGCCCTGGGCTCGTCTGGCCCCTGGCCATCGGCATGGGAGGGGTCCTGCTGCTCGTGGTCGGGGCGCTGGCTGTGCTGGCCGGGAGCGCGTTTGTCGGCCTGCTCTGGGGACTGCTCGCACTCTCCCTCCTCGCGCTCGGGCTCCAGTGGCGCCATCAGTCGCGGCGCTGGTCCGAGGTCCTCGCGAGCTGGGAGAGCCAACGACGCGCCGACGCGACGCAGCCCGCGATCCAGAATCGCCGCCAGCGGGTGGCGGCCCTGCGCCTCCGCCTCGCGGACGCCCAGCTCCCCGAGCCGGCCGCGTCCGACGTTCGCAGCGCGCTCGGCGCGCTGGAGCGCCACCTGGACGACCTCGGGCGCATCGCGCGCACGGTACAGGACGCGCGCGACGCGGCCGATCTCGACGCGCTGCGCTCCCGCCTCGCCGCCCTCTCCGGCCCGCACGCCGACCCACGCAGAGCGCACGAGCGCGACCGGCTCGCGCGCTCCGTTGCCGATCTCGAGGCGGTCCAGGAACGGCAGGCGCGGGTCGACGCGGATCTCGCGCGGGTGGACGCCGCGCTCGGCGATCTCGAGGGGGTGCTCCTCGACGCCGCGACCCGTGAGCTCGAGGACGACGCGGCCATCCAGGCGCTCCGCCACACGACGCGCCTCACGCGCGACACGCTGACCGGCGATTCGATGGGTCGCGTGCCGCCCGTGCGAGAGCGCGAATGAGTCGCGCGCGCCGGCGCCTGATCGCGTCCCTGTGCCCGCCCGATCGGCTCGTGATCGACGTGGGCGCGGATCATGGCCACACCGCGTACGCGCTCGGCGCGATCGCGACCGAGCGCGCTGCGCATCGCGTCGGTCGCCGTGACGTGCGCTGGGTCGTCGCGGACGGGCTGGCTCCGTTTCGGCGCGTAGAGGTCGCGATCATCACCGGCATGGGCGCGCACACGATCCACGGCATCCTCGCGCGCGGCCCCCGGCCCGAGGTGCTGATCGCCCACGCGCCCGACGACCCGATCGCCCTGCGGCGCCTCCTGGTCGCCAGCGGATGGCGAATCGAGGCCGAGGGGCTGGCGCGCGAAGGCACGCACTTCGCCGAGGTGCTGCGGGCTGTCGCCGGCGAAGAGGCGGCGACGGGCCTGCGCCTCGATCACGGTCCGCGGCTGCTCGAGGGCGCCGACCCGCTGCGGGAGGCGTGGCTCGCGCACAACGCCGGCTGGTGGCGCGCGATCGCCGACCGGACCCGCGAGGCGTCCCCCGACACGCACGCCGACGCCCTGCGGCGCGCCGACTTCCTCGACGCACAGCGTCGGGTCTAGAAACGCCCGACGAGCGCGGCGCCGTTGAGCGTCGGCACCAGGGCGGCGTGGCCACGCCTGCGACCGCCCGCGAGCATCGACGCGAGCACGGTGCCGACCGGCGTGGCGACCACCGAGAGCCCCCAGCCGAGCCCCATGCTCCACACGAAGTGCGGGTCGCTCCCCTCCCGATAGTAGCGCGGCGAGAGATAGAGCAGCGTGCCGCCCGCAACCGCGAGCCCTCCGCCGATCAGGCCGACCGTCCAGGTGCGCCCACCGCCGAACAGCGCGTGCCCGATCGTGCCGCCGAGCGCGGCGCCCGCACCGAATCCCATCGGGAGCCCGACCAGGACCCACTCGAGCGCGTCGTCGCTGCCGTAGGGATCGATCGCTCCGTACACCGGGGCGCCGACAGCACCCCCGACCAGCCCGCCAGCAACCGTACCGATCAGCGCGCCCAGCGCCGGCGCGCCAGCCTCGGCGCGGGGAGTCAGGGACAGCGCGAGCGTCAACGCGATGATCCGCATCTGCGACCTCCTCGGAGCAAGGATACCCTCCCCACCCCGACGCGGCGTGCTTGCCCGGGCCTCTGCCTGCGATTAGGCCGATGCCTCCCAGCGGTCCGACGAACGGACGCGCGGGATCACCGGGCCCGCCTTGGTACGGCGGACGACCCCGACAGGAGCATCCAGTGGAAGATCACGAGCTCGGACGCGACGCCTTCCAGAGCGACGAGGACTACAAGCTGCACTGCCTGCGGCACAGCACCTCGCACGTCATGGCCCAGGCCGTCATGCGACTGCACCCCAAGGCGAGCCTCGCCATCGGCCCCGCCATCCAGGACGGCTTCTACTACGACATCGGCCTCGACACGCCGCTCTCCGAGGAGGACCTCGGCGCGATCGAGGCCGAGATGAAGAAGATCGTCAAGGAGAACCAGGCGTTCGAGCAAGCGCACTGGAGCAAGGACGAGGCGCGCGCGTGGTTCGGTGCCCACGGCCAGAAGTACAAGCTCGAGCTGATCGACGGCATCCGCGACGAGAAGGTCAGCATCTTCATGAACCCAACCAAGGGCGACGCCGAGCCGTTCCTCGACCTGTGCGCCGGCCCCCACGTGCTCCGCACGGGCCAGTGCAAGCACTTCAAGCTGCTCAAGGTCAGCGGCGCCTATTGGCGCGCCGACGCGAAGAACGACCAGCTCCAGCGCGTGTACGGCACCGTGTGGCCGACCCGCGAGCTGCTCGACCAGTACCTCTACCGGCTCGAGGAGGCCAAGAAGCGCGACCACCGCAAGGTCGGCACCCAGCTCGGGCTGTTCATGTTCCACGACTACGCCCCGGGCGCCGCGTTCTGGCTGCCGAAGGGTGAGGACCTCTACCACACCCTCGCGTCGCGGATGCGGGAGCTGTTGTTGTCCGAGGGCTACGTCGCCGTGCGCACGCCGCTGGTCTTCGACCAGAAGCTGTGGGAGACCTCGGGGCACTGGGGCCACTACCGCGACAACATGTTCCACTTCCCCGAGGATCACCACGATCACGGCGAGGAGGGCGAGCCCCGGATGCTCGGGCTCAAGCCGATGAACTGCCCGAGCCACATGCTGATCTTCCGCTCACAGAAGCGCAGCTACCGCGAGCTCCCGCTGCGCATCCACGACCAGGGCGTGCTGCACCGCAACGAGCTCTCGGGCGCGCTGTCGGGGCTCACCCGGGTGCGCCAGTTCAGCCAGGACGACGCGCACCTCTTCGTCGCCGAGGAGCAGATCCAGGGCGAGATCGAGCACCTCCTCGACCTCATCGACCGCGTCTACACCGCGCTCGACCTCGGCTACCGCGTGAAGCTGTCGACGCGCCCCGACGAGAAGCTCGGCGACGACGACCTGTGGGACAAGGCCGAGGCCGCGCTCGAGAACGCGCTGAAGCAGGCTGGCGTCGACTACATCGTGAACGCCGGCGATGGCGCGTTCTATGGGCCGAAGATCGACTTCGACGTGTTCGACGCGCTGGGGCGCGACTTCCAGTGCGCGACCATCCAGCTCGACTTCCAGCTCCCGCGGCGGTTCGATCTGTCCTACAACGGGGCCGACAACGCGCCGCACGTCCCGGTCGTCATCCACCGCGCGATCTTCGGCAGCTTCGAGCGGTTCATCGGCATCCTGATCGAGCACTTCGCGGGCAACTTCCCGGTATGGCTCGCGCCCGAGCAGGTGCGCGTGCTCACCGTGTCCGAGAAGTCGCTGCCGCACGGGCGCGCCGTCACCGACGCGCTGCGGGCTGCGGGCGTCAAGGTCGTGTTCGACGATGGCGACGACAAGATCGGCTACAAGATCCGCGGCGCGCACGGCCAGAAGGTGCCCTACATGGCGATCATCGGCGAGCGCGAGCAGGAGGACGGCACCGTGTCGATTCGCGCGCGCGACCACGGCGACCTCGGGTCGCTGACGGTCGAGGCGTTCGTGGCGCGGGTCCGCGAAGAAGCAAAGATGCGCTTCTGAGCGTGTCGAGGGGCGGGCCGTCCAGGCTGCAGGCTGGAAGGTCGGCCGGGACGGCCGACCCACGTCCTGGGGACGGGTCGACCTGGCTGCAGGCTGGAAGGTCGGCCGGGACGGCCGACCCACGTCCTGGGGACGGGTC
>CAYQSE010000014.1:34021-37941 GCA_964419905.1 uncultured Enterobacteriaceae bacterium
GACCTGGCTGCAGGCTGGAAGGTCGGCCGGGACGGCCGACCGACGTCGGGGGATCGTGGGCCGGCCGTCTCGGCCGGCCGCGGAACACACCGCAAGGGACGCTCAGTCGTCGTACTCGTAGGCACCGAGCGACCACCCGGGCGTGTCGTCGAGCACGCACCCGGCTGCCCGGGTGCGCGGCTTGCCCGTGGCGTCGATCCCCTCCCCCCAGGCCGAGGCACCGCCCGCCTTCGCGAAGCACGGCGACGCGCTGGTCAGCCGGTAGTCGGCGTTCGCGGGGTCGGCGAGCATCGGATCACCCGCGACGTTGCCCACCCCCGAGCCGAGCGCCTCGAACTCGGCGATCGTGCATGCGTCGGGGCCACACGCCGCGTCGTACACCATGCGGAGGGCCTGGACCAGGTTGAACGACAGGTTGGAGAATGCGAAGTCGTACGGCGCATAGAACGCATACGAGGTCGCCACGATGATGTTGTTCGAGAACACGGTGTCCTCGTGCGGCGGCCCGTAGAAGTAGACCGCGATCCCGCGGCCCCGCAGGGTGTTCGAGCGCACGGATGCGTTGAACGCCTGACCGTTCGGGACGAGCATCGCCACGCTGAACGCGCCGGGCACATGCCGCACGTCCACGGCGTTGCTCGTCACCTCGAAGTGCTCCGGCCCCGACAGCCACAGCCCAATCGCAGGGGTGGTGTTCTCGTTGCCGCCCCGGACGACGTTGCCGTGGATCCGCGCGCCGCCGCCGTTGACCTGGATGCCGCGCCCGTTGACGTTTCCGCGACCGGGATCGACGCGCGCGTAGGTGATCTCGCTCTCGTACCCGAGGTGGAGTCGGATCCCATAGCTGTAGCTCCCTCCCCCTCCGACGTAGGTTCCTCCAACGATCTCGACGTTCTCGCGGCCGTTGATGTTGGCTCCCGCTGTCGAGTAGGCGCGCACGCCCATCGAGGTCGCGTGCAGGCGCGTCCATCGCTTCCGCGACGGCTTCACGGTCGACGCGGCCGCCGGCGCATACAGGCCGTAGCTGCCGGTGCCCTGCGCTGAGCCGGCCGTGTCGCGCGCGACCAGGGAAAGGTCACGGAGGTGCGCGGTGCAACCGGAGTCGACCGTGAGCGCCGCCACCGCGGTGCCACCGTCGGGCGACACCACCTCGAGGTGCGCGATCACCCCGTCGGCGCGCACCCAGTCCGGGCAGCGGAGCGTGTGCGCCGGCAGGCCCAGGACGCTCTCGGTCGTGCTCCCCACCACCTCGGTCGGGAACGCCTCGGGATCGTGCTCGTCGAAGGTCCAGGCGAACCCGCCGTACAACGACACACCGACCGGAACCGGCAGGTTGTTCGCCGTGTAAAGACCGCCAGCCACCCACACGGCGCCCCCGTCACCCGCGGCGGCGAGGCCGTCGGCGAGGTCGAAGTACGGCGCCGCGACGGTCCCGTCGCAGGTCCGCTCGCAGATCGCGCCAGCGTCGACGTGAACCACGTCCATGGGCGCAAACACGTCCCACAGGGAGGTGACGATCGCCTCGTCCCCGTGCTGCGGCATCACGCCCACCTCCAGCGTGAGCTCGAGACCAGTCGGGAGCTGCCCGTCGAGGTAGAGCACGAGGTGGTCCGGGCTCTCCCACACCGGCGTCGCCGACGCCGCCAGGTCGCCGTAGATCCACATCCCTTCGGCGCGCATCGATCGGTCGAACCAGACGTCGATCCGCGCGTGATCGGACTTGATCACGCCCGGCGAGGTGGGCGTGATCGTGTAGGCCACCACGGGATCCACGATCCGCCAGCCATGGGCGGTGGGCAGCGTCTGCCAGTTGCCGACCGCGTCGGCGGCGACCACCTCGACGAGGTGATCGCCGTAGGTCAGCTCGTTGGCCTTGATCAGCTCGTGGACGCCAAGGTCGTTCGACCACGCCCCTCCGTCCAGGCGGTAGCGGTACGCCACCACGTCCACACCGCCCACCTCGACCGCGAGATCGGTGGCCGTGGTCTCGTGGTCCGGCACGCCGAATAGCACCGCAGTGGGCGGCTGCGTGTCCACCGCCCACTTCGCCTTCGCCGCGTCCTCGGGGCGCATCCACGTCCCGAGGTGGTTCGCGCCGTAGACGCGGAGGTCGTGGCTGCCGTCCGCGAGATCCTTCAGCACCAACGGACCCGCGTTGGGGATCGGGTCAGAGAACGGAAGGTCGTCGAGCGCATACCGGTACCACGCGATGTCCTCGGGACCGATCCCGATCTCGGCGTGATTCACGTTCGTGACCTCCTTGGGCACGCCCGACAGCGTGATCACCTTCGGCGGTGAGGTGTCGATGACCCACCCGACGACGGTGTCGGTGGGGTGTGCGACTTCGAGCGCCGTGCGGCCCTGGAACACCACCTCGATCTGGCCGTCGCTCAGTCCTTCCAGGACGACGGGCTCGGCGACGTCCCGCCACGACGACCATGCCCCGTACATCTGCCAACGGTACGCCGCGATGCGGTCCCCCGAGACCGTCAGCGTCGCGCCCGTCTGGTTGGTCACCGCGTCGGGTACGCCCGAGACGACCGGAGGCCCGGAGGGCGGCGCCGCGTCGACCTCCCAGGTGGCCTCGGTCGCGTCCTCCGTCGCCTGCCAGTTGCCTGCCAGGTCCACGCCGACCACCCAGAGCGTGTGCGGTCCATCGGCCAGATCGGTCGCCACGATGGGCGTCGAGACGTCGAAGTTCTCGCTCCAAGGCGCGTCGTCCAGGCGGTAGCGGTACCCGACCACACCCGTCGCCGTGCTCACCTCGACGAGCAGATGCGTCTCGACCGTGGGCGAGGTCGGAGATCCCGAGAGCTGCGCCACCGGCGGTGTCCAGTCGACGGTCCACACCGCCTCGGTCGCGTCCTCCTCCCGCTGCCAGTTCCCCAGATCGTCGACGGCGACCACCGAGACCGCGACCAAGCCCTCGGGCAGCGCCTTCAGGGTGATCGGCTCGGCGACGGCGTGGGTCTGCGACCAGTCACCGCCGTCGAGGCGATACCGGAAGCCCACGACCTCCTCGCCGCCGACCTGAATCGTGGCGTGGTCGTCGGGGGTCCACGGCTGCGGTACGCCGGCCAACGTCGCGTGCGGCGCCTGCGTGTAGACGGTCCATCCAGCCATCGTCGCGTCGGCCACTTCCTGGAACCGACCTTCGGCCGTACCGCCGATGACGCGGAGGACGTATGCGCCGTCCTCGAGGTCCTCGAGGAGAATCGGCGCGTCGACCGGGAGCGGATCCGACCAGCCGGAGCCCGAGAGCTCGAACGCGTAGGAGACGATGCGCTCGCCCGAGACCCACAGCGTCGCGGTGGTGTCGTTGGTCCGCTCGGGCGGGACGCCCTCGATCACCGCGACGAGCGGGAACGCCACGGTCCAGGTCGCCGCGGTCGGCGTGATCTGCCAGTTCCCCACGTCATCCGCACCGACGACCTCGACCACGATCTGGCCGTCAGGGAGGTCCTTCAGGACGATGGGCGCCTGCACGTCGAGCGGCTCCGACCACGCTCCGCCATCGCGCCGGAAGCGGTAGGCGCTCACGTCGTCACCTACGACGTGCAGGGTCGCGCCGGTCTCGATCACCGTGCCCTCGGGAGCCCCGAGGATCACCGCCGTCGGCGCCTCGGTGTCCACCGTCCACGTCGCCGCGGTCGGCGCCTGCTGCCAGTTGCCCACCGCGTCCGCCCCGAGCACCTCGACCGTGACCGGGCCGTCGTCCAGCCCGCTCAGCGTCAGCGGCGCGCCGACCGCTGCGTCCGCCGACCAGCCGCCGCCGTTCACGCGGTGCCGGTAGCTCACCACGTCCGCCCCGCTCACCGTCAGCGTCGCCGACGTCTCGTTCGTCACCCCGGACGGCGCTCCGCCAATCACCGCCGTCGGCGCCTCGGTGTCCACCGTCCACGTCGCCGCGGTCGGCGCCT
>CAYQSE010000014.1:38041-38462 GCA_964419905.1 uncultured Enterobacteriaceae bacterium
CAGCGTCGCCGACGTCTCGTTCGTCACCCCGGACGGCGCTCCGCCAATCACCGCCACGGGGGCCGTTCCGTCCACCACGACCTCGACCGTGCCCAACTTGACGTGCCCCGCGAGATCCACGGCACGCATCGTGAGGGTCACCGGGCCGTCCGCCTGATCGACGAGCTCGAGGGTCACCGTCCAAGCCTCCATCCCGTCCGCAAGCGCCCACACCATGCCGTCCAGCGAGGCCTCCACGCGCGCGAGCCCGAAGTCGTCGCTCGCTCCACCCGCCAGCAGGACCGCCCCAGGCTGAATCCGCTCCCCCATCGCAGGCCGATCGATCCACAGGGAGGGCGGGGTGATGTCCAGAAGGGCCGTGTCCGACGTGTCCGACGTGTCCGACGTGTCCGACGTGTCCGACGTGTCCGACGTGTCCGAC
>CAYQSE010000014.1:38562-46091 GCA_964419905.1 uncultured Enterobacteriaceae bacterium
CGACGTGTCCGACGTGTCCGACGTGTCCGACGTGTCCGACGTGTCCGACGTGTCCTGCGTGTGTGACGTGTCCTGCGTGTCCGACGTGTCCTGCGTGTCCGACGTGTCCGACGTGTCCGACGTGTCCGACGTGTCCGACGTGTCCGACGTGTCCTGCGTGTCCTGCGTGTCCTGCGTGTCCGACGTGTCCGACGTGTCGACCGCGCTGTCCGAGTCGTCTGGCACCTCGGTGTCCTCGAGGCTCCAACCCGTGTCCGTGTCGTCGACGACCGGGGTGTCGACGCCCTCCGAGGTGGAGCATCCGTGCAGGAGAACGGACACGACGAACAGACTTCGAAGCATGGACAAGGGGCGACTCCGAGCTGGCGGGCTCGGGGAAGCACCCAGGCCTGCTCCCTCATGGACGCCGATGCCCCTCGAACTCCCTCACGTCGTCATGGACTTCGTCCGATTCGCGGGGCGACCGCACAGAGGTCGGGACGAGGGCCGCCGCGCCCTCCGCGCGCCGATCAATGCCAGCCGACCCGCAGCGCGACCCCGCCCTCCAGACCCGAGAGCGTGCCGTCGACCGACCTCGGCGCACCGACCACCCGGTAGGCCAGGTTGGCAGACAGTCGCACCGCGCGGGTCAGGTTCAGCTCCAGTCCGATCCGCGGCACGGCCACGAACGCGGCGCCGATCAGCTCGCCGTGGCGCGTATCGAGCGCGACGCCGCGCCCGAGCAGCACGTCCACCCGGGGGTGGAGGAGGCCGGCTGTCCCGAAGATCAGCCCTGGCTGGACGCCCGCATACGCGAAGCGCGTCGGCGTGGCGCCGATCTCGAGCGCTCCGGTGCTGTACGCGGCAGCGCCGAGGACAACGTGCCCGCCCAGCACGAGCCCGCCACCCAGTCCCCACGCGCCGACACCCGCGGCGCCATAGGTCGTGTAGGCCCCGTCGGCGACCAGGAAAGCGCCGAGCACGCCGCTGCGCGGCCTCTTGCCCGCGAGCGTGAACTGTTCGAAGCGAGCGCGCCGTGGCTCGCGCTCGGCTCGCACGGCGGCGCGCGGCTCGGGCTCGACGACCGCCGCCGGAGGCGGCGCGACGTTCGCGCGCGGCGGCGGATCAGCCTCCCGCGTGGCGAGCACCTGCTCGATCTCCGGATCGAGCGACGCGGGCAGCGCGAGATCCTCGGGCGACCATAGACCGCGCTGCGGCACGACCGCCGCGCGGTTGCGCGCGTCCTCGGTGAAGGCCGCCGCGTCGACGGGATAGGCCGCACGCGCAGCGAAGCTCGCGAGCAGGGCGACAACGAGCAAGGCGAGGCGAGACATGATGCGGCGCTCCGTGCGTGGCAGGTCCGCGACTACGGACACCGCGCCGACGCCGAACCGCTACGTCACGCCTTCGCCGTCTCCACGAGCGCCCGCGACAGCGACTCGAGCGGATCCTCGGTATCGCCGTCGCGCGTGCGGACCTCGTCGGCCGACTCGAGCACCCACGCGAACCCCTCGGAGAAGGGGTCGTCCTGGAGCTGCCACAGCAACCCCAGCGATGGATCGAGCCCGGTGCGCCGCGCCAAGGTGTCGAGCGCGAGCCAGAAGGTCGCCCGATCGAGCAGGTCGATGGTCAGGCCCGCCTCGGTCACCTCGGTGAGCGCGCCGTCCTCGCCGTACAGCGTCACCCGACCGTCCAGCGCCACGACCACACGGCCGCCCTCCGCGAGCATCCCAGGGACGGCCTCTCCCGCGCCGATTCGTGCGTGCATCGTCACCTCCGCTGCGCTCAGCCTAGCGCGGAACCGAGGTCGCGACCTCGATCTCGACGGCCTTGATGACGACCGGCTCCACCGGCCGATCGAGCGCACCGGTGGGAGCCCGGGCGATGTCGTGGACGACAGCCAGGCTCGCCTCGTCACACTGACCGAACACGGTGTGTCGCCCGTCGAGGTAGGGCAGCGGCACCTCGGCGACGAAGAACTGCGAGCCGTTCGTCCCGGGGCCCGAGTTCGCCATGCCGAGGCGCCCCGGGCGATCGAAGCGAAGCGCCTCCGAGAACTCGTCCGGGAAGGTCCATCCCGGCCCGCCGGTGCCGTCACCGCTCGGATCTCCGCCCTGCACCATGAACGCGGGGATCACCCGGTGGAAGGTGGTGCCCGCATAGAGCGGCCCGGAACCCGGCGCGCCATCGGGTCCGGTCCACGGCAGCGTGCCCCGCGCGAGACCGACGAAGCTGGCGACGGTCAGCGGCGCCTCCTCCGCGAACAGCGTGCACGTCAGCACGCCGGCTGTGGTGTCGATCCGCGCGACGAGATCCTGTCCTGGACCGACCCCGAGCCACGCGCGGTAGGCGGCCATCGGGTCGGTGGCGGCGGCGATCGAGGGCGCGGCGACGAACGGTGGAGCCTTCGCCTCGGCGTAGACGCGCAGCGCCTCGCCTCCCTCACCCAGCTCACGGTACGCGGAGGCCAGCAGCTCGAGCGTCGGCAGGCCGGCGTCGTGCAGCGTGTGCATCGGCTCGAGTGCCTCGCGCAGCGCGCCGCGCTCGAGCCTGAGCATCATCTGCAGCACCGTGGCGCCGAGGTGCGACGGCGAGCGCGCCACGATCGCGTCCGCCGCACGCTCGGCGTCCTCGGAGCTCACCTCGGCCAGCAGCAGCGCGCGGACGTAGGCGGCGTTGTCGTCTTGGGGAGCGGCTGCGATGGCCGCCTCGGCCAGCGCGAGGCCCGGCGCGATCTCACCCGCCTCGTAGGCGAGCATCGCGCCGGTCTGCAGCAGGCAGGGATCGTCGGGGAAGTGGTCGACCAGCGCCGACTGCTGGGCGTAGGCCGACTGGGGGTCCCCCAGGAGCAGCGCCAGCACGGCGCGGGCGGCCTCGAACGTGGGGTGCTCTGCGGTCGTGCGCAGCAGCATCCAGGCCTCGCCCGCCTGCCCCGCCGCGACCTGATCGAGCGCGCGACGCCACAGCGCCACATCCTCGACGCCGAGCGGCCCGGCTTGGGGCAGCGCGGCCACGCACAGCCTGGGCGCCACCGGGCTCTCCCCGAGCCAGACGTCCTGCGCCCCCTGCTCGCCGACCGGGACGGCCTTCGGACATCCGACGAGCAGCGCGGCCCCAGCGACACCGAGGACGACGCCCCGCACTACTGCCCCTGCTGGGCGCGAGACACCACGGTCTTCTTCAGCGTCTGGAGCATCACCCATCCGGGCCCCTTCAGCTCCGTCATGAACACGCCCTCGCCGCCGAACAGCGACTTGATGCACCCGCCGGTGCGCCGGATCCCGTACTCGACCTCGCCCGAGAACACCGCGAGGTTGCCGGTGGACACGAGCACCGACTCGCCCTCGGCCAGGGTCTGCTCGACGAAGTCGCCGGCCCCGTGGACGATGACGATGCCCGCGCCCGAGAGTCGCTGCAGGAACAGCCCTGCGCCTCCGAACAGCGCCGCGCCCGCCGAGCGCGCCATCGTGACCGAGATGTCGACATCGCCCAGCGCACCGACGAACGAGCCCCGGGTGCAGAGGATCGGACCGCGCGACAGGTCCCAGGTGACCAGGCGCCCCGGCTGATTGGCCGCGAGCATCACCCGCGCGGTGTCCTCCTTCGCGATGACGCGCGTGAGCGCCAAGCCCTCGCCCGACATCATGCGACCGACGGCCTTGCCCGCGCCACCCGGAATGGCGAGGTGCCAGTCGATGCCGTGGTAGGCGAGCAGCGAGCCCTTCGCGCACCACATGGACTGACCCTTGCGCAGGTCGATCGTCGCGGTCTGCGCAATCACGCCGTCGATGGCGAACCCGCGGCAGTAGTGCGCGAGCTCCTCGGTCTCGATCGTCATCAGCGCGTTGAGGACGGTGCCCTCGGCGTGCTCGTGGGTCTCGGACAAGGCGCCTCCAGGCCCACCCCTACCCGGAGGATCCCGCAGGGGCAACGCGCGCGAGCGCGCACTCCATCACCCGATTGACGAAACCTTGGTTTGAGCCGGGCGGCGCGTGCGGATATGGCACCGTCCTCAGTTCCCGGGCTGTCCCGGGGTGCGAGGCCCGCATGCGCCTGACTCCGTCCCTGCTCTTCCTGACCGCGTGTGGACAGCTGGGCCCGTTCGCCGACTTCTATGACGACACCGGCTTCGACGACACCGGCTTCGACACCGGGCCGGTCGACACCGGGCCGGTCGACACCGGGCCCACCGACACCGGGCCCACCGACACGGGCACCCCGCCCCCGCCTCCCCCGCCGACCGTCGAGGGCACCTACACCGGCACGTTCACGCTCGAGGTGCTCGCCTGGGGGTTCCTCCCCAACGTGTGCACGAGCCCGGTGTCGATCTCCGCGACCTCCAGCGCGATCAGCGGCAGCTACGGGTGCACCTTCGACATCCCCCCGCTCTCGCTGCTCGGCGCGCTCGAGGGCACCATCACCGGCAGCGTGAGCTCGAGCACGCTCACCGCGCCCTACGGCACGATGATCCCCTCGGGCCTCACCGGCGAGTTGTTCGTGTTCGACGCGCTCAGCGGCGGCTTCACCGGCGGCAACCGACTCGCGCTCACCGAGTCGGGCGTCGTCGACCTCGAAGACTTGGGCGAGTTCCCCTACACCGTGTCGTTCCAGCTCACGAAGTGAGCCGTGCCGACGGCGAGGCGCTAAAGGGCTCGTTCCACGTGGAGGCCCTCGTGTCCGACTCGCCGCCGCGCGCCGCGCGCCGACCGCAGACGTTCACCCACCTCGAGCGCTCGTGGTCCGACGACCTCGCGTGGCTCAAGGACCGGACCGATCCCGAGGTCATCGCGCACCTCGAGGCCGAGAACGCGCACACCGAGGCCGCCACCGCGCACCTCGCCGCGCTGCGCCAGGCGCTCTACGACGAGATGCTCGGCCGGATCCGTGAGGACGACGCGGATCCGCCCTACCGCAAGGGGCCGTGGGCCTACTACACGCGGACGATCGAGGGGAAGCCCTACGCGCTGCACTGCCGGCGCCCCGCGGCGGGCGGCGACGAGCAGGTGCTGCTCGACGAGAACGAGCGCGCAGAGGGCTCGGCGTACTACGCGCTCGGCGCGCTCGCCGTCAGCCCCGACCACCGCTGGCTCGCGCTCGCCGAGGATCGGGACGGGTCCGAGAAGTACACGATCCGCTTCAAGGACCTCGACAGCGGAACCATCGACGAGCACGCGATCGTCGGCGCGAAGACCTCGCTCGCCTGGGCCAACGACAGCCGGCACCTGTTCTACACGCTGCCCGACGCGACCGATCGCCCCTACCAGCTGATCCGGCACGACCGCACCCACGCGCAGACCGACGACGTGCTGGTGTTCGAGGAGCCTGACGCAGCGTTCTTCCTCGGCGCGCAGCGCAGTCGGGACGGACGCCAGATCGTCGTCGAGCTCGAGTCGAAGATCACCAGCGAGGGGTGGCTGATCGACGCCAGCGACCCGCGCTCCGAGCCGCGGTGCGTGCGTCCCCGCGTGAGCGGCGTGGAGTACGCCGTCGAGCCTCACGGCGACGTGGTCTACGTCCTCGACAACGTGGGCGCACCGAACTTCCGCCTGCTGAGGGTGCCGGCGAGCGCCCTCGACGCTGCGCCCGAGGTCGTGCTCGAACACGACCCGACCACCTACCTCACCGGACTGGACGCGTTCAGCGACCATCTCGTCGTGTGGCTGCGCCGCGACGGACTCTCGGGGCTCGCGGTGCTCGCGCTGCGCACCGGCGCCTGGCACGACGTGGCGTTCGACGAGGAGGCGTACGTCGTGCGCCCCGAGCGCAACGCCGAGTACGACGTCCGGCAGGTTCGGTTCACCTATGAGTCGCTGGTCACGCCGCCTTCGGTGTTCGCCTACGACATGGACACGCGCGAGCGGGAGGCGCTCAAGCGAACGCCTGTCCCGAACTACGATCCGAGCCGTTACCGCACACACCGCGCGTGGACGACGAGCGCGGACGGCACCCGCGTGCCGATGACGCTGCTCTACCGCGCCGAGGTCGTCCAGGAGGGCGACAACCCGGCGCTGCTCGCCGGCTACGGCGCGTACGGCATCGACAGCGAGCCGTGGTTCCGGCGCACCTGGCTCTCGCTCGCCGATCGCGGCGTCGTCTGCGCGCTCGCGCACACGCGCGGCGGCAGCGAGCTCGGTCGCCCCTGGTACGAGGCGGGGAAGTTCCTCGCCAAGAAGAACACCTTCCAGGACTTCATCGCGTGCGCCGAGGCGCTGATCGCCGAGCAGTGGACCCAGCCGGACCGGCTCGGGATCTGGGGCGGCAGCGCCGGCGGGCTGCTGGTCGGCGCCGCGCTCGATCTGCGCCCCGACCTGTTCCGTGCCGCGCTGGCGCTGGTCCCGTTCGTCGACGTCGTGAACACGATGCTCGACGAGAGCCTGCCGCTGACCATCACCGAGTACGAGGAGTGGGGCGACCCGCGCGACCCGGACTACTTCGAGTACATCCGGTCGTATGCGCCCTACGAGACGGTCGCCCCTCGCCCGTACCCCGCGGTGCTGGCCACCGCCGGACTCAACGATCCCCGCGTCGGGTTCTGGGAGCCGACGAAGTGGGTGCAGAAGATGCGCGAGCACACGACCGCCGGCGCACCACAGCTCCTCAAGGTGCACCTGGGCGCGGGGCACGCCGGAGCCTCGGGCCGCTACGGCCGCCTGGAGGAGGCGGCGTTCGAGTATGCGTTCCTCCTCGATCAGCTCGGGGCGAACGTCCCCCCGCTGCCCTGAATGAAGGTGCGCGTGCGCACGCTGTTGGTGGTCCTCGGACTCGGCGCGGCAGCGATCGCCTGGCCGCTGTCGCGAGACGTCGCGCCGCCGGTGGCGCCGCCTGCCCCCGAGACGCCCGCGGCGACCTCCGAGCCGATGCGGCGCGCAGCACACGCGGTCCTCGCGCTCGCGATGCTCGCGCAGCAAGCGCCTGCCGAGCCGGGCCAAGATCCCCTCGGGTGGACCACCGCCCGGCTCGCGCGGCACTACCTGATCTCGCGTCCCCGTGGCTTCCGTGACGACTGCTCGGGCTTCGTCTCGGCGGTGTTCACGGCGGCCGGCGTGCCGATGGACCACGTCGTAGCGACGCTATGGGAGCGCGCCGAGACGCTGGACGCGCTGCACTGGGGCGCGCCGCGCCTCGGCGACCTCGTGTTCTTCGACGACACCTGGGATCGCAACCGGAACGGCCAGTGGGACGACCCCCTCACCCACGTCGGCCTCGTGATCGACGTCGAGCCGGACGGCACCGTGCTGTTCGCGCACGCGGGCACGCGGGCGGGTCGCACCGTCGGCTACCTGAACCTCGATCAGCCCTACACCGATCGGGACGCGACCGGCGCGCGCAAGAACGTGTGGCTGCGCGAGCCCGCGGCCTACGATCCGCCGGGCGTCGGCTACCTCGCGAGCGATCTGTGGGCGGGCTGGGCGCGCGTGGATCCCGACGACGACTGGATGCCATGACGGCCGGGCGCTTCGCGCGCGGCCGAGCCACAATGCCTACCGTGGGCCGAGCGTCCCGCCTGTCGATTGATCACATCTTCACGAAGACCTGCTGCAGGCGGGTTC
>CAYQSE010000015.1:0-46011 GCA_964419905.1 uncultured Enterobacteriaceae bacterium
ACAGGTCGTCGCCGACGAGCTGGAGGGAGCCGCCGAGCGTGTCGGTGTGGTGCTTCCAGCCGGCCCAGTCGTTCTCGTCGAGGCCGTCCTCGATCGACACGAGCGGGTAGCGGCTCGCGAGGTCGGCGTACCAGGCGGTGAGCTCGCTGGCAGACAGCGTGCGCCCCTCGCCGGCCAGCGCGTAGGCGCCGTCGCGGGAGAACTCGGAGGCGGCCACGTCGAGCGCGAGCACGACGTCGCGCCCGGGCTGGTAGCCCGCCTTCTCGATCGCCTGCAGGATCTTGTCGAGCGCCTCGCGGTTCGAGCCCAGGTTCGGCGCGAAGCCGCCCTCGTCGCCCACGCCGGTGGACAGCCCGTCGGCCTTCAGCACGCCCTTGAGCGCCTGGTAGATCTCGGCGCCGTAGCGCAGCGCCTCGCGAAACGTCGGCGCGCCCACCGGGAGGATCATGAACTCCTGGATGTCGACGTTGTTGTCGGCGTGGCTGCCGCCGTTGAGGATGTTGAACATCGGGGTGGGGAGGCGATGCGCCTGCGGGCCGCCGAGGTAGCGGTAGAGCGGCATGCCGACCGACGCGGCGCCGGCGCGCGCGACCGCGAGCGACGCGCCGAGGATCGCGTTGGCGCCCAGCCGGGCCTTGTTCGGGGTGCCGTCGAGCTCGATCAGCAGGCGGTCGATGGCCACCTGGTCGAGCGCGTCGAGCCCGATGAGCTGATCCGCGATCGGCCCGATCACGTTGCCGACCGCGGTGTTCACGCCCTTGCCGCCGTAGCGGGAGCGATCGCCGTCGCGGAGCTCGACCGCCTCGTGCTCGCCGGTGGAGGCCCCGCTCGGGACGGCGGCGCGACCGAGGTGACCCTTGTCGGTCTCGACCTCGACCTCGAGCGTGGGGTTGCCGCGGCTGTCGAGGATGGTGCGGGCGTGAACGCGGTAGATCGTGGCCATGGCGACCTGTCCTCCAAGGGTGGGTCGGGCCGTATCGCCCGCTCCCTGCGGCGTCAAAGGGGGCTTGACGGTGACGGTCCGCGGAGATCATCCTGGGGCCGCCGCGGGGGTGCGATGTTCTGCAACGGGTTCGACGAGGCCCTCGCAAGCCAGGGGCCGGCCGCCGTGTTCCTGCGTGACGACGAGGGGGCGTGGCGGCTCGCGCCGAACTGGACGCGCGACGCCTGGCAGCGCGATCCGGGGCCGCACGACCTCGACTGGCGCTACGTGCTGCTGCGCGATCGCGACACGGGCTTCGTGACGCTGGCGCTGTCCACGTCGCCCACGCTGCTCGCCGCGCACCCGCGCTGCGACGTCCGCGCCCACGCCGACCTCGACGCCGCGCTCACCGCGCTCACCGCGCTGGGGCGGCCGCCGCTCGACCGCGATCCTTGGGACGCCCCGTGACCGATCTGTTCGCCGCGCGAGCGCAGATGGGGATGTCGCTCGGCTTCCACATCCTGTTCGCGGTCGTCGGCATCGCGATGCCGCTGCTGATGGTGATCGCCGAGCATCGCTGGCTGCGCACCCGCGACGCGATGTGGCTCGAGCTCGCGCAGCGGTGGGCGAAGGGCACCGCCATCCTGTTCGCGGTGGGCGCCGTGTCGGGCACGGTCCTCTCGTTCGAGCTCGGGCTGCTGTGGCCGGGCTTCATGGGGTTCGCAGGGCCCGTCGTCGGGATGCCGTTCTCGCTCGAGGGCTTCGCGTTCTTCCTCGAGGCGATCTTCCTCGGCGTCTACCTGTACGGCTGGGAGAAGGTCTCGGCCTGGGCGCACTGGCTCGCCGGGGTGATGGTCTTGCTCTCCGGTGCGTTCTCGGGGATCTTCGTGGTGACCGCGAACGCGTGGATGAACCACCCGACGGGCTTCGTCGTCGTGGGCGACACGGTGGTCCACGTCGCGCCGTTCGCCGCGATGTGGAACCCGGCGGCGGTGCCGCAGGCGCTGCACATGACGCTCGCGAGCTTTGCCGCGGTGGGGTTCGGCGTGGCCGGCGTGCACGCGAGCCAGCTCCTCGGGCAGCCCGACAACCTGTTCCACCGCCGCGCCCTCGCCATCGCCCTGCCGGTCGGCGCGATCGGCGCGCTGCTCGTCGCGCTCTCGGGCGACGTGCTCGGCAAGTACACCGCCGAGCACCAGCCGGTGAAGCTCGCGGCTGCCGAGGCGCTGTGGGAGACCGAGGCACCCGCCGCGTTCCTGATCGGCGGCTGGCCCGACGAGGCGTCCGAGACGACCCGCGGCGGACTGCACGTGCCCTACCTGCTCTCGGTGCTCGCCACCGGCGATCCACACGGTGAGGTGCGGGGCCTGAAGGCGTTCCCCGCCGACGAGCGCCCGCCGGTCGCCGTGGTGCACACGGCGTTCCAGATCATGATCGGGTGCGGTGTGTGGATGATCGGGGTCGGCGGGCTCGGCGGGCTGCTCGCGTGGCGGCGCCGCGGACTGCCCGACGCGCGCTGGTACCTCCGCCTGCTCGTGGTCACGCTGCCGGTCGGTGTGATCGCCATCGAGGCCGGGTGGACGGTCACCGAGGTCGGGCGGCAGCCGTGGATCGTGCGCGGCTGGCTGCGGACCGCGGATGCGGTGACGCCGATGCCCGGCATCTCGTACACCTTCCTCGCGTTCACGCTGCTCTATGTCGTGCTCGCGCTGGTCGTCGTGCACCTGATGCGCCGGCAGGTGTTCGCGAGCCCGCGCACGACCACCGACGAGGCGGAGCGATGACCGCCGCGACCGCGGTGGCCGGCGTGATCGTGATCGCGCTGCTGATCTACACGCTCACCGGCGGCGCGGACTACGGCGGCGGGGTGTGGGACCTGTTCGCGTTGGGTCCGCGCGCCGAGGCGCAGCGCGCGCGGATCGCGAAGGCGATCGGGCCGATCTGGGAGGCGAACCACGTGTGGCTGATCCTCGTGATCGTGCTGCTGTTCGTGGGGTTCCCGAAGGCGTTCGCGGCGCTGTCGATCACGCTGCACCTGCCGCTCACGCTGCTGCTGTTCGGCATCGTGCTGCGTGGCTCGGCGTTCGTGTTCCGGGCCTACGACGATCAGGGCGACGTCACGCAGCGCCGCTGGAGCCGCATCTTCGCGGTGTCGAGCGTGTTCACGCCGATCCTGCTCGGCGTGTCGCTGGGGGCGGTCGCGGGCGGTGCCGTGCGAGCGGACAGCCCACACACGCTGATCGGCGCGTGGCTCGCGCCGTTCCCGCTCGCGGTGGGGCTGTTCACGCTCGGGCTGTTCGCGCTGCTCGCCGCGGTCTACCTCTGCGTCGAGGTCGCCGACGATCCGGCGCTGCAGGACGACTTCCGCCGCCGGGGGATCGCGGCGGCGGTGTTCACCGCGGCGGGCGCGTACGGCAGCCTGGTGCTGGCCCGGAGCGGCGCGCCGCTGGTGTTCGACGCGCTCACCGGGCAGTGGTGGTCGCTGCCGTTCCAGGGCGCGTGCGCGCTGCTCGGCGGGGGACTGGTGGCGGCGCTGTACCGCCGTCGGTTCGTGCTCGCCCGCGCGCTGACCGTCACGCTCGTGGTCGCGGTGGAGCTCGGGTGGACGGCGGGGCAGTTCCCGTTCGTGCTGCCGCCGGATCTGACGATCCAGGCCGCGGCGGCGCCACCCTCGGTGCTGTTGCCGGTGCTGTGGGCGCTCGGCCTCGGCGCGCTGGTGTTGGTGCCAGCGTTCGTCTACCTGTACACGGTGTTCAAGTCGCCCGGGTTGGCGAAGTGATCGCGGCGGCGCCCAGCCCGCTGCGCGCGCTGTGGGGGCTGACTCGGCCGCGCGGCGCGGTGTGGGTGGCGTTGCTGCCGTGGCTGGGCGTCGGCTTCGCGCATTGGGATCGGGCGCTGACGCTCCAGGTGGGCGCAGGCGCGCTGGTGGGGCTCTCCATCGCGTGGGGGCTGCTGCACGCGGGCACGATGTGGATGAACGGCGCGCTCGACCAGGATCGGGGCGAGGTGTTGTTCGGCGAGCCGTGGCCGGTGCCACCGCAGGCGGTCGCGGCGGCGTGGGCGGCGCTCGGCGGCGCCGTGGTCGTGGGTGCCGTGGTGCACCCGGTCACCGGCGCCTGCGCGCTCGGCTGCGCTCTGCTCGCGGTGCTCTACTCGCACCCGCGGACGCGCTGGAAGGGGCACCCGCTGCTGGGCCCGGCGGTGAACCTGCTCGGCTACGGCGTGCTCTCGCCGCTGGCGGGCTGGTGGCTCGTCGGCTGGCCGACCAACCCGCGGACGCTCGCGATCTGGGCGGTTTTCCTCGCATGGATCCTCGGCTGCTACTTCGCCGGTCAGGCGTTCCAGCACGACGAGGATCGGGCGCGCGGCTATCGCACGCTCGTCGCGGTGCGTGGTCCGCGGGAGACGGTGTGGGCGGCGGCGGCGGCGCTCGGGCTCGCCGGGCTGGGCTTCTTCGGGCTCGCCGCGGTGGGGTGGCTGCCGCGCGCGACGCTCTTCGCGGCGCCCGTGCTCGGCTGGGCGCTGGTCGCGCTGTTCGGCCCCGTCGACGCGCCCGGCTGGAGTGCGCGCGTGTTCGGGCGGCTGCTGTGGTTCGGCTGGGTCGCGCTCGGCGCGGTCACCGCAGACTACTTCGTCGCCGACGCGGCGGGCGATCGCCCGGTGGCCGGGCTCGGGACGGCGCGCGGGCTCCCACCGGACAGGCCCGCGCTGTCCCCGGACGCGCTGCACCGCCTGGAGCACTGGAACGCGCGCTGACCGCATGCGATAGGGTGGGGCTCGCCGGAGGAGGGGACATCACGGGCTCGAAGGCACGCGCGCTCTACGCGCTGGCGCGGCCGCGGCTGCTGCCCTACGTCGCGCTGCTGCCGTTGGCGGGGTTCGGTTGGGCGCACTGGGATCGCGCGCTCACCCCACACGGCGCGGCTGCGCTCGGTCCGGTGATGGCGGCGTGGGCGCTGCTGCACGCTGGCACGCTGTGGCTCAACGCCGCGGTGGATCGCGACGAGGGCGAGGTGCTGATGGGCGAGGCGGTGCCGGTGCCCGATGGCGCGGCCGCGTGGGGCTACGGCGCGCTGGCTGGCTGCGTGCTGCTCGCGGTGGGCGCGCACCCGATCTCGGGGCTCGCGGCGGTGATCTGCGCGGCGCTGTCCATCGCCTACTCGCACCCGGCGACGCTGTGGAAGGGCCACCCGCTGCTCGGTCCGATGGTCAACGTCGTCGGCTACGGGCTGCTCTCGCCGCTGGCGGGGTGGG
The DNA here is from genome assembly GCA_964419905.1 of uncultured Enterobacteriaceae bacterium. Classification (GTDB taxonomy): domain Bacteria; phylum Myxococcota_A; class UBA796; order UBA796; genus JAFDJI01. The sequence goes on from CAYQSE010000015.1 coordinate 5,177, forward strand.
CGGTCGTGGACGTGGCGCCGAACCCGCGGACGCTGGCGGTGTGGGCGCTCGGTGGGCTCGGGATCCTCGGCGCGTACTTCGCTGCCCAGGCGTTCCAGCGCGACGAGGACGCCGCGCGCGGCTATCGCACGCTGGTGGTCACGCACGGCCCGCGCGCCGCGGTGGGTGCTGGCCGGGCGTGCATCGGCGCAGGATTCCTCCTCGCGGTCGTCCTTGCCGTCGTGGGTTGGTTCCCGCGGATCTGCCTGGTCGCCGCGCCCTTGTGGCTGTGGGTCGACCAGTGGTTCGCCGCGTGGATGCGCGAGCCCGACGGGGGCAGCGAGGCGTGGGCGCGCGGGATGGCGAAGCGCATGTTCTGGAGCGGGATCGTGCTCCTCGTGCTGCTGCTCGGCGCGTACACCGATCAGGTGCGCCGCGACGTGCCGGTCGCGGGGCTCGCGACCGCTGCGGGCCTGCCGGCCGATCGGCCGCTGCTGTCACCTGGCGCGATGCGGCGCTGGGAGCACGCGCGCGCGCTGGATCGGCAGCGCGCGGCGCGCGCGGCGTCCACGGCCCCTTCGGGCGTCCCTGATCGCCCGTGATCACCGGACGTGCGCGCCGATCGCGCCTCTGCTAGCATGCCGGCCATGCAGACCCAGGAGATCGAGGCTGGGAGTCGCTTCGGTCCGTACACGATCGAGGGGCTCATCGCAGGCGGCGGAATGGGCGCGGTCTATGCCGCGCGTCACTCCGTCTACGGCAGCGCCGTGGCGCTCAAGGTGCTCCACGCCGAGCTGCACCGCGACGCGGAGTGGCGCGCGCGCTTCAGCAAGGAGGGCATGGTCGGCCTCGAGCTGAAGCACCCGCACATCCTCTCGGCGCGGGACCTCATCATGGAGGACGACGGGCGCGTCGCGCTCGTGCTCGACCTGGTGCAGGAGGGCAAGACGCTCTTGCGCGTGATGAGCCGCGAGTTCCCCGAGGGGCTGCCGCTGGTCCAAGCGCTGCAGGTCTTGCTCGGGCTGATCCAGGGCGTCGAGTACGCGCACGACAAGGGCGTCGTGCACGGTGACATCAAGCCCGAGAACGTGCTGATCCACGGCAACTTCCGCGAGCCGCGCACCTGGGTGCCGAAGCTCACCGACTTCGGCACCGTGGGCATCCTCGCGATCCCGGTGACCATCGACGGACAGCCCGCCGTGGTCGTCTCGCCGCGCTACGCGTCGCCCGAGCACGTCCTCGGGATGGACAAGCTCGAGCCGCGCTCCGATATCTACTGCCTCGGGCTGCTCCTGCACTACCTGCTCACCGGGCAGCACGCGTCCAACGCGGCCACGGTGCAAGACGCCGCGGACACCGTGATGAAGCCGGTGCCGCTGGCGGCGCTGGTCGATCAGCCCGACACCATCGTGAAGATCTTCCAGCGCGCCACGCGCATCTTCCCCGAGGAGCGGTTCGCGAGCTGCCGGGCGTTCGCGATGGCGATCCGCGACGCGCTCGACAGCCTCGGCGCGCGGCTCGACGTCGACGATCTCACCGCCGATCTCGCGACCGAGCTGATGGAAGACCGCAAGGACGCGCGCAAGGCGCTATGGGACAGCCCCGCGCCGAAGACGAAGCCCGAGGGCCACGTCACCGCCGAGACGGCGATCGCCGCTGACGAAACGCTGGAGGATCTGCTCGAGGACGACGAGCAGGAGCCTCCCCAACCCGAGGACGTGCCCGTGCCGACCAATCAAGACGCGAAGGGCCCGACCGCGCCCGACCTCGTCGCCGACGAGGACACCGCCGACGAGGACACCGCCGACCACGACAGCCCGTTCGGCGACGGCGGCTTCTCGAGCCAGGTCGACGACGAGGCGGCGCGCACGGTCGTTCCGTCCGATCGCGACTACGAGCCGTTGGACGTCTCGACGCCCGCCCCGGTCGGGACGCCGCTCGCCGAGCCGAGGGTCGAGCTCGACGAGGAGCCCGAGGGCGTGCCGGTGGGCGTGTGGGTCGCGGTGGGCATCGCGGCCCTCGTGATCTTCGCGGGGCTCTACTACAGCATCTGACGGCGTCGCCGGATGGCGAGCAACAACAGCAGCGCGCCGGGCCACGGCGGGGTGCCGCCGCTGTCGCACGCGCCCAGGCCATAGCGGTCCGGGCGCCCGGGCGGCGCCAGTGGCGTGACGGCGCCGTTGTCGCGCCAGTCCGGGATGCCGTCGCCATCGCGGTCGCCGGTGCCCTCGCTCGCGTCGAGCGCGCCATCGCCGTCGCTGTCGAGGTCGAGGTGATCGGGCACGCCGTCCTTGTCGGTGTCGACCGGGCGCCCGTCGAGGAGCTCGGCCGAGGTGGGGATGCCGTCCCCGTCGTCGTCGGCGTCGCGGAAGTTGGGCAGACCATCGCCGTCGCGGTCGGCGATGCCCTCCTCGGCGTCGGAGAGCCCGTCGTTGTCCGAGTCGGTGTCCAGCGCGTCGATCGTCCCGTCGCCGTCGCTGTCGCGCGGGTTCTGCTCGTCGGGTCCCCACTCGATGCCGTCGTCGATGCCGTCGCCGTCGCTGTCGCGGACGTTCTTCAGCGTGCCGAAGTGGTCCTCCCAGTCGTCGAGCACGCCGTCGCCGTCGAGATCGGGGTCGACGCGACCGTCACAGCTGTTGTCGCGCCCGTCCGTGATCTCCATCGCGCCCGGGAAGGTGATCGCCACGGTGTCGTCGCAGTCGCCGCCGAGCGGCGCGGTGCCGCCCGCGTAGCTGTCGTAGCCGGCGCGAACGTAGCCGTCGGCGTCCTGGTCGAAGTCGTTCGCGCCATCGCAGTTCTGATCGATGCCGTCGTACCAGACCTCCTCGGCGTCCGGGTTCACGCCGGGGTTCAGGTCGTTGCAGTCGTCGCCGCCGAACGCGATCGCGTCGAAGCCGTCGCGATCGGCGTCGAAGTCGGAGATCCCGTCGCAGTCCTGGTCGATGCCGTCGTAGAACACCTCCTGCGCGCCCGGGCTGATCTCACTGGTCGTGTCGTCACAGTCGTCACCTGCGGCAGGGATCGCGTCGAAGCCGTCCAGATCGGCGTCGCCGTCGGAGCCGCCGCAGCGCTGCACGTCGCCGTCGTAGTAGATCTCGGCGGCGCGGGCATGCGCGTCCGCCCGTGTGTCGTCGCACTCGCCGCCGTCGCCGAGCGCGAAGCCGTCGCCGTCGCCGTCTGTCTCGTCGCCGCCGAAGCAGTCCTGGTCGATGTCGTCGTTCGGGATGTCGAGGGCGCCGAAGTGGATGCCGGGATTGTTGTCGTCGCAGTCACCGACGCCCGAGCCGTCGCCGTCGCCGTCGCGCTCGTCGCCACCCGCGCAGTCGTCGTCGAGGCCGTTGTTCGCGACCTCGGGGAACCCGGAGCGTACGTTGCCGTCGTACGGTGCGCAGTCCCCGTTCGCGAACGCGAGCCCGTCGCCGTCCTGATCGGCGTACAGCCCGCCGAGCGCGGAGCCGCGGGACGTCGCGTGTCCGGTGACCGTGAGGTTGTCGTCGTAGCAGTCGGCGTTCGGGTTCCACGCCGAGGCGTGCACCGTGATCGGCGCGAACGACTGCCCGGTGGCGTTGCCGCCGAAGTCGGTGTAGCCGCCGTAGACGGGCGAGGTGTGGGTGTAGGTGCCCATGTGGGTGTTGTAGATGCGGACCCAGGCCTGGGGGCCGCTGTACACCGCGAGCGTCGACTGTCCATTGGACTGGAGCACCGAGTCCCACACGTCCGTCTCGGTGTTGTCGACGACCAGGCCGCCGTAGTGGTCAGCGTTCGTGCTGGCGTTGCCGAGCACCGTCGTCCGTCCGACATCCAACGCGCCCGACCATACGTAGCCGGCGCCGCCGAACGCGGCCGAGTTCTCCTGTAGGGTCGTCTCGTAGAGCGACAGATAGGCCTGGGTGTGGGAGTAGAGGCCGCCGCCGTTGCTCGTCGCCTGGTTCCCGCACAGCAGGGTGCGGTTGAAACTGGTGCCGGTCGCGTCGGCTCCGAGGAGGAACAGGGCCCCGCCATCCCCCGCCGTGTTGCGGACGAGGTAGGTGTCCTGCACCTGGAGGTTCGCGCGCATCACGTAGGCGCCGCCGCCCTGGGCGGTCTGCCCGCCGTTCGTGGCGAGGTTCCCCTCGAGCCGGCTGCGGTAGAGCTGGAGGGTGCCGTTGTTGACGGCCGATACGTGGTGGATGCCCCCACCAGAGCGGGCCTCGTTGCCGAGGATGGCGACGTCGTAGAGGTAGGCGGCGCGGCCGCCACCGAGCCACAGCCCGCCACCCCAGGCCGCCGTGTTGTCACGCAGCGTGGCCCGACTCAGCGTGACGGTCGTGGTGTCCGCGCGCAGCCCACCGCCCTCGGCCTCGTAGCCCGCCTGGACCACCGCGGTGTTGCCGTCGAACTGGACGTCGGCCCAGGAGGACGAGGGCCCTGTGGCGTACGCGCCGCCGCCCTGGGTGGCACGGTTGAGCACGAACGTGCTTCCCTCGACATCGGCCTGGCCGTTGCCGGCAGCGCCACCGCCCCGGGTGAAGTCGTCCGGATGGCCGACGTTGCGGTCGAACAGATCGGTGCCGCTCTCCCACGCGCCATTGTAGTAGAGCCCACAGCCGAAGGCCCCGCAGGTGTTGGCGAGAAACGTGTTGTCGCGGGTGGTCAGCGTCGTCGCGGTGCTCGCCACCGCGCCGCCGAAGCTGACCAGATCGTCGTTGTTCACGACGGTGTTCTCCTCGAAGCGCGAGCCGAGGATCAGCTGGGACCCGCCAACGAGGAGCACCGCGCCGCCCGCACCCACCGCGGCGTTCCCCTCGAAGGTGGACCCCTTGATGTGGGTGCCCGCACGGGACTGAAGCGCGCCCCCTCCCCCCCCACCCAACACGGCGGGGTCGTCGGCGCGCAGCGTCGCGTTGTCGGTGAACGCGCTGTCGACGATCACCGACGTCTGCGTGAGGAACAGCGCGCCGCCACCGTGGCCGGCGGTGTTGCCGGTGAACGTCGACGCGCGCGCGCTCGCGCTGCCGTTCGCGTACACCGCGCCGCCCCGCTCGTAGGCCGCGTTGTCGGTGAATGTGGCGCGGATGAGGCGCAGCGCGCCCGAGGCCCAGATCGCGCCGCCGCGCATCGCCTCGTTGCGCAGGAAGACCGAGTCGATCACGGTGGCCTGCCCCACCGCGTAGATCGCGGCGCCGTTGGCCTCGACCACCGCGTTGTCGCTGAACTGCGTGCGTTGCACCCACAGGTGCCCGCCCACCGCGTAGATCGCGGCGCCGTGCGCGCCTGCGCTCGCGGTGAGGTCCAGCCCGGCGAAGACGCAGTCCTGCACCGTGACGTCGACCGGGTTGGCGACGAGCAGCCCGCGGTTGCCGCCGGTGTGGCGCAGCGTGAAGCCGGCGACCTGGCCCGCGGCGTCGAACTGGAGCGTGGCCTGGGCAGGCTGCGCGCACGTCAGGGTGACGTCGCCGTCGGGCGCGACCAGCTCGAGCGGCTTGTTGTTGGGGACGCGCAGGCACTCCGTGTAGGTGCCGGGCGCGACGTGGACCCGATCGCCGGCGCTCGCGGCGACGATCGCCGAAGCGATCGTCGCGTAGCCGCCCACCCCGACCTGGAGCACGTCGCGGGCCTGAGCGGTCAGCGGGAGCAGGCAGAGCGGGGCGGCGAGGAGGGAAGCGCGCACGAAGGTCGCTCTCGGCAGGGAGTTGAGCGGCAGCCTAGCAGGAGTCCGCCAGGAGCCGCACCCCGCCGTGCACAAGTCAGCGCGCGATGGGCTTGTACCGCAAGCGGTGCGGCTGATCGGCGTCGGCGCCGAGCCGGCGCTTGCGATCCGCCTCGTAGGCCTCGTAGTTGCCTTCGTACCACACCACCTGACTGTCTCCCTCGAACGCGAGGATGTGGGTGGCGAGGCGGTCGAGGAACCAGCGATCGTGGCTGATCACCATGGCGCAGCCCGCGAAGTCTTCGAGCGCGTCTTCGAGCGCGCGCAGCGTCGCCACGTCGAGATCGTTGCTGGGCTCGTCGAGGAGCAGCAGGTTGCCGCCCGACTGCAGCAGCATGGCCAGGTGCACGCGGCTGCGCTCGCCGCCCGAGAGGGTGCCGACCGGCTGCTGCTGCTTGCCGCCCGGGAAGCCGAACTCGGAGACATAGGCGCGGCTGTTGATCTCGCGGTTGCCGACCCGCATCGTCATGTGCCCGCCCGAGATGTTCTCCCACACCGACTTCTCGGGATCGAGCCCGTCGCGGAACTGGCCTACGTGCGCTGGCTTCACCGTGTCGCCGACGACGATCTCGCCGCCGTCCGGCTGCTCCTCGCCGAGGATCAGCTTGAACAGCGTGGTCTTTCCTGCGCCGTTCGGGCCGATCACGCCGACGATGCCGTTGCGTGGCAGGTCGAAGGTGAGCCCCTCGAACAACAGGCGATCGCCGTAGGCCTTGGCGAGCCCGCTCGCCTTGACCACGATGTCGCCGAGGCGCGGCGCGGGCGGCAGCGCGATCGTGTGCTTCGTGCGGGCCTGATCGGCGGTCTGCTGCTCGAGCAGCATGTCCTCGTAGCGCTTGAGGCGGGCGTGGCTCTTGGCCTGGCGCGCCTTCTGGCCCATCGACACCCACTGCAGCTCGCGGTCGAGCTCCTTCTGGCGTGCGCTGGCCTGCTTCTCGGACTGCGCGAGCCGGTCGCGCTTCTGCTGCAGCCAGCCCGAGTAGTTGCCCTCGAACGGGATGCCCTTGCCGCCCTCGAGCTCGAGGATCCACTTCGTCACGTTGTCGAGGAAGTAGCGGTCGTGGGTGATGATCAGCACCGTGCCGGCGTACTCGGCGAGCGTGCGCTCGAGCCACGCGACCGACTCGGCGTCGAGGTGGTTGGTGGGCTCGTCGAGCAGGAGGAGGTCGGGCTTCTCGAGCAGCAGACGGCACAGCGCGACGCGCCTCCGCTCGCCGCCCGAGAGCAGGGTGACGTCGGCGTCGGCGTCGGGCACGCGCAGCGCGTCCATCGCGATCTCGAGCATCCGGTCGATCTCCCAGGCGTTCGTCGCGTCGATGCGATCCTGGAGCTCGGCCTGACGCTCGATCAGCTTGTCCATCTCGTCGTCGGTCATCTCGTCCGCGAACTTCTCGTTGACCTTGTCGAACTCGTCGAGCAGGTCGCGGAGCGGCTGCAGCGCCACCTCGATGTTCTCGCGGACGTTCTTGGCAGGGTCGAGGGCTGGCTCCTGATGGAGGTAGCCGACCCGCATCTTCGGCTCGAGCCAGTACTCGCCCTGGAACTCGTCGTCGATGCCCGCCATGATCTTCATCAGGGTGGACTTGCCCGCGCCGTTCGGGCCGATGATGCCGATCTTGGCGCCGTAGTAGAACGACAGATGGATGCCCTTGAGCACCTCGGTGCCGTCGCCGAACGACTTCCGGATGCCCTTCATGTGGGCGATGAACTTCTGATTGGGATGGGCCAAGGTGTCGCCTCGTTCGTTGGGGGCCGGGTCTAACCGCGCTTAGAAGTCCGCGCTGCCGGGCGTGCGCGGGAAGGGCAGCACGTCGCGGATGTTCTGCATGCCCGTGAGCCACAGCAGCATCCGCTCGAGCCCGAGCCCGAAGCCGCCGTGCGGCACCGAGCCGAACCGGCGCAGGTCGCGGTACCACCAGTAGTCCTCGGGCTGCATCCCGAAGAACGCGAGCTGCTGGTCGAGGACGTCGAGGCGCTCCTCGCGCTGGCTACCGCCGATCATCTCGCCGACGCGCGGCACGAGCAGATCGGTGCACGCGACGGTCTCGCCGTCGTCGCTCAGGCGCATGTAGAACGCCTTCTGCGCGCGCGGGTAGTCGGTGACGAACACCGGGCCGCCGAAGTGCTCCTCGGCGAGGAAGCGCTCGTGCTCGGCCTGCAGGTGCTGGCCCTGTCCGACCGGGAAGTCGAACGCGCGGCCCGAGGCCACCAGGATCTGCTGCGCCTCGGCGTAGGTGACCCGCGCGAACGGGCGCGCCACCGCCGAGAGCACCTTGCCCTTCACGCCGGGCTCGACCCACTTGTCGAAGAAGTCGAAGTCCTCCTCGCACTGCGCGACGGTGGCCTCGGTGATCGTGCGGATGAAGTCCTCGGCGAGCGCGATCACGTCGTTCAGATCGCCGAACGCGATCTCGGGCTCGATCATCCAGAACTCGGCGGCGTGGCGCTTCGTGTTGCTGTTCTCGGCCCGGAACGTCGGCCCGAACGTGTACACGTCGGTGAACGCCTGCGCGAACGTCTCGACCTGGAGCTGGCCGGAGACGGTGAGGAAGGTGCGGCGCCCGAAGAACGCCTCGGGCGTCTCGCCGGCCTGCACGGCGAACATCTCGCCCGCGCCCTCGGCGTCCGACGCGCTGAGGATGGGCGTGTGCACCCACTGGAAGCCGCGCTCCTGGAAGTACTTGTGGATCTGCCACGACAGCGCGTTGCGGACCCGGAACACCGACTGGAAGGTGTTGGTGCGCGGGCGCAGGTGCGCGATGGTGCGCAGGTGCTCCATCGAGGTGCGCTTCTTCTGCAGCGGGTACTCGGTGGCGTCGCTCTCGCCGAGGACCTCGACCGTCGACGCCGCGATCTCGAACGCCTGCTCGCCGCCCGGCGATGCGGCCCACGCGCCTTCGACCCGGACGCTCGCCCCGATGGCGAGCTCGGCCTTCAGGCGCTCGGCGGTGTCGGCGTCGAGCACCACCTGCACCGTGCGCGGCGTGGAGCCATCGAACAGGTGCACGAAGCTGACGTTCTTCGAGAACCGCGCGGTCTTGACCCAGCCGGTCGCGGTGACGGGCTGCCCGACCGACGCGGCGGCGAGGAGGTGGCGGATCGGGGTGCGGCGGCTCGCGCCGTGCTCGGCCATGGGGTGCTCCCTTGCAGGCCGCCCCTCCTACCTTGTCGCGCGCTCCCGGGCATCGTGCACCCGATCACGATCCAGTACGCGCGTGGACCGGCGATTCACGGCGATCCGCAGCTTTTTTATCTGCGGTTGGCGATTGGGACTGGCGTCGGGTTGGCGTGCCGGACATAATCGCGAGGCCGAGACCGGTGAGGGGGGCGGCACCCACCTTCAATGAAGACCGGTATCGGGAAACGTCGTTCGATGAGCCGCCCGTCGAAGGACTGAACCCCAAGACACGAGAATACCAACATGGCGACCGAAGAGCTCTTTGGTGCTTACAACTTCCTTCTGGAGATCTCCGGCATTACCGGCGACTCCAAGACCATCGTCGGCGGCTTCAAGTCCGTGGCCGGCATGGACTCCGAGACCGAGGTCATCGAGTTCAAGCAGGGCAACGACAGCGTCGTCCGCAAGAAGCCGGGCCGCACCACCTTCGCGAACATCACCCTCGAGCGTGGCTACACCGCGACCGACGACCTCTGGGTGTGGCGCAACAACATCGAGAAGGGCCTGATCGACCGCCGCTCCGGCTCGGTCATCATCCTCGACCAGGACCTCGAGACCGAAGTTGCTCGCTACAACTTCTTCGAAGGCTGGCCCTGCAAGTGGTACGTGCCGGACCTCGACTCCGACTCCTCGGGCATGGCGATCGAGAAGATCGAGCTGGCCGTCGAGAAGGTCGAGCGCGCCAAGTAAGCTCGTAGCTTCGGCTACGAAGGCCCCTCCGAGGCATTTGCCTCGGGGGGGCTTCTCTTTTTTGGGGGAGCCGCTCAGCCGAGGCGGACGTGCAGGATGGACTCGGCGAGCGCGCGGGCACCGAGGAGGTCGCCGGACTCGTCCGCCGTGCACAGCGCCTCGAGCACCGGCACGGCGGCGGCGTCGCCCATCGCGGCGAGGCACATCGCGTACTGCATCCGCGCGTCGCGGTCGGCGGGCACCGGCAGCGCGAGCAACGCGACGAGCACCTCCTCGGTCGGCACCCACTCCGCGACCAGCAGGCCGAGATCGCGGGTGGCGCGATCGGCGAGCAGGTCGGGGATCTGGTCGGCGCAGCGCCATGCGGCGGCGCGCGCGAGCGCGTCGGTGCGCAGGTCGCCGGCGCCGACGGTGTGCAGCAGGTCGACCACGTCGCGCGCGAGGCCGGGGTCGCCGTCGAGCAGCGGCAGCGCGAGCACCGCGACGCTCGGATCGCGGTGCGTGGCGAGGGACGCGCGGACGCGTGCGCGGTGGAGCTCGCCGATCGCGCGACGCGCGGCGGACAGCCTCGAGGGATCGGTGCCGCCGAGCCGGTCGAGCACGTCGTCGAGCGGGTCGGCGGGCACGAACGCACGCAGCCAGGCCGCGATGGACGCGGGCGCGAGCCCCCACGCCGGGTGGGCGTCGTGACGGTACAGCGCGCGCAGCAGCGCGGGCCCGGGCCCAGGCACGCCGTCGAGCAGTCCGAGGACGGCGTGCTGCACCCGGCGCTTCTGGCTGCCCTGCCGGGCAGGGGGGAGGACGTCCCGGCCGGCGAGCCGGGCGCCGCGCCGCACGGCGTCGTCCAGGTCCTCGGCGTCGCCGAGCGCGGCCTGGATCGGCACACCGAGCGCGCCGAGCACCGCGCCGAGCACACCGGGGTCGCCGACCTTGTTGATCTCGCGGGCGATCTCGGCCGCCGCCTGATCGAGCGCGCCGAGGCGGTCGGCGACGCGCAGCACGATCGCGGGCAGCAGCCACTGGCGGTCCGGGCTGCGCACCTTGTTCGCGATCGCGAGCACTGCGGGATCGGGCTGATCGAACAAGGCGAGTGCGTGCGCAAGCCACAGGTCCGCATCGTCCCCCTCGCCGCGCAGGGCGCACCGCAGCGCGGCGGCCAGCGGGGCCGGGTCTTCCGGGAGCACGCCGAAGTCTCCGAGCGTGGCGACGGTCACCGCGAGCCCGAAGTCGACCGGGCCCTCCGCGCCGAGCGCCTCGATCAACAACGGGACGAGCCGCGGGGGGGCTACGGCGAGCACCTCGTCGTAGGGGATGTCCCCGGCGGGCAGGCGCGCGAAGCGGTGCGGCGCGATCACGGCGAGGCGGCCGGCGGCCCAGGCCTGCGCCGGGCCGTACGCGCCCTCGGCGAGCGCGACGAGGGCGTCGATGTCGTGTAGTGGGGTCGCCATGGGTGCCTCCGAGCGGTCGGGAGCCTATCGCGATACGGCGGCCGGCAAGAAAGGAGGCCGCGTGACCGATCCGCTCTACCTGCGGCAGCTCAAGGCCGGCGTCGACTTCGCGACCCGCGATCCGGTCGCTGGCAGCATGGCGAACTTCGTCTACCTCGTGGGCGACCGCGCGAAGGGCGAGTGCCTGGTCGTCGATCCGGCGTGGGACGTGCAGGGCGTGCTCGACGCGGCGTCCGCGGACGAGATGAAGGTCGTGGGCGCGCTGGTCACGCACTGGCACCCCGATCACGTCGGGGGGCCGATGTTCGGGCACGAGGTCGAGGGCCTCGCCCGGCTGATGGCGCTCAACCCGTGCAAGGTGCACGTGCACCGCGACGAGGCGTGGGGCGTGAAGAAGCTGACCGGGCTCTCGGACGCCGATCTCGTGACGCACGACAGCGGCGACAAGGTGCGCGCGGGGGACGTCGAGGTCGAGTGCCTGCACACGCCGGGGCACACGCCGGGCAGCCAGTGCTTCCGCTGCCGCGGCGCGCTGATCGCGGGCGACACGCTGTTCCTGCAGGGGTGCGGGCGCGTCGATCTGCCGGGCGGCGACGCCGAGGAGATGTACCGCACGCTCACCCAGCGGCTCGCGACGCTGCCGGGCGACCTCGTGCTCTACCCCGGGCACGACTACGGCGACCGTCCGAACGCGCCGCTCGACCACGTCCGTGCGACGAACCCGTACCTGCGCGCGATGGATCTGCAGACGTGGCGTCGCAGCATGGGGCGCTGAGCGTCAGGGGCCTTCGGGGCGCGGGTCGGGGGGCGTGGCGAGGTCGTCCAGCGTGTGAACCGGTCTGACCTGCCAGGTGGCCCATCCGCGGCGCAGCGCGCGGCGCGTGCGCGCGGGCGGCAGCCCGGCCACGACGAGGACGTCGGCGCCGCGACGAGCCAGCGCCGCGTTCTTGGGCCAGCGCACGAGCACGTCGGGCAGGGCAGCCGCGAACGCCTCGGCGTCCACGGGCGTGTCCCACGTCGTCGCCCACGCGAGCACGACCCGGTCGTCGGCGAGCCACCCCACCAGTGTGTCGCCGCCCCAGCCTGCGGCGATCGCGTGCGGATCCGGGGCGCGTGAGTCCTCGAACAGGACCTGGACGCCCAGCTCTCCGAGCGTCGTCGACCACTGGGCGCGCGCGTCGGGCGGCATCAGGCGGGCGAGATCCGGGGCCGCGACCGCCTGGGGCAGGTCGCGCGCGGCGCCGTGCAGCTTCTCGGGGTGCAGGATCTGCTCGGTCGACAGCGGTGGCTCGCGCCACGCGGCGTTCACCGTGTCCCACCCGCCCGTCGCGTACTGGCCCGCGACGAAGCGGAGGCCCTCGACGTAGGGGAAGATCAGCGAGCGCGTGACGATCGGCGGGGCCCCGGGCACGTCGGTCGCGGAGAGCGGCGGGAGCGTGGCGAGCTCCGCGCGCGCCGCGTTGCGCCGGACGCCCTCGTCGTCGGCGCGTAGGGCCTCGACGGCCGCCACGCGCTCCACCCAGCTCGCGTCGCCCTCGATCAGCGCGCGCAGCGCGAGGCCTGCGTCGTCGTCGATCGTCTCGCGCTGCGACATCTCCCACAGGCCGAGCACTTGATCCTGCAGCGCGTGCGTCAGCTCGTGCAGGAGCACTGGCGAGGTCGCGTCGTGGGGGCCCCCGCGGTCCACGAGGACCAGGTCCGCGGTGCGCGCGTCGTAGTAGCCCTCGACCCCGTCGGCGAGCAGCGCCTCCAGCGCGTGCAGCAGGTCGTAGCCGTCGGGCAGCAGCCCTGCTGCCGCGAGCACGCGCGACGCGCGCTCGGCTTCCTCGGGAGGCCAGCCCTCCTCGAGGTCCACCCGCATCGCGGCGCGCATCGCGTCGGGTTGCTCGACGCGCACCGCCACCGGATGCGTGAACCGCAGCGCGCGGGCGACCTCGACGCGCCCCGCAGCGATCCCGACCTCCTCGGGCGGTGCGGCGAGCGCGCCAAAGACCGCGAGCGCGGTCAGGAGGCCCGGGGTCCCCACGCCACCGCGCCGTCGGGGAGGAAGTAGACGATGAGCATGCGGCCGCCGGTGACGGTCGGGGCGTGGTGGCTCCCAGGGGGGAGCACGACCCAACCCTCGGGGTATCCGTCGAAGCGGGGGTCGCCCTCGGTAGCGAAGCACAGGCTCACCTCGCCGTGCGGATGCGTGTGCTCGGGGCCCACGCAGTCCATGTCGACCGCATCGATGCTCAGGCCCGCCGTCGTGTCGGTGGCCTTGGCGACTCGCCCGTAGGTGAGGCCCGGTACGCCCTGCCGGGGCGTCAGTGCGCCGTCCTGGTGCGCAGCCTCGAGCACGGCGCGGACCGCCGCGATCTCGGACGCGCTCCACGCAGCGGTCAGCGCGGCGCGGGCGGCGTCGGGATCCGTCAGGTCGAGGGCCGCGATGCGCGGGGTCAGGGGTGCGAGGACGTCGACGACGTGCTGGAGCGTGGACACGGGGCCTCCGGTCGGTTCGAATCTGGGCGTATCGCGGGAACCGCGGTCGCGCGCGCGTGTCGGACGGCTCGTCGACAGGAGGTGTGTGTTGAGGCTCGTAGCGGTCTGGCTCGGTCTGGGGTTGTGGTTCGCGGCGCCGGCGGCCGCGCAGGACGGACCTGCGATGCGCGCGGAGGTCGTCCCGGTGCGGGGCTCCCTCGCGATCGAGGCGCCGCTGCGCTGGGGCGGGCTCACGGTGTTCCCGGTGATCGACGCGATCACGCCGGCGAACGACGAGGCTACGCGGCCCCTACACCTCGCCGAGGCGCTCGCCTCGGGGACGGTCCGGCTCACCGAGATCTCGTCGGGCGGCTCGGTGGCGCGGCTCCTCGTGCACAACGTCGGCGCGCGCCCGGTGCTCGTGCTCGCGGGTGATGTGGTGCAGGGCGGGCGGCAGGATCGGATCATCGCCGAGGACCTGCTGCTCTCGCCGACCGAGCGCCCGGTCGTCGTGGCGGTGAACTGCGTCGAGGAAGGTCGCTGGGAGGCCGGACGCTCCGCGTTTCGCTACGGCGGTCGCGCCGAGCCGGCGCTCACCCGGGTGGTGCTCACCGCGCGGGACCAGGAGGCGACCTGGCGGGCGGTCACCGCGGTCAACGACGCCAAGCGGGAGCGCCTCGGCGCCATGGGCGTCGACGCACCCGAGCTCGCGCCCACCACGGGCACCTACATGGCCTCGCTCGGATCCGACGAGGTCTCTCGCCAGGCGCGCAAGGTCGCCCACGAGCTCGGCGGGGCGCTCGCCAAGCTGGACCATGCGGTGGGCGTGGTGGTGGCCTACGAGGGGCGCGTCGTCGCCGCCGAGATCTTCGGCTCGCCGGCGTTGTTCGCCGCCGCGCGGGAGCGCGCGCTCGAGTCCGTGGCGCTCCAGGCGCTGTCGACGGGCTCGCTCGGCGGCACGGCGCGTCCGAGCGCCGAGATCGCCGCCGCGTTCCTCGCCGACACGCTGGATGCGGTGGGGGAGGACCAGCGCCGCGAGGTCGTCGGCGCGACCACCGTGGGCTTCGCGGTCCGCGACGCCGATGGGCAGGTCGTCCGGCACGCGGCGTTCAGCCGGTGATCCGCTGCGAGGCGTCTCGGTGCATGGTAGGGTGAAGGCGTTGTGAGGCGGCCGTGGGAGTCTCGACCTCTCGCGGCCCGTCGACTATAAGGTGCCGATCCTCACGGACCCGGAACGACGATGATTCGCTCACTGCTGTTCGCGCTCGCGCTCTCGCTCACCCTGCCGGTCGTGTCCTACGCGGCGCCCGGCGACGAGGCCGCCCAGGCCGAATACATCCGGCTGTCTGCCGAGATGAAGCGCCTCGCCGAGCGCAACGCTTGGGAGGGCGTCGAGCGCACCTACGGGCGCATCCTCGCCACCGGCGTGGCTGCCGCCTACGACGACCACTTCCTCGCGGCCCAGGCCGCGCGCTCGTTCGGCGACGTCACCGCCGCGCGCGCGCGCCTCGTGGCGGCGAACGAGGTCCGCGAAGAGCGCGAGGTGATGGACTGGCTGTGGGAGATCGACTCGAGCTACGGCAAGGTCTCGCTGCAGTCCGATGTCGGCTCGATGGTGCTCGAGCCCGAGTCGATGCCGTTCCACCCCGACCGGGCGGCCGCGGTGCGCTTCGCGCAGGCGAAGATCGCCGCGAGCGGCAGCTTCGAGGGCTACCTGCCCGAGGGCCGCTACGACTTCGGGCGCTTCGAAGTCGTCGTCGTGCCGCGGGTGCAGACGGTGCGTATCGATGCGCGCGGTGTGCAGCTCTCGCGCAAGGAGCGGAAGGCGCAGGAGACGGCGGCGGCTGCGATCGCCGCCGCCGAGGCCAAGGCCAAGGCCGACGCGCTGGCCGCGGCGGAGAAGGCGGCGTCCGACGCTGCTGCGGCTGACGCCGCGGCAGCCGACGTGGCCGTGGCCGACGCGACGGACACCGCGGACGCGGCTGCGGCGGAACAGGCAGCCGCCGAGAAGGCTGCGGCTGAGGCGGCGGACAAGGCTGCGGCTGAGGCGGCGGCGGCGGAGAAGTCGGCGGCGGCGGCTGCTGCGGCCGAGAAGGCAGCGGCCGAGAAGGCAGCGGCCGAGGCGGCCATCGTGGACGTCGTCGAGACGGGCGACGAGGTGAGCGGCGATCCTGTGGAGCCGAAGCCGCCGAAGGAGCCGAAGCCACCGAAGGAGCCTCGCGAGCGCGGCGACACGATGGCGGACTACACGCTTGGTGCACACCTCGGGGTCGGCAACGGCTTCGGCGGCATCGTCGGCGGCGGGCTGCAGGTCATCTTCCGTCCGGGCCAGGGCATGTTCGGGCTCACCGGCGGCATCGGCTACGACGTGCCCTACAAGAGCCTCGGGTTCTCGGCCACGGGCCGCGTCTATCCGCATCGCAACGTGTACATCGGCGCGGGCGTCGCGCCGCTGATCTGGTACGCGGGCGAGGTCGCGGGCGTCGGCGTCGCGCATGGCCCCGAGGTGCTCGCGGGCCTCGAGCTGAAGTTCGGCCGGCTGCTCATCGACGGGAACATCGGCGCCGGTGTCGCGCCGGCCGTCGGCAAGCTGCGCCCGGCGCTGTCGGGCGGGCTCGGCGTGGGCATGGCGTTCTTCTAGGCGTTACGGGCGGACCTCGACGCGCACCGCGTAGTGGTCGGAGTACGCGCCGGGCTGCGCGGCGTCGCAGTGCACGACCTCGACCAGCGCGTCGAGCACGCGCTCGGCCGTGAGGGTCGCGTCGTCGTGACCGCCCACCAGCACATGATCGAGGATCCGCCCTGGCCCCGTTCGATCGATGAGCGGGTTGTCGTCGCAGTACGTGCACGCGCCGACCTGGTCCACGTAGGGGTTCGAGAGCCCGGCGTCGTCGATCAGCCGGTAGTGATCGGGAAGCTCGGCGTCGGCTTCGTCGGTCGCGGGGCCGGTGTTGAGGTCGCCGAGCACCACCACGAGCCCGTCGCCCGACGTGGCATCGACCCGGTCGAGCAGTCCGACGACGTGCTCGCGCTGTTCGGCGACCCAGCCCGTGTTCGTCCCGGTGTAGGGGAGCGGGGCGAGATCGGACCCCAGGTGCGTGCAGTACACGTCGATCGGCGCCTTCGGCCGCTCTACCTCGGCGTGCAGCACGCTGCGCCGCAGCGTCGTGCTGGGGAGCACGTGCTCGTCGACCTCGCCGAGTGGCCACTTCGAGAGGATGCCGGTCCCGAACGAGCCCCCGAAGGCGTAGCGGGTGTCCTCGGTCGTGCACGTCACCTCGATGTCCGCGAGCGGGCGTCCCACGTTCGCCTGGATGCACCCGCTGCACGCGAGCGGCAGCCCGAGGAAGGGCAGCGGGCAATGCGTGAACGCGCAGCTCGCCTGTTCGTCGACGCAGACGTCGCCGCAGTTGTTCGTCATGCAGGTCATCAGCGTCTCGAGCTGATCGGCGGTGCAGGCGGGGCCATCGCCGGCGTCGGGCTGGGGGGCAGGGAAGTGCTGGTACGGAAAGCGCTCCGCGCCCGCGTCGGCGAACGCGGCGACCTGCGCGGGCGTCCACACCTCCTGCACGCAGACGACATCGGCGTCGAGGCCCGCCGCGGCCTCGGCGGCGAGCTCGGCGCGTGTGCTCGCGGCGGCCACGAAGCCCACCGCGAGCCCCGCGTTGAACGTGACCGCGGACATCGGCTGGGACTGGACGCAGCCGCCGATCAGGCACGCCAGCAAGCCCAGCGCTCCAGAGCCGAGTCGATTCGCGCTCGATGCCTTCACCTCGACCTCCCCGGGGTTCCCCGCGACGAGGCCGAGCGTACCACCTGCGCGCGCTGCCGAACCTAGGGTACCAGCACCAGCTTGCCCGTGGTGGCGCCCGACTCGATGTCCTGATGCGCCCGCGCGACCTCGTCGAGCGGATACGTCTGGACCGGCGGCGCGGTGATCAGGCCCGCGTCGAGCCATGCGAACAGGTCCGTCATCGCCGCGTCGAGGATGTCCTCACGGTCGTAGAGGTAGCTCAGGTTGAACGCGAGCACGCTCTTGCTCTCCATCGTCAGGTCCATCGGCTTGAACGTCGGCGTGCGGAGGTAGTCCTTCGCGAGCTTCAGCCAGCTCGGGCGGCCCCTCCCCTTCGAGATCATGCTCGCGAAGCCGTACACGACGAGCTTCCCGGTCTTGCGGAGGTGGAGGTAGCTGTCCCGGAGCGTGGACACGCCGTTCGCGTCGCAGATCACGTCGTAGCCCTCGGGCGCGATCCGCTCGGCCTCGGACCACAGATCCTGGGTGGACTTGTCGATCACGTGATCGGCGCCCTGCGCCCTGCACGCCGCGACCTTGTGGGCACCACCGACGACACCGACGACCTCGCACCCGGCCCGCTTCGCGAGCTGGACCAGCGCGCCGCCGACGCCGCCCGCCGCGGAGTGGACGAGGATCTTCGCGCCGGGGCGCGGGTGCGCGAGCTCGTGCAGCGCGTACCAGGCGGTGAGGTAGACCGCCGGGAACGCGGCGGCCTGCGCGTAGCTCAGCCCTTCGGGCAGCGGGTGAGCGTAGGCGCGCTTCACCGCGACCGTGGTGGTGTACCCGCCGAACTGCGTCACCGCGAACACGGGTGTGCCCACCGCGAGATCGGTGACGTGCTCGCCCACCGCGCGCACGACGCCCGCGACCTCGAAGCCCGGCGTGATCGGCCAGCCCACGAACTCCTTCGCCGACTTGTACAGCCCCATCCGCACCAGGCTGTCGGCGTAGTTCACCCCGGCGGCGCGCACGTCGATCACGACCTCGCCGGGCCCGGGCTCGGGGATGTGGAGCGGCTCGACGACGAGGCGGTCGTAGCCCCCGGCGCGGTGGATGACGATGCGTCGGGGCGCGCCGTGGGGGGCGATCTCGGTGGTGGGAACGGCGGACATGGGAGCTCCAGGTGCGTGATTGGGCGCGCGTCAGCGACGCGGGGACCGGGTGAAGAAGTCGCCGAGCGCGCGCAGGGCGTCCTCGTGGACCGCGCAGGTGACGAAGCGCCCCTGCTTGTCGGTGCGGATGAGGTCGGCGTTCACCAGCTCCTTGAGGTGGTGCGACACGGTCGGCGCGCCCACGTCGAGGCGCTCGATGATCGGGCTCAGGAAGCAGCGGTAGTCGTCCTCGTAGGCGCGCTCGCCCTCCTCGAGGATCTCGACGAACAGCTTGAACCGGGTGGGGTTCGACAGGGCCTTGAACATCTTCACGAGCGCGTCGGACATGGACACCATCCTTTGACGATTCGACAATATTGCAACTATCGAACCGTGACACCGGAGATGTCGTCACGGAATGTCCGCGCTGTCGCGTCGGGCGGCAACCCAGCTCGGACCTCGCTGCGAGACGTCCGTCGGCCCGCCGGCACCTGGCGCGGTATGCTCTCGCGCCCCGCACCCTCCCGGTGGGCTCTCGGAGTCATCTTGGCCGTTCTACGCTCGTTCGGTCCCAAGCGGGGCCCGTTCTTCATCCCCCGGCTCGCACAGGGGGTGGTCGCGACGGCGGTGCTCTGTGGCGCCGCCCTCCTCGGCGCGCTGATTCTGTCCCTGTGGCCGCTGCTCCTGCTCCTCCCCGTGATCGCGGTAGGGATCCTCGCGCCCACCGCCTACGGGGCGCACGTCGCGTGGCGTAAGGAGCGCTACGAGCTGCATCCGCGCCGCCTCGTGTGCGAGTACGGTGGCCTGCTGTCCGACGGTCGCAGCGAGCTCGAGGTGCGCAACATCACGCACATCCGGCTCCGCCTGCCCTGGCTGCGCCATCGGTTCTTCAAGGTCGGCGATGTGCGGGTGGAGTCCGCGGGGAGCGCCGCCTCCGAGATCACGTTTCGCTCCATCGTCGACCCAGAGGCGGTCTTCGAGGAGATCAAGACGCTGATGCGGAACAACGGGTACGCGCTGCGCTGCGGCGAGCGCTTGCACGAGGAGTCGCCCACGGCCCTCGGCGCGCTCACCGACGTCGGCCAGAAGGCGGTTGGGGCGGTGTTCGCGCTCGTGTGGATCGGGTTCGGCGGCCTGAGCGTCGTCGCAGGCGTGGCCGAGGCGGCGGGCGGGCTGTCTGCGGTGCTGGTGTCGGTCGCGGCGCTCGGCGTCGCGGTCGCGACGGCGGTGTTCGGGCTCGGGGGCGTCGTCGTGCGGTACCTCGACATCACCCGACGCACCTACACGGTGTATGACGACGCCGTGGCCTACACCGAGGGCTTCCTCACCCGAGACAACGCGGTCATTCCCTACGAGAACATCGCGGACGCCGCGGTGCGGCGGACCTTCGTCGACCAGATCGTCGGCCTGTACGACGTGTCCGTGAGCTGCCAGGGCAGCGGCAGCGAGATCTGGTTCCGACGCCTCTCGGGCGGCCCGGCGCTGAAGGAGGCCATCCGCAAGTTGGTGTCGGCCGCCGCGGAGCGGTCCCGCGCGCCCGCGCCGGAGGTGCGCGAGGACGAGGCCGAGGGGGTCGACGGGGCCGAGGCGCCCGTGCGTCCCGAGCGCGCGGCGCGTCGCCGGGCTGCCATCGACCCGTCGCAGGTGTGGACCGCCGAGCTGCAGATGAACCTCGTGCGCGCCCTCGTCCCGCTGAGCCTGCTCCTCCCGGCCTTCCCCGTGTGGCTCCTCGCGAGCGTCGGCGTCATCATCCAGGCCAGCCGCACCCGCTACGTCGTCGGGCGGGACTCCATCATGAAGTCGTTCTCGTTCATCGGGTCCAACCAGCAGGAGTTCGCCTACGACAAGGTCACCGGCGTCCAGGTCACCCGCACCCCCGTCGACACCTGGCTCGGCACGCTCACCGTCCAGGTGTGGTCCATCGGCTCGCCGCAGCCGCTCACGCTCGCCCACGTGGCCGCCGACGCGGTGGATCTCCCCGCCCTGCTCCGTCAGTGCGGCATCCCCACGGACGCCGAGCCCGAGACCGAGCTGGCGCAGTCCTTCACCGGAAAGGCGTGGCTGATCCAGACGCTGCCGTTGCTCGTGGTGCTCGGCGGCCTGTCGATGGCGATAGCGGTCGCGGCGCTCCTCATCGAGGGGTGGCTGTTGCTGCTCGCGCCGCTGCCACTGGTCCTCCTCCCGATCTCGGCGGTGGTGTCGGCGCTGCGCGTCAAGCGGCAGCGCATCACCCTGCACCGCGAGCACCTGGAGGCGCGCACGGGGCTCTGGTTCCGCAACCACGTCTCGGCCCGCTACGACAACCTGAAGAAGGTGGAGACGGTGGCCATCCCGCTCACCGACCAGGGCACGTTCACGGTGTACGTCGCGGGCGAGCGCATGGTCCAGCAGCAGGAGGGCCAGGGGGCACCGGCCGGGGGCCTCAAGCTCCCGTACACCATCCAGGGCATCTACATCGACCACATCGCCGACCGGGTGGACGCGATGGACGCCCTGCTCCTCGGGCAACTCGAGGCGTCCGCGGCCGGCGGCCCGCACCGCTTCGACAGCGACGACGGCATGCGGGTCAAGCCGGCGGTGGCCAACGCGGTGGTTCCGCTGATCGTGGTGGGCCTGTTCCTCTGGCCGCTGCTGCTGTTCGTGCCGCTGGTGGTGTGGCACACCAAGGTCCGGGAGTACGTCATCGGGACCGAACGGATCGTTCATCGGAGCGGGATCTTCTTCAAGTCCACCACGTCCGTGCTGTTCGATCGCATCGACTCCCTCCAGCAGCACCAGGGGGCGCTCGGCAAGGCGTTCGGCAACGGCCGGGTCACCCTGCTCACCGCGGGGAGCAGCGCACCGGATCTGGTGGTCGCGAACGTGCCGGATCACGGCGCGGTCTACGCGGCCATCCGCGAGCGCTACGGCCGACAGGCTCCCTAGATCGGCGGGAGCTTCGCGAGGCTCTTCAGGCGCTCTTTGGCGAAGTGCGCGGCTTCCGCCCAGATGCCCCAGCGGGACGCCTCGGCCGCGCCCTGCACCTGGAGATCGAAGGCCTCGTTCGCCTGCCGGATGAGCCGCTCGGCCTCGGCGGGGGTGATCGTCTTCCGGGCGAGGCCCTCGCGGATGCCTGCGAGCTGGGCGTCGAGCACCTGGAGCGCGGTGGTTTGGGTCTGCTTGCCCTCGGCGACGAGGGCCTCGACCTTCGCCTTGAAGTTGATCGTGTCGACGGCGAACGAGTAGACCTCGCCCACCTTGCCGACCTTGTCGGCGGCGCCGCTGAACTTCGCGAGGCTGTCCTTGGCCCCCCGCAGCTCCGCGAGCAGGGGGTCGGTCACCTTGGAGAAGCCCTCGACCCGCTCGAGCGCGGCGATCTCCTTCGCCATCCGGAGCCCCTCTTCCTTGGAGAGCTGCTCGACGCCCCAGGCGTACCACTGGACCGGCTTGGCGATCTCGGGGGCCGGATCGGAGTGGCCGGCGACCGAGGTCGGCGCCTCCCCCAACGGATCGGCGTAGGACATCGGGTTCTGGCGCGCGAACGCGTAGGGGCTCTGCTCGAGGGGGTGGAGCGACCCCACGACCGGCTCGGGGGACAGGAACCGGCCGCTCGTGGCGTCGTACACGCGCACGCCCATGCGGTAGAGGCCCTCGCCCTCCGAGAGGACGCCGAAGCGGCCGTGGAAGAGGAACGGCGTGCCCGAGCCGACGGCGCCGAGGACCTCGCCGTAGGGCAGGTAGCGGTACGCCTCGGCGACGGCGCCGGCCTCGTCGGTGACGAGCGCGGTGCTTCCCGTCTCGTCGAAGTGGTGGAACGCGCGGTCGCCCGTTCCGGCGTCGACGGTGTGCAGCAGGGTGCCGTCGGGCAGGGTCACGACGTAGACGGCGTCGGCGCCGCCCTCGCGGAGCACGGCGACGTGCGGGAGCCCGGTCGCGTGGCTCGTGACGCGCTCGGTCGTGACGCCGCCCTCGGTGCGCGTGACCGCGAAGCCGGCGCCGTCGTAGGTGAAGGTGGCGCCGTCGACGGCGACCAGTCGGTTGGCGTCGTCCCAGGCGGCCGCGTGGTCGAGGCGACGACCGTCGCCGTCGTGCGGCAGCGTGGTGACCTGGCCGGCGGCGTCGACCGGGAAGCTCCGAAGCAGCTGGGTGGGCTCGGTCGTGACCGGGTGGGTGCGGGTCGCCGAGGCGATTCGGCCCGCGTCGTCCCAGGTCAGCGCGACGTCGGCGAGGACGACGCTGCCCTGCTTCTCGACGAGGGTGATCATGCGGCCGTCGGCGTCGTAGGCCTGCTCGGTCACGGTCCCGTTGGGCCGCGTGATCGTCGTGAGGCGCCAGGCGGCGTCCCACGCCAGGGTCGTCTCGCCGCCCACCCAGTCGGTGACCGAGGTGACGAGGCCGCGGCCGTCGTAGCCGTAGGTGACCTCGCGGCCCTCGGCGAGGACCGCCTTCACGATCCGGCCGTCGCGGTCCCGCTCGTAGCGCAGCCCGTTGCTCTCTTCGACGCGGCCCTCGACGTCGTACGCGAGGGTGAGGCTGGCGGTCTCGAGCAGGCGCCCTTCGAGGTTCCACGAGAAGGCGAGGTCGGTCCCGTCGGCGTGGAGCGCCCGGGTCACCCGCCCTGCGAGGTCCCGCGTGAGCGTCACCTCCGTCTCCGCGGTGGTGACCTGCTCGGTGCGGCCGGCGACGTCGGGCGCGTAGGCGGTCGTGCGCCCGAGGGGATCGGTGCGGCCGAGGAGGCGCCCGAGCGCGTCCCACGTCAGTGTCCAGTCCTCACCGTTGCCGTCGGTCACGCGGGTGACGTTGCCGAGTCCGTCGCGGTCGACGACGACCGTCGCCGGGCCGACCGACCACCCGACGACGAGCCCGCGACCGTCCCAGGTGGTCGTCTCGACGTTGCCGGCGGGGTCCTCGGACGCGATCAGGCGGCTCGCTGCGTCCCAGGTGAACGTGCCGACGCGGCCCATCGGGGACGCGATCGTCAGCGGGTTGCCGGCGGGGTCGTACGTGAACGCGGTCGCGTTGCCGAGCGGGTCGGTCGCGACCGTGACGCGGCCGAGGAGGTCGACCGCGGACGAGAACACGGCGCCCGCCGGATCCTCCGCGGCGGTGACGAAGCCCTGCACGTCGCGGGTGAAGCGCCAGGCGTTGCCCTCGCGGTCGGTCGTGTCGACGATCCGGCCGGCTGCGTCACGGTCGAGGAGGAGGAGGTCGCCGTCGGTGTCGGCGACCGAGACGACGCGACCCATGACGTCGTAGCCAAATGTCAGCGTGCCCCCTTCGGGCAGCGTGAGCGAGGCGATCTCGCCGTCGTCGGTGTAGGTGAGGGTGGTCGTGCCACCGTCCTCGGCGGTCAGGGTCACCAGCCGGTCGAGGTCGTCCCAGGTGGGGACCTTCGCGCCGCCGTCTGCGGCGGTGTACGCCACGAGGCGACCGAGGTCGTCCCACGCGAACCGGACCTCGCCGTCGGGCCCGGTCTGGGTGACGACGCGCCCTCGCTCGTCGCGCTCGATCTCGACGCGGCCGCCGGTCGGCAGGATCCGGGCCGAGACGCGGCCCGCGGGGTCGTGCTCGTAGCCCCAGGCGTGACCCTCGGCGTCGATGCGACCGACGAGGCGGCCGGTGGCGTCGTGCGCCAGCGTCTCGACGCCGCCGTCGGCGTAGGTCAGCTCGGCGGCGTTCCAGCCGGTCCCGGTGCCGAAGAAGCTGGGCACCCAGGCGATCGCGTCGACCGAGCCGTCGCGGTGCTCCACGGTGCTGGGCCGCTGGGCGAGGAGGTGCCAGTCGGTGCGGGTCTCTCCGCCCAGGGCGTCGGTGACGACGGCGCGGCGGTCGGCTGCGTCGTAGCCGATCGTCGTCTCGCCGCCGCCGTCGATCGCGTGGGAGAGGAGGCGGCCCGTGGCATCGTGGGTGTGGCGGGCGACGGCGCCGTCGACATCGGTGACGACGGTGACGCCCTCCTCGTAGACGAACGTGCGCTCGCCGCCGAGGGCGTCGTGCTGGCGCACGACGCGACCGTCGTCCCAGGTGTTGACGAGGCGGACGGCGCCGGACGGCAGGGTCTCGGAGACGAGGAGGCCGGCGTCGTAGGTGTAGGCGACGGGCCGCTCGAGGGCGTCCTCCCAGCCGATGAGCAGCTCGCCCGCGTGGTCGTAGGTGACGGCGCGGACACCGTCGGTGACGAAGCCCACACGGTCGCCGTCCCAGGTCAGGTCGAGCGAGGCGCCGTCGTCGCGCGCGATCCGCTCGAGGCGGCCCTCGGCGTCATGGGTGTAGGCGAGGAACCCGTCGCGCTCGGAGCGCCAGAGGACGCGCCCGTCCGCGTCGAACCAGAGGATCGTCGGCCCCTGGGGATCCGAGAGCATGTACCAGCCGTCGTAGTCGTCGAACTCGAAGCGGCGGGCCGCGGGGGTGAGCGCGACCCACTCCCGGCCGTCGACGAACTCGAAGGCCAGCGCCTGGCCCTCCGGGGTCACGACCCGGGCCACGCGGGTGGTGGGGAAGAGCAGGGACCACTCGTGCTCGTGACGCCAGCCCCGACCCATCGCCCCGGCATCGTCCCGCCCGGAGTCGTAGGTGCGCGCGAAGGACAGGGTCGGGCTGCCTGCGAGCGACAGGTCGGGCGGCGGACGCAGGACGAAGGCCCCGGTGGCGGTGTTGACCGGGTCGCCGTCCTCTCCGGACTGGTCCATCTCGACCTCGGCGAGCTCCACGGTGAGGACGCCGAAGCCCGGGGTGAGGAGCGCGGCGAAGCGACCCTGGTAGGAGGCGCCATCGTAGAGATCGACCATCGTGGCGATCTGGCCGGCGTCGTTGATCTGGACGGTATGCGCGGTGTTGTAGCTGTCCTTGACGCCAGGCACCTTGACGCCGGTCGGCACGCGGGCCTCGACCCGGCTGTTGACGCTGCCCTGCCACAGCGTGAGCCGGGTCGGGTAGCTGACGTAGCGGCAGTAGCCGACCGACTGCCAGAAGTAGTTGACGTCGGTGACCTCGCAGTAGTCGACCGAGCCGCTGCCGGTCATCGACAGCGGGATCATCCCGAAGCCCTCGCTCCAGGCGAAGCCGCTTGGCTTGGCGAACGCGTCGTTCACGTTGGGCTGCCAGGTCGAGGTCCCGACGACGATCCCGAGGTCGTTGATGCTCGCGGCCACGCTCATGCCCTGCAGCGGGTCGCAGCAGAGGTCTGGCGCGCCGTGATCGTAGAGGACGCCGAGGTCGCGGAACCCGTCGACCGGGTGGTCGAGGAAGGCGTGGTACGTGCTCTTGCCGCCGCCCAGGTAGTAGGCGCCGACGACGGTGCCGTCGCTGGCGGCGTCGAAGCCGGTCGTCCCGACGTCGCCCACCGCGATCCCGCCGAGCGTCGTCTTGGCGCGGCGCGCCCTCTGGACATCGAGCGTGTCGGGCGGCGGGGCCTCGAAGTCGACCACCAGCGCCTCGCCGGTCGGGCTCAGGGCCATCGCGCACTCCGGCACGTCCAGCGTGTCGGTCTGCGCACGCGGCCGCCCCACCGACGGGATGACCTGCCGGAGGATGGTGTCCTCGTGGATCGCGATCGGCCCCGGGTAGTTCATCTGCACGTAGGGCGCGTCGAACAGGTCGAAGAAGCAGTCGTTCCAGTTCTGATCGCCCGCGTAGTCGTACTGGGCCACCGTCACGACCGCGCCGCCGGGGGTCCACAGACGCTGGGTGACGACGCCGTCTTGCTGGGTGTAGCCGCCGACCCGACCGTCCTCGGCGAGGGCGGTGATGTAGAAGTCGGCCTCCGACGCGAACACGTGGACGTCATAGGCGACGACGGTCCCTGGGTGGGGGCGCTCGCCGAGCGCGATGTACCGCACCACGGGCGCAGACCACCGGCCCGCCGAGTCGCGGACCCGCGCGAACACTTGGCGGCCGCCGACGCCGGGCGCGACCCGAAAGCTCGACAGGCGCCGATACGGGACGGCGGGCTCGGGGAAGGTCGGGTCGCTCGAGATCTGCATGTCGACGCAGTAGGTGTCGTCGTTGCACTCGAGGGTGATCCGGAGCTCGGGGTCGTCGGTGTAGAAGTCCGAAGCGAGGACGCCGCCGCGGTTCAGGTAGAGCGTGGCGCGCGGATCCCGGATGTCGGCCCAGCCCTCCCAGACGTCCTGCGGCGCGAGGTAGTCGTCTCCATCGGAGCCCAAGCCGAGGGCGCCGAGGTCGGTCCCCCACAGCTTGAGCACATCGCCGATGATCGCCAGGGAGTCGATCGCGCCGGCGAGCGCGTAGCTGACGTCGGAGGCGAGGAGCTTCGGCGCGGGAGCCGGTGTGGTCGTGCCGTCGCCGAGCTGGCCACCATCGTTGGCGCCCCACCCCCACAGCTCGCCGCCCTCGTTGAGGGCGAGGCTGTGGGCGCCGCCGGCGCTGATCCAGGTCCAGTCGTCGGCATCGCCGATCCGCGTCGGACCGTCCACGATGTCGGCCAGCTCGCCGAGGACCTGCCCGTCGGCGTTGTCGCCCCATCCCCACAGGGTGCCGTCGGTCTTCAGCGCGAGCGTGTGCCGCCCGCGGGAGGAGACCATCGCCCAGTCCTCGTCGCTGCCGACCTGCTCGGGCACCGAGGTCGGGCCCGCGGCGCCGTTGCCGAGCTGGCCGTGGGTATCGCCGCCCCAGGTCCAGAGGGTTCCAGGCTCGCGGAGGCCGACCGAGTGGGTCTCGCCCCCGTCGATGTCGAGCCAGTCGTCCCCGACCACGAGGGTGGCAGTGGGGCCACACGGGAGCGCGCAGAGGTCGCTCGAGGGCCGCCCGAGCTGGCCCTCGTCGTTGAGCCCCCAGGACCAGAGGCGACCGTCCTCGTCGACGGCGAGGCTGTGCCACGGGCCGGCGGCGACATGGCGGAACCGCACGGTCGGGGCGACCGGGATCGGGACGGGCCAGGAGAGGGTGCTGCCGTCGCCGAGCTCCCCGTGCCGGCCATAGCCCCAGGCCCAGAGGCTGCCGGTGTCGTCGAGGCCGAGGCTGTGGAAGGCGCCGGCGTCGACGTAGCGCCAGTCCGTGCGATCGCCGACCCGTTCGTAGAAGTAGCGCCTGCGGAAGTCGCCGGTCCCGAGCTGGCCGTCGAAGTTCCACCCGGCCGCTGACAGGATGCCGAGGTCGTCGACGATCAGGCCGTGCTCCTGGCCGTGCGCGCTGAGCGGCCGGTCGGGGATCGGCGTCGCCGCCGCCACGGACGGGAGGGCGAGGACGAGGGCGATCCGCCGCCGCCGGATGAGGAGGAGCGCGCCGAGGACGGCGAAGCCGCCGGGCCAGCCGGGCGCGCCGGTCGCGCAGCCGCACCCGCCACCGGTGTCGGTGCTGCCCGTGTCGGTGTCGTTGCCGCCGGTGTCGGTGTCGTTGCCGCCGGTGTCGGTGTCGGCGCCGCCGGTGTCGGTGTCGTTGCCGCCGGTGTCGGTGTCGGTGTTCGTGCCGCCGGTGTCGGTGTCGGTGTTCGTGCCGCCGGTGTCGTTGCCGCCGGTGTCGGGGTCGCCGGTGTCGGTGTCGTTGCCGCCGGTGTCGGTGCCGCCGGTCCGCGCCTCGAGGAGATTCCCGGCGCCGTCGTAGGTGTAGGTCAGGTGTGCGCCGCCGGGGTAGCGCACCTCCACCAGACGCCCCGCCGCGTCGTAGTCGTACTCTTGAGCGACGGCGACGCTCAGGTGCACCCACACGAAGGCCAGCCAGCCGAACGCCATGGAACCCCCACACGGCGTGACGCTACCACCGAGTAATGCAGGTGGGGACCGGAATTCTGTGCGGCCCCGCAGGTGCGGGTGCGCTCGCGCGCTCGCTATTCGCCCTGCCCTTCGTCACGGAGGGTGTGGGCGCTGTACGAGCGCTGGAACGGTACGCTCCCGTTGGCGGCCTTGGCCCCGCGCGGGCCGTACGCTGCGAACACGGCTTCGAGGTCGTCGAGGGTCCGCGGGGGCCTCTCGCCCAGCGGCTGCTCGGGTGTCGACTCCAGGTAGACGCTGGTGCTCGGGAACGCGAACGAGACGTCCAGCTCCTCGGCGAGGCGCAAGATCGCGAGGAACACCTGGGAGCGGGTCTCGAGCTCTTCGGTCCACGAGCGCGTGGTGACGTGGAAGTTGACGAGGATGTCGAGCGAGGACGCGCCGAACTCGTTGAAGTGCGCCTCGTAGGACTGCTCGACCTTCGGATGCGCCGCGAGGATGGCGCGAATACCTTCGACGAAGGCCTGCAGGCGCTCGGGTGTCGTGTCGTAGGTGAGGCCGAGGGTGACGCGCACACGCCGCTTGGGACGCTGACCCATGTTGTCGACGTTCGCGTTCGTGATGTTGCTGTTCGGCACCGTGACGAGCGAGTTGTGGAAGGTGCGGACGCGCGTGGAGCGGAACCCGACCTCCTCGACCACGCCCGACACGCCGCCGACCTCGATGGAGTCGCCGACCTGGAACGGCTTGTCGAGAAAGATGTTGAGCGAGCCGAACAGGTTCGCGATGGTGTCCTTCGCGGCCAGCGCGAACGCGAGCCCGCCGATGCCGAGGCCGGCGATGAGGCCGGCGACGTCGATGCCCTGGTTCTGGAGGATGAACAGCACGCCGAGCGACCACACGACGACCTGGGCCGCCTGTCGCGCGAGCGGAACGAGCTGGTCGTCGAGCTTGCTGTCGGTGAGCTCGGCGCGCGCCTCGAACACGCCGGCGGCGATGTTCACCACGCGCGACGTCGCGAGCACCACCGCGAACGCGACCAGCACCTTGAGCAGCGCGAGCAGCGTCCACGACACGTTGACCCGGAGCTGGAGGTCGGGCACGCCCCACCACAAGATGATCGCCATCGACAGCACGACGAGCGGCAGCCGGAGCTGGTGGTGGGCCGCCTCGGGAAGCCTCAATCCCGCGCGCTCGACCCACCGGCGCACCTGACCGATGAGCAGCCAGTCGACCACCCGGCCCGTGCTCCACGCGACCAGCACCAGCAGGATCGCGTAGGCGGCCTGCCACAGGTAGAAGCCCGCGATGCGGTTGTAGAACACGCTCGGGAGCTGCGCCTGGAACCATTGGCTGATGGGCGAGAACGTGTCGCGGTACAGGCGCGGCACCTCCTCGAGCGTGCGGCGGCTGTAGCGCCAGAGGCCGTCGTCGCCCCGCTCGAGCGACAGCCACGGCGCCTCGGCGGGCATCGGGAGGAGGTGGGGGTCGCCCTGCGCGTCGACGTACTCGGGATCGGTCGACATCGCGTGGACGGGGACCCACAGGCCGCGCGCGTCCAGCACCGTCTTGAGCTGCACCGCGAGCGCCTCCGGGCTCGCGCCATCGGGGCTGTCGAGGCAGGTGGCGGCATGCGTCGGGTTGTGGTTGTCGGCCGTCTGCCAGACGAACAGCGTGTCGGCCGCAGCGCGCGGGTTGACACACGACGGCATGGGTGGCTTGGCGGCGAGCGCCGTGGGCGCGAGCAGCAGCGTCCAGATCAGCAACAGCAGGTGGGCCAACGGTGTCTCCGGCGCGGGGGGCCTACGGTATCGGATCGCCAGGGGACCGCAACCGCGGCACGCACGCCAAGTGCGACGGATTCGGGTAGACTTCGCCCCGATGGCCGCCTCAGCGTACCCGCAACCCTACGGTGACTACGTCCTGCTGGAGCGACTCGGCGTGGGCGGCATGTCCCAGGTCGATCTCGCGCGCAAGGCCGTGGAAGACGCCGAGTATGTCCGCTTCTGCGTGATCAAGCGGATCAAGGCCGATCGCAGCGAAGACGAGGCGTTCGTCCGGATGTTCAAGGACGAGGCGCGGATCACCGCCGAGCTCAACCACGCGAACATCGCGCACGTCTACGACTTCGGGCGTCACGGCGACGAGTACTACCTGGCGCTGGAGTACGTGCCCGGCATCGACCTGCGCCAGTTGGTCACCGGGCTGCGTCACAAGGGCGAGCGACTCCCGCTGGCGATCGGGCTGAAGATCCTCGCGGACGTGCTCGACGGGCTCGGCTACGCGCACGACATGGTGGACGCGTTCGGGCGGCCGATGAACGTGGTGCACCGCGACGTGAACCCGCGCAACGTGATGATCTCGGTGCGCGGTGAGGTCAAGCTGATCGACTTCGGCGTGGCGAAGGCGACGAATCGGCTGGAGCGCACCCGCACCGATCACGTGAAGGGCAAGTTCGCGTACATGGCGCCCGAGCAGATCACCGCGGACGAGGTCGACCGGCGCGCCGATCTGTTCGCGGTGGGCTTGTGCCTTCACGAGATCGTGACGGGCTACGGGCCGTTCAACGGCATGTCGCAGGTGCAGATCATGCACCGGCTGATGTCGGGGCGCATGCCGGATCTGCCAGCGCCGCCCGAGCTCCGGGATCCTGGGCCGCTGCTCGATCTGCACCGCCGCGCGCTCGCGATCGACAAGGAGGCGCGCTTCCAGTCCGCCGCGGAGTTCAAGGCGGCGCTGGTCGAGGTCACGCGGCCGCTCGGTGGCCTGGCGAGGCAAGCCGACGTCGCCGCGCTCGTGGCGATGGTCGAGCCGGAGCTGGCGGATCGGCTGCGGGAGAAGGCCGAGACCTACAGCGGCGTGATGCTGCCGAGCCAGGTCGCGACGGTTCCGATGCCGACGCTGCCGCGGCTGCTCGACGGCACACTGGAGCGCTCGGTCGCCGGCGCGCCCGAGGACTCGCTCAGCGGCAGCCGCACCGCGACGCGCACCCAGATCGTCGCGGGCGGCGCGGCGGTCGGCGCGGGGCTCGCCCTGCTGCTCGTGTTCGGCATCGCGATCGGCGCGGGCGTGCTGGCGTACAGCATCGGCTGGGAGCCGCTGCAGCGCGCGCCGCAGCAGGTCGGGCCGACGGTGACCGACGTGCTCGGCCCGGGCCCCGAGCCCGAGCCGGTCCCGGCGGCGGAGGCCGAGCCGGTCGCACCCCCGGTCGAGCACGACACGGGCGCGCCGCGCGCGGTGGGCCCGGTCACGGAGCCCGCGCCGCGGGTGCCGACGCCGGTGCCCACGACCGACCCCGGGCCGCCCGCGCCGACGGTGACCGTCGCGCCTTCGCAGCCGGTCCCGGTCGCGCCCGAGCCAGCGATGACCGTGGTGACCGTCCCCGCGCCGGCGCCCACGCCGACGCCGATCGTGCTCACCGCGCCCCAGCCTGCGCCTGCGCCCGTGCCGATCGTGCTGTTGCCGGATCCCGAGCCTCCGCCCCCGGTCGTCACCGGCAAGCTCCAGGTCAGCGCCAGCGTGAAGGGCCTGCGCATCTACATCGATGGCAAGGACACCGGGTACGTCACGCCAGCGGAGTTCGAGTGGCCCGAGGGGCGCTACGAGATTCGAGCGGGCGAGTTCACCCAGCAGATCGACCTGCGTGGCGGCCTCTCCAAGACCGTGCTGTTGAGGTAGCCGATGAAGCGCACGCTGCTGTTGCTGGGGACCCTCCTGTTCGCCTCGTCCGCGCAGGCCGGTCGCGTGGCGGTCCTCCAGTCCGACGCGCTGCCGCCGTATACCGAGCCGGTCGAGGCGTTCCTCGAGGCGCTGGGGCAGCCGGCGGTCGTGCTGAACCTCCACGGACGACGCGCCGAGGTGGAGGGCGTGGTCAAGCGCCTGCGCCGGGAGGATCCGGACGTCGTGTTCGTGCTCGGGGCGAAGGCGGCCTACACGGTGCATCAGCGGCTTCCGAACGCGAAGATCGTGTACGCGATGGTGCATGACCCGGCGCGCTACGGCGTCGCCGGCACGCGGGTCACCGGGGTCGCGGCGACGGTGGCGCCCGCGCAGTACCTGTCGCAGTACGCGGGCTTCTTTCCGGACACGCGCGTCATCGGTGTCGTGCGCGGCCCGCTGTCGACCGAGGCCCGGATGGTGGCCGCTCAGGACGTCGCGCGCAGCCTCGAGCTCGCGCTGCAGGTCGAGGAGGTCGCCTCGGTGCGCGAGACGCGGCGCGCCTTCTTCCGCATGGCCAAGGACGTCGACGCGATCTGGCTGCAGCCCGACCGCGCGATGCTCACGCCGGAGCTGTTCCGCTTGATGGCCGAGGAGGCGCGGCGGCGCCGCATCCCCCTGCTGGTCGAGACCGACAACATGGTGCGCGCGGGGGCGCTGTTCGCGGTGGTGCCGGATCCGGCGAGCATCGGGCGGCAGGCGGCGTCGATGACGCGAACCATCCTCGGCGGCGCCTCGCCCTCCGTGCTCCCGGTCGAGGATCCAGGCGGCACCTGGGTGGTGTTCAACGTCGACACCGCCGATCAGGGCGGGATCCCGTTCGATCGCCTGATCCTGGACTTCGTCGATGTCGTCGTCGAGTGACGTGGTTCGGGTCGAGGCGCAGGGGGCGGTCCGCACCGTGATCCTGTCGCGGCCGAGCCGCCGCAACGCCGTCGATCGTGCCACCGCCGAGGCGCTCGCCGCAGCGTTCCGCGACTTCGAGGCGGATCCGGGCGCGCATGTCGCGGTGCTGTGGGGAGAGGGCGGGACGTTCTGCGCTGGCGCCGACCTGCAGGCGATCGCGGCGGGCACGCCGAACCGCATCGCGCCGGACGGGGACGGTCCGATGGGCCCGAGCCGCATGGCGCTCGACAAGCCGGTGATCGCTGCCATCTCGGGGCATGCGGTCGCGGGCGGGCTCGAGCTGGCGCTGTGGTGCGATCTGCGCGTCGCCGAGGCAGACGCGGTGCTCGGCGTGTTCTGCCGGCGGTGGGGCGTGCCGCTGATCGACGGCGGGACGGTGCGGCTGCCCAGGCTGATCGGGCTGTCGCGCGCGCTCGACCTGATCCTCACCGGTCGGGCGGTGGGCGCCGACGAGGCGCTCGCGATGGGGCTGGTGAACCGCGTCGTGCCCTCGGGCCAGGCGCGGGCTGCGGCCGAGGCGCTCGCGGCGGAGATCGCGGCGCACCCGCAGCGCTGTCTGCGCGGCGATCGTCGCTCCGCCTACGCCGAGCACGGCCTCGGCGTCGAGGCGGCGCTCGCGTTCGAGCTCGCGCAGGGGCTCGACGCGCTGCAGCACGAGGCGGTGGCTGGCGCGCAGGCGTTCACCGCGCTCAGGCGTCGGTCCACGGACGCCTGAGCGGCAGTGGATCGAGGGTGCGCCCGTGCACGCGCACGAGGAAGTGCAGGTGCGGGCCGGTGGAGCGCCCGGTGTTCCCCGACAGGCCCAGGCTCTCTCCGCGGGAGAGCTGCTGCCCCTTCTCGACGTCGAAGCGGTCGAGGTGGCAGTACCCGGTGCGCACGCCGTTGCCGTGGTCGATGACGACGTACTTCCCGTTCCGATCGTCCTCGGCCAGCTTGAGCACCACGCCGTCTTGCGCCGCGTGGACCGGCGTACCGACCGGCACCGCGAGGTCGACGCCGTTGTGGAGCTGACGGATCCCGGTGACCGGGTGCACGCGACTGCCATAGGTCGACGACACCCGCCACGATGGCTCGACCGGCCAGCGCAGGTGCAGCGCGGTGGCGGTCGAGAGCACGCCCTCGACCGCCTCGTCGCCGCGCCTTCGGTCCGCGTCGTCGAGGAACTCGCGATAGACGGCGTAGCGCTCGGCATCGGTGCGGCCGGTCGCCTGTGCGCGGGCGATCGCGCGCTCGCGCTGCGCGGCCCCCAGCGCGGCCACCGCGAGCGCCTCCTCGGGGTCGCCGCGCCACGCCGCGTCGATCTCCGGCAGCGCGTCGGCGCCGAGCACCAGGAACGCCGCGCTGCGCCACGGCTCCGGCAGCGCGTTCGCGTCGGGTGGCGGTGGGGTCGGTGTCGGGTCCTCCAGCGCGCGCGCGACCCGATCCCACGCGCGCTCGACGCGGAAGTACGAAGTGAGCGCAGGCGCCTGGTGCTCCCAGCCGAGCGCGTACCAGGTCGCGCGCTTCGCGAGGCCGCCTACCGGGGTGCGCGCCTGGCACGCGTACAAGACGAGCGCGACCAACAGCAGATCGAGCAGCCCGGCGCGGAAGCGGATCACGACACCCACCCCCACAGCGGGAGCTGCGCCACGCCGAGCACGGCGCAGGCCCACAGCGCGGGCGCCCACCCGAGCCCCTGCGTGCGCTTCGCTGGCAGGAAGAGTCCTCCGACCACACGCAGCCAGCCGGTGAGCCCGAGCCGCCACGCGACCAGGGCGCCAGCGAGGAGGCCGAAGTAGGCCCCGCCCGCGCCCAGCGCTGGCGCGGTCGCGTCGTGCAGCGCCATCGCGACGACGTAGCTGCCGGTGAGCGCCATCGCCCCCCAGAACACCGGGCGGGTGAACGACTCGACCGAGCGCCGCTGCCACCAGTCGGCCCATCTCGGCGCCGGGCCGCCAGCGCTGATCGCGAGCACCCAGGCGGCGCGGAGCACGACCGCGAGCTCCAGCGCGAGGGCGGCGCCGATCGCTGCCCGCTCGGGGACCTCTGCACCCGGGTCGATGCCGGGGAGCCGGGCGACCCACCCCAGCAGCAGATCGTCGAGCCGATCGGCGGCGAGGTGGACGCCGAGCGCCACCAACGCGAGCTGACCGAGCCACAGCCACCCGGGACGGGTGGCCGCGATCCAGTCGTCGGCGCGCAGGAGCAGGCGAGACACGAGGGGCCCTCCGTGCTCGTTCGTGACCGCACGGCGGGGCGCGCGGTTCCGTTCTCGGTGCCTCAGCGGCGGACGCGCCACGTCTCGCCGGCGAGCGCGAGCGCTCGGCGCGCGGCCTCGGGGGTGAAGCCCACGGCCCACACGCGCCGCCCCTCGAGGGGCTGTGAGGCGGCGAACAGCGGCAGGGTGCCCCCATCGAGGCGCACCAGACGGCCGCCGTCGGGCAGCGTCGCCTCGTCGCGGTCGCGCGGCGTCCACAGGGACGCCAGCGGTGGCGGCAGGACGTTGTCGGGGGCGTCCACGAACAGCACCGCCGCGGCCTGATCGGGATGCGACCACGCGACCACGCCGTCGGGCGCGCCGAGCAGGGCGTTGCGCATCCATCCCTTCGGGCCTGCGACCTCGGGATCGCGGAGGTCGGCGGGCCAGCCCGGCACGTCCGCGGCCAGCGCGGCGGGCTCCTTCGCGGCGCGGAGCAGCGCCTCGGCGCGCGGATCGTCGCTGGCGAGCGCGCGCGCGTCGAGCAGGGGATCGCCGTCGAGCGTGATCAGCGCGTACTCCATGCGCAGCCCGCGCACCGTCGGGTCGTGCACCGCGCTCGCCAGGGCGTCGAGCCCGGACGAGGTCCACAAGCGACCGGCGGTCGCGGCGAACGCGAGACCGGTGCCCCGCGGATCGCCGTGCCTCGTGGCGAGGAGCACGCCGTCGCGCGCGGCGGCGTCCAGCGCGCCGGCGTCGAGCCGAAGCTGGGCGCGCATCGCCAGCCAGCGCGCGCTCGCGAGGACCTCGTCCTCGTGGTGCTGGAGCACGGCGAGGAGGGCCTCGGGCGGCGTGTGCTCGAGGATCGCATCCAGGTTCGCCGCAGGCCTCTCCTTCCCGCCGCCGGGGACGCGCGCGGCACCGAGCGCGGCGGACTCGGCGTCGCCGGCCCACGTCGCGATCTCGCGCAGCGCCTCGCCGTGCTGAGGATCGGCGGGCGCGAGGTCGGACGCGCGCCGCGCCGCATACGTCGCGGTGACCAGATCGCCGTGCGAGATCGCGTAGCGCGCGGTGGCGGCCCACAGCGCCGCGTCGGTGCCCGCGAGGCGCGCCGCGGCGAGGCCGAACTTCAGCGCCTCGTCGGGCAGCCCCACATCGGCCATCGCACGGGCGGCCTCGCCCAGCAGGCGGGCGTCGAACGGCGCCGCCTGTACGCTCGCGCGGATCGATGCGGCGAGGTCCTGGCTCGGGACGCCGAGGCGGACGCGCGCCCGGGCGATCAGGACCTCGGCGACCGGGTCCCGGTCGCGCGGGTCGAGCCCCTCGAGCAGGGCGAGCGCCTCTTCCGTTCGGTCGTGATCGAGATCGCGCCGCGCGCGGGTGATCACGATCGGCGCCGCGAGGAACGACGCGTCCCTGCCCGTCGCGGCGGCGGCCTCCTGGGCGCGGGTGAGCAGGTCCTGGCGCGGCGCCCATGCCGCATGGCCGGGTCGGTCGCTCCGCTCGTCCGGTCGCTGCTCGGGCTGCGCACGGTACATCACGCCCAGCGCGCGGACCCGCAGCGCGGGGTCGGGGTCGGCGGACAGCGCGGCGGCACCGAGCCAGGCCTCGCGCGTTGCCCCGGCAGCGAGCAGCCCCTCGACCGCCTCGATGCGCACGGCGGGCGACTTGCCCGCCTCGTACAGGCTGCGCCACGGACCCGCCTGGTCTGGCGGGGTCCGGTCGCGCAGCGCGCGTGCGACCGCTACCGGGGACTCGGACTTCAGGGCCTTGATCAGCGCGTTGCGCGCGCGGGTGACGTCGGCCGCCGACAGCCACCACAGCGCCTCGAGGGCAGCGCGCTCGGCCACGGTGCCCAACCTCGGATCGCTCGCGAGCACCCGGGCCTGGGGCGGCGTGGGGAGCGCAAACCACGCGATACGCGGACCATCGGTGGCGTGCGCCTCGAGGAAGCGCGCCGCCTCGGTCGCGCGCGCTGGGGTGTCGTTCCGGTCGGGCCGCATCGCCTCGGTGGTGAGCACGATCCGCCCGCTGTCGCGCCGGATCACCTGGGTGAGGAGCACCTCGGGATGAAAGGCAGGGGCGGAGGGCACGGTGGCGATCGGCTGGAGCCCTGGCGGCGGCTCGATCGACAGCTCCTCGTGCACCAGGATCCGTGGGGGGAGCCAGGCAGCGAGCCCGGGCGCGGCGAGCGTCGCGATCTGCGCCGTCGCGCCGGCCCCCAACGCGTCGACCACGGAAGTCTCGTGGCCCTGCAGCGTGATCCGGAGGGGTCGCTGCGGATCCTCGAGGCCGGTCACCGTCACCGAGAAGCGCGACAGCGCGGGTCGACCGTGGCTCACGATCCGGCGGAGCGCGTCGACCCGCGCTTCGTCACTCAGCGGGGCGAGGCGCGCGCGCAGCCACTCGCGACCGGTGCCGGTGGCCGAGACCTGCGCGGTCCAGCTGACCTCGCCGTCGGTGCCGAGTCGGAGCTGGGCGTTGAGCGTGACCAGGCCGTCCATCGGGCCCTCGGCGCCGAGCGGGAGCGGCAGGCTGCCCGGCACCCACGCGACGCCGCCGATCATCGCGGCGGGGAGATCGGGGAGCGCCGTGTAGGCGCTGCTCAGGTCGACCCACAGCACGCGCTTCGGGCTGATCACCGCGACCGCGGGCCGGGTGAGCTGGGCGGGTGCGGGGACGACGAGCGGCGCACCGCCCGGGCCCGGGGGTCTGAACAGCGCGGGTCGCGCGTCGTAGCCTGCGGCCCGCAGCATCGACAGCATCGCCACGCCGCGCTCGGCGGATGTGCCGCGCCCCTCGGCCAACACCTGCGCCGCCGGGCGCGCGGTGTCCCAGGTCCCGTGGTCGTCGGGGTAGACGGTGACGATCCGGTTGATGCGCGACACGATCTCGGCCACCGAGATGCCGTCGATGTCCTGCGCGATCCCGCGGCCGAGGCCCCGCTTGTCGGCCAGCTTCGGCGCGACCAGGGCGCTGAGCGCCTCACCGGCTTCCTCCCAGCTCTTCCACGTCGTCCACACCAGCGCCGCGGGCGTGGCGCCGTCGAGCTGCTCCCAGCGCACCTCGACCGCGCGCGCGGAGCGGGTGCGCTCGAACTGCGGCGCACCCGCGGGATCGAACCACACCGTCGCGGGAATCCACGGCGGCGCCTGCACGCGGACCGTCGAGACGGTCAGCGGCAGGTCCGGCGCGCTCTCGAACACGCCGGAGCCGGGCCCTCGTCGCCCGCGCGCGCTGGCGGCGAGGGTGTACACGGCGCCGGGCGCGGCGCTCTGGGGCAGGATCAGCAGATCGTCGAACACCGTGGCGCCGCCCGAGGTGGCGCCATCGAGGCCGGCGGGGGCAGGCAGGCCGGCGCTCGCGCCCGCTGGACGGTCGACGTGGACGCGCCAGGTCTGGGTCGTGGAGAGCCGCCCGCTCCCGTCGACGACGACGGTGAGATCGTGCGCCTCGACCCGCGCGGGCGGTTCGGGGTCGGCGGCGTGGGCGGTGGTCGCGAGCAGGACGAGCAGGGTGAGGGCACGCATGGCCCAACCTTACCGCGCGCGAGGCCGTCCGGGACGCACGTCGCGGGTCGGATGAGGGATTGACATGACAAGTCTTTGCCTAAGGTAGTGTCTCAAGGGTAGGCTTGATCCGACCCTTGGCCGGAGGCAGCCATGCTGCGCGTCGTCCTCCCCGCTCTCGCCCTGTGGCCCGTCGCTGCGCTCGCGTGGCCCGGCGCTGCCGACGACTGGCAGTCGCTCGTTCGCGACGGCGCCCCCATCATCGATGTCGCCGATGACATCGGCATCGCGTACGCGGGCCTCGACCTCTTCGGTGCCGCGGGTGCCCCGGCGGGGGCGTGGAGCGCGGATGCGGACTGGCTCTACCTCCGCATGCGGCTCGACAGCGATCCGAGCGTGTCCGATGCGCTGCCACCCGAGACGACGTGGGCGTTCCTGCTCGATCTCGACCGCGACCCGCCCGCCACCGGCGACGCCGCGTGGGAGTTCCAGGTGCTGATCTCGGGTCCGACCGGTGCGGTCAGCCTGTACCGCAACCAGGGCGAGAGCGCGGGCGTCAGCCCCGGCTTCGCGGACCAGGTGGTCGTCACGCCGCCGATCGGCACCTTCTGGGGCGATCTGGACGACGGCGTTCGCGTGGTGCCGATCGTCGGAAGTTCGGGCGACGTCTGGCTCGACGTCCGCCTCGATCGTGCCGATCTCGAGACACGGGGCGTGCTCGATGCGGTGTGGGCGTTCCGCGTCGCGCTCGCGACGGGCTCGGGCTTCATCCAGCCCCGCGTCGACACGGCGGGCTGTGACGACACCGGCTCGGGCTGCGGGATCCTGGAGCCGCTGCTCTCGGACGCGATCGCCATCGACGAGGACGAAGACGGGCTCACGCTGCCCGAGGAGCTCCGCATCGGCACGGATCCGCGCGACGCCGACTCCGACGACGACGGCGTGATCGACGGGCTGGAGCCGGACGGGGTGGCCGCCGGGGGCGGCCCCCCGGCGCTGAGCTGTGACATCGACGGCGACCGGCTCCAGGGTGGGACGGGGCTCGGGGGCCCCCGCCCCGAACCCCACACGGGTCTGACGGCGGGGTGCTGGCGACCCGACGCGGATCCGCTGACGACGACCGATCCGATGGCCCTCGACAGCGACGGCGGCGGGCTCCCCGACGGCGTCGAGGACTGGAACCACGACGGCTTGTACGACTGGGACTGCTTCGAGACGGATCCGAACGATCCGGACGACGACCTGGACACCGACGGCGATGGGATCGCCGACGTGCTGGAGCTTCGCGGAGACGACGGCGAGGTCGACGACGTCGACAGCGACGGCGACGGGATCCCCGATACGATCGAAGGGCTCGCGGATCCGGACGGAGACTGTATCCCCGCGTTCCTCGACCTCGACAGCGACGGGGACGGCATCCCGGATGCGATCGAGGGGGCGGAGGACACGGACGGCGACGGCGTGCCGGACTTCCTCGATCCCGACAGCGACGGCGACGGGATCCCGGACGAGACGGAGGGCGCCGATCCGACGGCTGATCGCGACTGCGACGGGATCCCCGACTGGCTCGATCCAGACGACACCGACGGCGAGTGCGCGCAGCCCGAGGTCGACACCGGCTTGCCGCCCGGCGACTGGGGCGATCCCGGGGACGGGGACGCCGGCTACTTCTCTGGCGGCGCCTGTGCGGTGCTGCCGGCAGGACCCACCTCGTGGATGGGGCTCACGCTGCTCGCCCTGCTCGCGCGGCGGCGTCGCGGCGCGGTGCTGCTGGCGCTCGCGCCGGCGACCGCCGCAGCACAGGAGGTGGACGTGCAGCGGTTCGCGCCCGCCATCGATCAGACCCGGCTCGTGCAGGTCGAGGATCCGCGGTGGGTGACGGATCCCTACGCGTTCGGGCTCGTCGGCAGCTACGCGCACCGGCCGCTGGTGCACCGCATCGACGGCGAGGTGAGCCCGGTGCTGGGCTCGCTGTTCACCGCCGATCTGACGGGCTTCTACCGCCTCGGGCCGGTGCGGTTCGGCGGGCATGTGCCGCTGCACTTCACCACGGCGGGGCTCGACCTGCCTGGCGTCGCGCACCTGGGCGACGTGCGGCTCGCCGGCAAGGTGTTCGCCGAGCCGCTGGTGGGGGTGCTGCCGGTCGATCTCGCCGCGTTCCTCGACGTGCGGCTGCCAACCGGTGCTTCCAAGGCCTACGTCGGCGCGCGAACCGTCACCGCGCACGTCGGGGTCGCGGCGGCACGCGACCTCGGTCCGGTGGGCGTCGTCGGCAACGTCGGCCTGCGCACGGGCGAGGGGACGTCGATCGGCAGCCTCGCGCTGAACCCGGCGCTCACGTTCCGTCTCGGCGCCGCGGTCGACCTCACCGATGCCGCGTCGGCCTCGGTCGAGCTCGATGGGGAGCGGATCCTGGGCAATCCGGGGCATCGCGCCACCACGCCGGTCGAGGTGCTCGCGGCGGGACGCTACCGGGTGTGGCGCGATCTGGTCGTCCTCGCGGGCGCAGGCGCCGGCGTCACCCAGGGACTGGGCGCGCCCGCCTACCG